>JAYVLZ010000401.1:0-4782 GCA_043759175.1 Chitinophagaceae bacterium | reverse complement strand
TGACTTTTGTGCTGGCTGCGGCTTTCAGCAGCTATCTCACCATAGCTCTTTCCCAGCAATGGATTATAACCACCTACATCTATCTTAAACTGATCATCCCGGGTGGTGTTAGTTCCACCAAAGTTGAATGTATTCCATAAAAGTCTTTTGGCCTGCCATACTGAAACATATTTTAATTGTTCCGGAAACCGGGCAGGATCAGCAGCGGCAGTAAACGCTTCATTTGCTAAAATACCTGAAGCGGTATGATGCCCATGACCACCCTCGCCGGTTACAGGAAAACGATTAATAATAACATCAGGTTGAAATTTTCGTATCACCCAAACTACATCACTTAATATTTTTTCTTTATCCCATTTTGTAAATGTTTCTTCCGGGGTTTTAGAATAACCAAAATCAAAAGCTCTTGAAAAAAATTGTTCGCCTCCATCCATTCTCCGGGCAGATAATAATTCCTGGGTTCTTATCAATCCCAGTTCAATACCCTGTTCATCACCAATTAAATTTTGTCCGCCATCACCCCTTGTCATAGATAAATAACCGGTGCGGTATAATTTGTCTTTGGATAAGTAAGCAATCAATCTTGTATTCTCATCGTCGGGATGTGCAGCAATATATAAGACTGAGCCAAGTACATTCAGCTTGCGAATGGCCAGGTACATGTCCGCAGATGTGCTGCTTTGCGGAGCCTGGGAAAATGTGGCAGAAAGAAGGCACAAGATCAGCGAAATAATTACAATCACTTTTTTCATTATCCAAAATTATTAAGCGAATATAAGTCTTGTTGGCAAAGTAGTTTTGCCGCTGATAAATAAAAAAGCCGGCTGCAAAACCGGCTGTATTATTCATCTTATTTATTCTTAAAAACCTTATTGGCCAACCAGGAAAACAGCATTACAAAGCATTAGTTTACCATTTTCCCAGAAATTACGGAACATCACATTATCTGTTAAATAAGTAATTGATCCATTTCCTATTTGCTGTACACCCAGCACCAGCCCATCTTTTAATTTATCTTTCAATTTTGCACCTACAAATCCTGCCACCTGGTTATCCTTTTTAATTATTCCCACATTCCAACCATCCTCTTTAAAAAATTCATATACATTATCATCCATTTTTAATGTATAATAATAATTGGGATAACCATAGGCTAATGGATGGGTATTATCCAACTCTACTTTATAAATAGAACCGGGTGTTATATTGGGAATAAAATCCCTGTCCCTGTCTTCAAATTTTTTCAGCACATCATAACTTACTTTTTCATCTTTCTTATCTGCTTCATCTGCCTTTTTCGATTTAATACCGAAGTCAGCTTTTGACAAAGCACTAACCGCACCTTCCAATGCCACTACCCTTCCACCTTTATTAATCCAATCTTTGAAGGCATCAAGCTGTGCTTTATCACTTAGAAATTTATAGTTTCCTTCCGGCATAATTATTACATCAATATCATTCCAATTGGCCCGGCCAATATCTGTTGCATTAATTAATGTAATGGGATAATCTATTTGTTGCTCAAAGAAATGCCATATTTCACCAGCTGCATTGGGGTTTATGCCTTCACCAGTCAACAATACCACTTTGGGTGCTTTAAACGGATGTACTTTACTGCTACCAAAATCATATCCCTTATCAACAAAACCTGTTGAAACAGGAAAGAGTTTTACATTATTGCCATCAGCAGCTTTTCTTACTTCTGGCCACAAATTATTTCCAAAAGATTTATTAGCCGTTTTTAAAATAATAACAGCCCCCCTGTCAAACTTATTTCCATTTACTTCAAATGGTTGCTCTGCATAGCGCAGTAAAATTCCTTTTTGTAATAACTGGCCAACTGCCTTTACTGTTTTAGTACCATTCCATGGTATGATATAACCATAGGTAGCATCTTCATTCGTTACTTTATTTCTTGAAACAGCACCAGTACTATTTATTTTATCACGGCTTGCATAAGCTTCCAATCCATAGGCATAGGGCAAGGCCCAGGCAGTAATATCATAAGTGGCGGAATCAACTAATTTTCCTTTCGGCTCAAATAATACTTTCACCATTGCTGACCGGGGTTGCAAAGCACTTACTACAATATCATTATTCATCGTAAACGATTCATCTTTACCAGTCAGATAATTATTTCCTTTTCCAGTTCCCGTACCAGCACCGTACTGAATACCGTTTTTGTCCAGCAATTCGAGTAATGCATCTATACGTTCATTATCTTTTGGAAGATTTCGGATAACATACGTTTTATATTCTCCCACACCAACAGCAACCGCATCATTAAAAAACTTATGAAACTCTTTTATTAACCTGCCTGCATTGAGGGAAGCAATTTCAATGGTACTAAGTCCTGTGGTGTAGTGATGCGTAGCTCTGTCCAGCAAAGTCAATGTATCGCCTTCATCATTTATTACGGCCGCACCACCGCCCGGGCCGCCACCCTGTTCATAGGTCATCCCTATTGCACCATTATAAGTAGGATACGTATCACCATACGAAGGATAATACAAATCAAAAACTTCTTTGGTAAAAAACAGCCAACCATTGGAATCAAAATATTTTGCATGATTTTTTCCAATAGCTACCTGAAAATCCCGCTGCCACGGGGTAATAACATCATGATAGGGTTGTGCTGCCGGTGCAAAATAATAGGGTTGGTTAGCTCCCTGTTCATGATAGTCAACATGTATCTGCGGCATCCACTGATTATACATTTTCATCCGCTGCTGGCTTTCCACCTGTGTTTGCCATGCCCAGTCACGGTTAAGGTCAAAATTATAATGGTTGATTCTTCCACCGGGCCAAGGCTCTCTATGCTCCCGGGATATTCTTTGCGGGTTAGCATTTTTTCCTACTACAGAATTAAACCAGTTTACATACCTGTCTCTTCCATCAGGATTAATACATGGATCAATAGCAACCACTGTATTTTTCAACCACTCTTTTGTTTTAGTATTTGAAGGATCTACCAATGCCCAGATGGTCATCATGGCTGCTTCGGAACTTGATGTTTCATTACCATGTACATTATAACTTAGCCAAACTATTGCCGGGGCATTTTCTTCAATAGCTGCCGCTTTATCTTTTGACAGATTGGCCAGCCGGAGATTGTTGTTACGGATTGCATCCAGTCGCTGGATGTTTTCTGCACTGCTGATAAAAGTAACCAGCAATGGACGACCTTCATTCGTTTCACCATATTTTTCCAGCTTAACAGTTGCCGTACTATTAGCCGCTACCTGATTAAAATAATTTACAATCTTCCAATGTGGAGTGTAGCGGCTGCCGATTTTATATCCCAAAAATTCTTCGGGAGATTTTAATTGTGCGAAACAAATTACAGTAGCCAACAAAAAAAGAAAAGAAAGAAAGATTCGTTTGTGCATGATGGTAGTTTTTGATAATTCAGGATGTGCAAATGTAGGCAACCCATTATATCAACAAACAAAAAGGGCTACCGTTAAAATAAACGATAGCCCTGCAATAAAAAACAGTTGGTTATTTTTTTACAGGTAATTCAAATTTTATACGGGCAAAATAGTAGGCCCCGTTAAATCCTTGCTGCTGCACCCTGCGGCTAAAAATAAAACGTCCTGAACTCATATTGGTACTATGGGTATGCCTGTCCTGGTAAATATCAAACAAATTGTTAGCACCGATAGTAAGCCCCAGTACTTTTGTAATTTGATAAGAAAGAGAAGCATCAGTTACCAATTTTGAAGCAAACTCCTGGTCCAGCGTTTCCCGGGTATTGTTATTAAATGCATTCATAGGAAAAGCACCGGGGTTAGCCGGGTCAATAGAAGGATCCAGATATACCACTTTTCCAAAGTTCACCAAACGAACCATAGCACCAAACTTGTTTACTTTATAATTCAACGTAAGGCTTACTTTATTTTTAGGATTAGCCACTTCAATACGGCTTTGATCTTCCCTGTTAAAATAATTGCCCAATTGTCCGCTACTTACCAGGATGGGTGAAGCATGAATAATTGGCTTTCCATCAGCACCTTTTTTAACCTCGTTATCAATAAATATAGCAGCCAATGTAGCCCGCAATGAATGCTTACCTGCAAATTTTGTACTATACGAAAACACAGTTTCTAATCCCCGGGCACGGGTGTCAATAGCATTGGAAAAAAAGTTAGCTGTACTTGCACCTGCTGCCGCTAATTGATTTTTTAATGCCTGGTTATTGCCACCAGTGAAATTATTAGTAAGTACAATGCGATTCTTAATATCTACCTGGTAAGCATCCACTGTAATTTCAAAACCTTTGAATGGCTTCGCCGCCAACCCAACAGAATAATTATGACTGGTTTCTTCTTTTAATTTGGGGATACCAAGAATTTCTGCTGCTTTACTATCGTTGGTAAAAGTGCCGCTTTCAGTAGCTACCAGACCTCCGGGAGTTGAAACAAACAGGGTGCTTGTTTTTTCATAAAAACGTTGTTGCATGGAAGGTGCCCTGAAGCCTGAACTGGCAGAAGCCCTTAAATTGAAATTATCGCTGATCTTATAACGGGTAGAAAATTTATAATTAAACGTAGAACCAAAATCAGTATAATTTTCAAACCGTAAAGCACCTGTTACAAGAAATTTTTTGGTGATGTCCAATTCCATGTCAACATACGCAGCATTTGCATTCCGGCTTTTGTCGCCTCCGCCGGGTTTAAAGCCTGCAAATACCTGTGCCCCAGCAGCGGCTTTGGACGCTGTATCATAGTTAAGATAAGAAGCCGGCTCGCCACCACGAATACCAAAAACATCTACCCGGGA
>JAYVLZ010000400.1:0-9742 GCA_043759175.1 Chitinophagaceae bacterium | reverse complement strand
CATGCTGCAAACAACAAAACCACAAAGCATTAAAATAGCCTAACAATAAAAAAGGATAGGTTAATTATAATCACAATTTTATTCATGCAACAAAGCCTCTGCCAGATGTAATTATTGATGATCTGAAGGAATTGCCATCATTGATAAAACCAGTGGCTGTTGCAAACTAATACTCCCATAAAAAAAACAATTTTTAATCACCCAACTGTAGTAGCTGTATTTGCAGCAATTGCTGTATTCTTAACTTATGGAACAGTATATGCTTTTCGTAAGCCCTTTACAGTAGCCACATTTGATGGCCTTAGTTTTTGGGGTATCAGTTATAAAGTTTGTTTAGTCATCACACAACTTCTTGGATACGTCTGCAGTAAATTTTACGGAATAAAATTTATTGCAGAGTTAAAAAAGATTGGCAGGTGGAAGATGATCCTTGTTTTAGTTGGAATCTCCTGGTTGTCTTTATTCTTTTTTGCAGTGGTGCCTCCCCCTGTAAATATTATTTTTCTTTTTTTTAATGGATTTCCTTTAGGTATCATCTGGGGTATTATTTTTTCTTATATCGAGGGGAGAAGATCAACTGATTTTATCGGTGCTGCATTGGCGGTAAGTTTTATTTTCTCTTCCGGCTTTGTAAAATCGGTAGCTAAGTATTTAATGATTCATTGGCATGTTACCGAATTTTGGGTGCCATTTGCTACTGGTTTTATTTTTATCCTGCCTTTATTATTGTTTGTTTTTTTGTTAGAAATAATACCAGCTCCCACGGCTGCCGATATCCAGGTAAGGCATATAAGAAATCCAATGAGTAAACAGGAAAGGAAAGAACTGATCGCTGGATTTTTTCCGGGTATTTTATTGCTGATCATCATCTATGTTTTTCTCACCATCTTCAGGGATATGAGGGATAATTTTGCTGCTGATATCTGGAACGAATTGGGCTTCGCTGACCAGGCAGCTATATTTACCCAAACAGAAATTCCTGTTACCATTATTGTTTTGATACTGATTGCGAGTTTAGTGTTTGTCAAAAAAAATCTCAACGCATTTATTATTGCTCATGGGTTAATTATACTGGGCTTTGTATTGAGCGGAGTATCCACCTGGCTTTTTTTAAAACAGGCCATCCATCCTGCCAACTGGATGATTTTGGTGGGCATTGGTTTGTATACGGCTTACATACCTTTTAACTGTATGCTGTTTGAAAGAATGATCGCTGCTTTCAGGATCAATAGCAATGTTGGTTTCTTAATGTATTGTGCTGACTCTTTTGGTTACCTCGGCAGTATGCTTGTTTTGTTAGGTAAAGAGGGTTTTCACATTCAGTTGCACTGGGTGAGTTTTTTTTCAAATGCTGTGATTGGCTTTTCAATTTTCGGTGTATTCGCCACCATTTTTTCTATTATGTATTTTTTAAATAAGCATAAAAAAGGTTTAGCTATATGGAACAACGTACAGCCATCGTTATCGGCGCAGGTATTGTAGGTCTGGCAACTGCAAGGGCACTGGGCGTTAAAGGATTTAAAGTAAAAGTCTTTGAACGCAGTCATAAAGCGGTGGGTGCATCTATCAGGAATTTCGGAATGATATGGCCGGTTGGGCAACCGTCTGGTAAATTGTATGAGAGAGCTTTGCAAAGCCGGAGTATCTGGAAACAGATCTGTGCAGAAGCCAATATCTGGTTCAGTGAAGCAGGTAGTATACATGTGGCACATCATGAAGATGAAATGCAGGTGCTGCATGAATTGTATGACTGTTACAATAAAGAAAGAACTGTTGCTTTGTTGAATAGAGACCAGGTGGGGGATTTTTCATCAGCGGTGGAATCAAATGGTTTGCTGGGCGGATTATACAGTAAAGACGAATTGCTGGTAGATGCCAGGCACGCCATCGAATTGATACCTCCTTACCTGAAAGAAAAAAATGGAGTTGAATTTTACTGGGGTAAATGCATTACCTATATTGCGGATAACACGGCCTATATCGGCCACAACGAAGAATATGAGGCCGATGTAATTTTTATATGTAGCGGAGCTGATTTTGAAACATTGTACCCGGAAGTATATTTAAAACTACCCATCACCAAATGTAAACTGCAGATGATGCGTTTGCAAAAACAACCAGATAACTGGCGGATCGGTCCTGCACTTTGCGGTGGCTTATCATTGATTCATTATAAAAGTTTTGCTGCAGCGCCTTCTTTACAAAAATTAAAAGAAAGATATAACCAGGAAATGAGTGAGTACATCAACTGGGGCATACATGTAATGGTGGCACAAAATGAAGTGGGTGAACTGACCATTGGTGATTCACATGAATATGGCTTAACACATGACCCTTTTGATAAAGATGAGATCAATACTTTGGTGCTTTCTTATTTAAAGAAGATTGCAAAATTTAAAAACTGGAAAGTGAAGGAAAGCTGGAATGGTATTTATCCAAAATTAACCAATGGCGATACTGAACTTTTTATTTCACCGGAGCCGGGAGTTTATATAATTAATGGATTGGGCGGTGCTGGTATGACGTTGTCATTTGGATATGCGGAAGAAATTATTGGCAAGTTGTAATTGTATTTAATGCTGTATCCTGCTTATAATATCTTGCTTAAATAAGTTAATAAGGTTGCGTAGTAACATTAATATTTTCTAACTATGGTTTAAAAGCAAACCTTAGTAGAAAAATAAAAAATTTAAATGACCTTATTAATTCTTGAATTTATCAATTATTTGTAATTGGAAGCTTCTAAAAAAGTCCTTGCATCAAGTGTTAATCTAAACCAGTTGAGTAACTGGTTGCTGTTTACTAAAAGGACAGTTCATTAGCACGGCATCCATAAGTACCCAGATGCACATCGAAAATAACTGCAACTTCCATTTTTCTTTTTCCAATGGTATAGTTTACATCAAAGTTCTAACGGCGATGTTTCTTTATTATGAACTGGTTGTTAACAAAACATGAATATTTGTATTAAAACATTCAATAAAACTGCTGTGATGAATAAACGTTTTACTTAACTTTAAGACCTACATTAAAATTCAGAAAAATGAAACGTATTGCAATGCTTGGGTCAGGTTTTATCGGACGCTTTTATGCAGATTCTATATTGGGTCAAAGAAGCAAAGACATTATTACAAGTATTTATTCCCGCAAGGAAGAAAGTGCGAAGAAGTTTGCAACAGATTATGGCTGCCAGCATTTCACTGCCAATATGGAAGCGTCGGTTGCTCATTCAGACGTTGATGTAGTCTGCATTGCTTTACCCAATCATCTGCATGAAGAAGCAGTGATGCTTTGCTGTAAACATAAAAAAGCAGTCATCTCCACCAAGCCACTGGGGCGTAATGCAGCAGAAGCGTTGCGTATGTTGAAAGCTGTGGAGGAAGCTGGCATCTTCAATGGTTATTTGGAAGATCTTGTGTATGCACCTAAATTTTTAAAAGCATATGAAAGTGTGAAGAGCGGTGCATTGGGAAGGATACTCTGGGCCAAGAGCAGGGAAACACATCCAGGCCCACACAGTGATTGGTTTTGGAATATGGAACTGGCCGGTGGTGGATGTATTTTAGATTTAGGTTGCCACTGTATTGAAATTACACGAAGTTTTATTGGAAAAGATATTAAGCCAATTGAAGTGATGTGCTGGGCAGATACACAAGTAAAACCCATCGATGCCGAAGATCATGCCATTGCTTTGATAAAATATGAGAACGGTGCGATTGCACAGTTTGAAGTAAGCTGGACTTTTCGTGGTGGATTGGATTTGCGGGATGAAGTAATGGGTACGGAAGGAACTATCTGGATCAATAATTTTTTAAGAACCGGTTTTGAAATGTTTACTACCGGCAAAGGGGGAGACTATATTGCGGAGAAAGCAGAAAGTAACAGTGGCTGGCTATTCCCGGTGGGTGATGAAGTGAATGATCTCGGATATAACCACATGTTTGCCGAAATGTTTTCGAGCATTGAAAAAGGCATTGCCCCAAGAGAAACATTTTATGACGGCTATATTGTAAACGCCGTAATTGATGCAGCATACAAAAGCGCTAAGACAAAATTGTGGGAACCCGTATTACTGGAAGACTGGCGTGGTAAAACAGGCTTAAGTAAAGAAAGCCATTTAGTGGAATACGATGCTGATCATTATTTAATTAAAGAAGAAATGACGCATTATGGTGCCAGGAAAGTGATCATTAAAAATAAGCAGACAGGAAAGATTGAAGAGAAAATAATTGAATAGAGGCACCAAACCTATAAGGGCTTGCAGCGCTGTCAATATTTATTTGCTGTCTAATGTAAAACCAAAAGTGGTACCCACATCAATAGCACTGCGAACATGCATGGTTTGTCCATGAGCCTCTATAATGTGTTTGCAAATCGAAAGACCCAACCCGCTGCCGCCAATTTTCCTGCTACGGGCAGCATCTGTTCTGTAAAATCTTTCAAATATTCTTCCCAGGTGTTCTTCAGCAATACCCATTCCATCATCCGTAATTTCTATTAATATTCTTTTGCTGTCAATTTTGTAAATGCTGGCTTCTATTACCCCATGTTGTTTGCCGTATTTAATTGCATTGTCTACCAGGTTAATGATCACCTGTCTTATTTTTTCTTTATCAGCATTTACCGTTAATGGAACTTCACAGCCTTTTTTAATAGTGAGCTTTATTTGTTTTTCGTCCCCTTTTATAGCCAGTGATTCATACACATCTTTAATCAATTCCTGTATCACAAAGTTTTGCAGCAATAATTTTTGTTCGCCACCTTCCAGCCTGCTGATCTCATCCAGATCATCTGCCAGGTTTACTAACCGGTCTATATTTCTTGAAGTGCTGTTTAAAAACTTTCGGTTCACAGTGGGGTTTTCCAAAGCGCCATTCAGTAATGTATCTACATAACCCTGTATTGCAAAGATGGGAGTCTTCAATTCATGCGATAAATTTTGTAAAAACTCTTTGCGGTAAGCTTCGTTCTGTTGTAAAATTTCTATCTCGGCTTTTTTTTGTCTTGCCCAGTCTTCCACATCTTCCCTTACTTCATCCATACTTTTTTGAGGCAAAATATTTTTATAATAAAACTCTTCTTTTTTAGTTGCTTTTGTTTGAGAGATGAGCTTATAGATTAATTTTATTTTCCTGTAAATAAATTGCTGCACCATAAAAAGTACAAGGCCGTAAGCACCAAGAAAAATAATACCAAATCCCACAAGCGCCACCCACCAAACAGGTTTTAAAAAATAAATACCCAGGCTTACAGGCAACGCAATAATACAAGCTGTGAAAGCAGACAATTGTTGTGGCGATAAATTCTTTGCTGAAAACATAACTGTAAACTTGTTGCAAGTTACAGACTTGACTCAATAAATATGAATGACAGGTATAGAGAAGGCTATTACAAAAGTGCCTACTGCATTTCAAATTTGTAACCCACTCCTTTTACAGTGGTAATACAGTCTAAATTTAATTTCTGTCTTATTTTTCTGATGTGTACATCAATGGTACGGTCTCCAACAATTACTTCCGTTCCCCAAACCTGGTTCAATATTTCATTGCGTAAAAAAACTTTGTTGGGTTTGGAGGCAAGCAGTGCCAGCAATTCAAATTCTTTTCTTGCAAGGATGATGTCATTTCCTTTGTAACGGATAATGTATTTTTCTCTGTCAATGGCAAGATCACCAATATTGATTACATCGTCTGCTTCTTTATTATTCAACCGCCTGAACAATGCATTCACCTTACTTACTAAAATTTTCGGACTGATGGGTTTGGTTAAATAATCATCAGCACCGGTTTCCAATCCACGTACTTCGGTACTTTCATCACTCAGTGCAGAAAGGAAAATGATCAGTGTTTCTTTAAAAGCTGGCTGGGAGCGAAGGATGTTACAAACTTCAATGCCGTTTTTGTAAGGCATCATCACATCTAAAATAATCAAATTGGGCTGGTGTTTTTTTGCCAGTTCAAGTGCTTCATCACCATTTTTTGCAGTAATCACTTCGTAGCCTTCAGTCTGCAGGTTAAACTGAATAATCTCCAGGATATCTGGCTCGTCATCTGCAATTAAAACTTTTTTAACAGTACTCATACGTTATTTGCGATGCAAAAGTACGCTGTCAGTTTAATTAAAGTTACACGATTGGGTTCCTTATATATTATTAAATTGTTAACCAACTTTTTAAAGCAATTGTCTGTTTGGTTTTACCGCCTGGGCATGTAAGCAAAAGCAAAGGATATTTTCGTCATCTTTGTAGTTGATTTTATAGTATGAAAAAAGCGTTACTCTATTTTAGTTTGATATTTAGTGGTATCAATTCTTTTGCAACATCAGATTCAGCCGTGGTGCCCTTTCAGCGCCAGCGTTTTCACGACCGCATAAGAGAAGAGCAAACAAAATGTGATAAAGAAGATGGTAAACTGGATAGTTTTATAAAAGTTTCCAGCAATGATGAAGTGAACCTGCTGGTAACAGATGCCCTAATACGAAGGATCAACGGACTGAAGGATTATGTGGAGACCAGTGATAAGGTAACTACCAATAATGAAAAGATCAGGCAGTTAAATTTTATAGAAGAATTAGTAAGAAATTTCAGGCTCGACTGGAAACGCAAAAAATTTAACCCCTTACTGGCACCTGCATTAATTGATAATTTTGAAAAGATTTTTAAAGCCAATATGGATACCCTTAGCATGGTGCCGTTCATTCGTGAAGCGCCTTATGCAGCAGGTATGATTAATGCGGAGATTTTTAATAAGAATTCAGGTTACCAGGAAAGCAAAAAAATATTGTTTTTAAAATATACATCTTCCAACCCTGATAAAATACTGGCTTCTATCAGGCCTTATGCAAATGAATCTTTTGCGGACAGCCTGGTGGTGGTTGCCTGTAAAAATGATCCCAAACAATTATATGATTATGCCTCTTCTTCCAGTTCTGTTGAAGGCAAACTGATAAGACGAAACACTGACCCGATGGTGAAAGCAGTGGCAAAACTGAGCCATACTGCAGGAGCATTACTGTATTATCCCTTTTTAGACGATATATTAAATGGTAAACAATCTATCGACAGTGTAAAAAAAATTATTGGAGATGGAGAGAAAAAGATGGATACGATTGGTTATTATAAACTATTGGTAAAAACGGAGATCAGCTATTATGAAAGAATGATTAAAAGGGATACCCCTGTCGCCATGTTCGGAACCAATGGCTTAAGAGATATGCTGCAAAAGAAAGCGCTCCAGTATTTTATTACTCCCGTCAATGAATTGCATGAACAGAATAATTTGAACATCCGCATGAAAGCAATTCAGCCACTCACTGCAGAAGAATTGTATTTCATGATTGTAATGGGTGAGAATGATATTTATACATCCAGCTATAAACATAGTTTCAGCAGGCTGTTACAGTTGCTGGGGCCGCAGCCACGTACTGATAATTTATTGCTGAATGTGAAGATGGATTTCTTTAAGAAATTTATTAAAATGGCTGCCAACTATAACCAGTTAGATACACTGCTAAAAATGATGTCTGCTGATAATGCCACTGTTTTAATGAAGGCATTTGTTTCGAACCTTGATAAAACAAGTGACCTGGAGGATGCAGTAGATGTTGCTGACAGTTACAGCAGTATCACTACCAGGCAGCTACTAAATAATATGCTGCAAAATGTAAAAGACAACGAGCAAAAAAGTATTCAGCAAAACAATGCAAAGGGTAAAACCATTTATGGCCTTTTAAAATTGATCTTTACTTCTGCTGATGATAATACAATAGATCTTACTGATCAGTTAGGTATTCCTTCCATTTATTCATTAGATAATAAATACCTGAGCGACGATAAAAACAGGATTGTAGAGCAGGTATTTTTTTATGGAGATGAGGACGGTAAAAAATTTTATCCTCAATTTATAAATTCTTTTAATCGGGGTGATTGGAAAATAACAAAGCAAAAAGAATGGGTGGAAATAAAATCTGTAAAAGGAAAGCCAATCTTTATCTACGCCAACCTGCCATTAGACAGCGATAAAAACCTGGATGATACTGCCCAGGTACATTTGGGAAGGTACTTGCGTAAAAATGATATGAATCCCTCCATTGTAATTCATCGTGGCCATAGTTACTGGTTGCCTCGTACCATATCACGTATGGAACCTAATGCCAGGATCATTTTGCTGGGTTCCTGCGGCGGTTACAAAAACCTGAGTGAGATACTGGATATATGTCCTGATGCACACATTGTATCCACCAAAGAAATTGGTAAAGGAGATATTAATAAACCGATCATCAATTATCTTAATCAAAACTTGTT
The DNA here is from genome assembly GCA_043759175.1 of Chitinophagaceae bacterium. Lineage (GTDB taxonomy): Bacteria > Bacteroidota > Bacteroidia > Chitinophagales > Chitinophagaceae > Ferruginibacter. The sequence goes on along the minus strand of JAYVLZ010000400.1, from coordinate 1,440 downwards.
ATCTGGCAAGCCTGTTATCTGGAAAGATATGTGGGCATCTCTTACAAAATTATTTTATGCTGATCCTGACAAGAGCATGAGAGAGAGCTGGGATGATTATGTACCACCTTATAAAAACCTGGGAGCTATTTTTATTAAAGCTTATAATAAAAAAATGGAAACAACACAAAGGAATGGTGATTTGTTTTAAGAAGTGTAATAAAAACACAATTCTGTAGCTCACTATGCCTGCCATTTTTACTCATTCAAATCAACCTGCTAACTTTAAATAATGGGCGGAACTGTACAACCAAAAAAAATATTTAATTTTTCATTGTTCCGCAGGGTGCTTCATTTTGCAGCGCCTTATAAAAGCAAGTTTTATTATTCTCTTTTTCTTGCCTTTTTCCTGGCTGCTATTTCTCCTTTAAGGCCATGGCTGATACAATTAACTATCAATAATGGATTACAAAAAGAGCCGCAGGTTTGGTTCTTGCACGGAGCTGCTTCAGTTATCGTTGGTATTACTGTAATACAGTTGCTCCTGCTGATGCTGGAATCAGTGTTTCGTTTTGTCTTTACTTTTTTCACTGCATCACTTGGGCAAAGTGTGGTAAAAGACATGAGGATTGCCACCTACAAAAAAGTAATTGGCCTTAATTTGTCTCAATATGATAAAACACCTATTGGCACACTTACCACCAGAACCATTAACGATATAGAATCCATTAATGATATTTTCAGCGACGGCCTAATACCAATTATTGCAGACTTGTTATCTATCCTGGCGGTATTAATCTTTATGTTTAATATCAACTGGCAGCTTACACTGATCTGTCTTACGCCTTTTCCTTTGTTGATTATCGCTACTTATTATTTTAAAGAAAGTGTAAACCGGTCTTTTATAAGAGTGCGTAATGCGGTGGCTCAGCTGAACGCTTTTGTTCAGGAGCATATTACTGGTATGGCAATAGTACAAAGTTTTGCAGCTGAAGACAGGGAGTTTGAAAAATTTAATAAGATCAACAAGGAACACCGGAATGCAAACATCAGGTCCATTTTAGCCTATTCTATTTTTTTCCCATTCGTTGAGTTGATCCTTGCTTTTTCAACCGGCCTGCTGGTATGGAAGGCAGGTGGTGATGGAGACCCACACGCTGCCGGAACCATTACTTCATTTATTATTTGTTTAAACCTGTTGTTCCGCCCATTGCGGATGATTGCAGATAAATTCAATGTATTGCAAATGGGAATGATAGCCAGCGAAAGAGTTTTTAAAGTACTGGATATTGATGACAGTGCAGATAACGATGGTAAATTGATTCCGGCTAAAATGCAGGGCGGTGTAAATTTCAGCAATGTGTGGTTTGCATACACTGATGGGAATTATGTATTGAAAAATATTTCTTTTAATATTCCGGCGGGAGAAACACTTGCTATTGTTGGGCATACCGGCAGCGG
>JAYVLZ010000399.1:0-3080 GCA_043759175.1 Chitinophagaceae bacterium | reverse complement strand
CTGATAAAAAATCATTTGTAGCAATGGGTTTAAACCCATTGTTACAAAATAAATTCGAGCCTACGGCTCTGCAAAAAGCTTAAGTTGACGGCTATGGTGTCTCCACCCGCCACTCCAGTTTCTTAACTAAACGGCATTGAATCTCAGCAATACACTTTCCCTTTTTGAATTAAAAGCTGTCCTTTGTCGTGAAGATTTCTCATAGTACGTATCACCGTTTCTACACGGAGCCCCGTCATGTTGGCTATTTGCTGGCGGGTAAGATTTACCTTGTTGCATTTACCGCAAATATTTTTCTTAGTTTGCTTCATGTAATTCAGCAGGCTGACAATGCTGTTCTCCGGATCATGTTTGCTTAATTCTTTTAATAATAAAAATTTATACCGGATACGCAGCGACATCATTTTACTAAATGCAAAATGAATGTCTGGTCTTTCCATCAAAAGCTGTTGAAAAGAAGAGGAATGCAAACGTATGATAACGGAATCAGTTTCCGCAATAGCAGTGGCGGCAAAAGGTTCTCCATCAAAGAGCGGCATTTCACCAAAGGACTCGCCAGGTTCTATTAAATATTGTATAAATTCTTTTCCTTCATCATCTATGTTTACCCATCTTACGCTGCCACTTACCAGTTGGTGATAAAAGCACCCTGTTGTGCCTTCCCTGAAAATTACTGCTCCGGCAGCAACCTTTTTATAAGCTGCTCCAAGCGCCAGTAATATATCTATGTCTATCATTTTGGAGAAATTAAATGTGGCCTCAAAACTAAAAGTAATCTATGCCTTGCTATATGATTTATCATGGCTGGTTATATGATTAATATCATGTTTAAAGCTTAATTATTTGTCATCTGCCAATGATTTTAAAAAGTATGACTGAACGCATAAAGTAAGAATGGGAGGCTGAGTAATCTTGTATCATCAATTTAAAAAACACAAAAACATTTGTTATGAAAAAACTATCAGTCATTTTACTTTTCGGAATACTCTTCACTTCATGTGGCGGAGGTGCAGGGAGTGATACAAAAGCTACTGCAGATGCTAATGATGCTACAAAAAATACTGAGAATGGCAATCCATCTTATGACCCCAATAGAGGAGAGGGGAAATTTACTAAAGTAGAAGTAGGTGCAACACTGGATGCTGCTATGGCTGCTAATGGAGAAAAAATTTATGGTGTTAAATGCAGCAGTTGCCATAAAACCACCGATGAAAAATTAGTAGGACCAGGCTGGAAAGGAGTAACAAGCCGGCATACTGCAGAATGGATTATGAATTTTGCAACCAATACGGATGCCATGCTGAACAAAGATCCTAAGGCACAGGCACAGTTAGAAATTTGCCTGGTACGTATGCCCAATCAAAATTTGGCAGATGATGAGGCAAGAGCCTTATATGAATTTATGCGGAAGAATGATGGAGTAAAATAATTCAATAAAAAATACAACTTCTAAATAACCTATAACATGAAACATTTAAAGATTAGTATGGCAGTTCCTGCGTTTGTATGCATGATGCTGATAATGTATTCCTGCAAACCTAAAAATGCAGGAAGTGCCGTCAATTCTGATGCGGCTTCCAAAGCTTATGTAGCTCCGGGTAAGTATGATGAGTTTTACAATTTTGTTTCCGGCGGATTCAGTGGACAAATGAGTGTGTATGGTTTGCCAAGCGGCAGACTGCTGAGAGTAATCCCAATATTTTCTGTGGACCCTGAAAAAGGATATGGCTACAGTGAAGAAACAAAACCTATGCTGAATACATCACATGGATTTGTGCCCTGGGATGATCAGCACCATACAGAACTTTCACAAACCAATGGTGAAATTGATGGCCGCTGGATCTTTGCCAATGCCAACAATACGCCCCGTGTGGCAAGAGTAGATCTTTCTACTTTCCGTACAACAGAAATTATAGAATTGCCTAACAGCGCCGGTAATCACAGCTCACCTTTTATTACAGAAAATACGGAGTATGTAGTGGCTGGTACAAGATTTAGTGTGCCGCCGGATGATGCCAATGGCGATGTGGCAATCAATACCTACAAACAAAATTTCAAAGGATATATCAGCTTTATCAGTGTTGGTAAGGAGGATGGAAAAATGGATATTGCTTTCCAGCTCAAATGCCCCGGTATCAACTTTGATCTGAGCCATGCCGGTAAAGGAAAATCTAACGGATGGTTTTTCTTTAGTTGCTATAATACAGAGCAGGCCAATACTTTGCTGGAAGTAAATGCTTCTCAAAGAGACAAGGATTTTATCATGGCAGTGAACTGGAAAAAAGCAGAAGAATATTTAAAAGCCGGCAAAGGAAGAAAGCAGGCTGTTAAATATGCTCACAATCTGTATAATGAAAAAAATCACACCTCCACTTCTGAGATCAGAACAGAAGTAACAGTGCTGGATTCAAAAGAACTGAAAGACATTTGTTATTTTATTCCATGTCCCAAATCTCCGCATGGTTGTGATGTTGATCCTACAGGCGAATACATTGTGGGCAGTGGTAAACTGGCTGCATTAGTTCCTGTATTCAGTTTTACCAAAATGCAAAAAGCCATTGCCGATAAAGCTTTTGATGGCGACTACGAAGGCATTCCGGTAATTAAATACGAAGCTGCTTTACACGGTGAAGTAAAGAAACCAGGCCTTGGGCCATTACATACAGAGTTTGATGGTAAAGGCAACGCATACACTACTTTCTTTGTATCAAGCGAAGTGGTAAAGTGGAGCATTGCAGATTTGAAAGTGCTGGACAGGGTGCCTACTTATTATTCTGTTGGTCACTTATGCATACCAGGTGGTGATACTAAAAAACCAAATGCAAAATATTTAATTGCTTACAACAAAATTACTAAAGACCGTTACCTGCCTACAGGACCAGAACTGGCGCAGAGTGCACAATTGTATGATATCAGTGGAGAGAAGATGCAATTGATACTTGACTTTCCAACCATTGGCGAGCCTCACTATGCACAGGCAGTTGCTGCAAGTCTTATTAAAGATAAATCAGTTAAATTCTTCAAAATAGAAGAGAACACCAATCCTTATGTATCTAAAGGAGAGGGTACAACCAAAGTAG
>JAYVLZ010000398.1:0-4426 GCA_043759175.1 Chitinophagaceae bacterium | reverse complement strand
AACATGAACACAGGTACTGTAACCAACTGGAATCCTAATCTAAACAATGATGTCAATGCAATTGCTGTAAAAGATGCCATTGCTTACATTGGTGGCAATTTTACCCAGGTCAACACTACGCCTGTAACCCGTAATTATCTTGCAGCAGTAAACACAACAACCGGTGCGGCCACTTCGTGGATAGCAAACGCCAACAACCCTGTGTATGCACTTGCTGTAAAAGATACACTATTGTATGTGGGGGGCGATTTCACCGTGATTAAAAGTATAGGCCGTACCCGTGGCGCTGCATTGTCTATTGCCAATGCAGCAGTTAAAGGCTGGATACCGAGTGCCAACGGTATTATCAGAACTTTACTCCCCGTTGATACTACAATCTATATCGGTGGTGATTTTACTACCGTAAAAGGAACAGCACGAACTTATTTGGCTCAATGCAACACCTTTAATGGTAATACTATTGCCTGGACACCAAACCCCAATAGTACGGTTTATTCATTGGCGAGCATTGGTAATACTTTGTATGTTGGCGGCACATTTAACAGCATTGCCGGACAACCGAGATCCAATCTCGCATCTTTTGATATAGCCAACAATGCTTTAACCAATTTTGATGCAGCATTGGTTTATACTGGCTACCCTATGAACGCATTGGCACCTTATGGTAAATCGCTTTATTTAGGCAGTAACCTTTATAACTACATAGGGTCAGATACTCGTGGTGCTCTTGCAGGACTTGATACCGCCACTAAATTGGTTACCAGTTTTGATCCACTGCCAAATGGTGCTGTAAATAGCCTCACGGTAGGCAAGAACAAACTGTTTGCCGGTGGTGCATTCAGTCAATTAAACAATGATTTATCACCATCTTATTTTGCTGTATTTACATTAGAACCACAAACATCTGCTTCGGCACTAACATTTACAAATATTCAAACCACCTCCGTGCAAGCCAATTGGACCAACGGTAGTGGTGAAAACCGTATGGTGGTAGTGAAACAAGGTGCAGCACCCGCAAGCCCTAATGATGGATCTGTATATACAGCCAATGCAACCTTTGGCAGCGGCAGCCAAATAGGTACAGGCGGCAGAGCTGTGTACAATGGTTCGGGCAGTAGTGTCAATCTATCCAACCTGCTTCCCAATCATACCTACTACTTCGCTGTGTATGAATACAATGGTAGCAGCAGTGCAATTGATTATCAGCAAACACCGGTGTTGGTAGGTAATATTACCACACCTTGTCCTGTGTATACAGACCTTATTTCTCCTGCTGACACGGTGTATGTATGTGCCGGTGCAACCACAGTTCTGACTGCTCCTGCAGGCTTTACTACTTATAGCTGGAGCAATGGAAAGACTTCAGTAAAGGATACAGTGGGTGTGGGTAATTACACCGTAACAGTTGCTGACAGCAATGGCTGCGTGTACACAACCCCCGCTGTCTATGTAAAAGAATATGCGGTAGTTATGCCTGTTGTTACAGCATCTGGGCCCGTTACTTTCTGCAATGGAGATAGTGTTACACTAACTGTTTCAGGCGGTAATTTCACCGGTGTATTGTGGAGTACAGGAGAAACAACAACATCCATCACTGTGAAAACAAGCGGAAGTTATACAGTTGCAGCAACAGAAGCAGACCATGGTTGTACTGCCACATCTGCTGCTACAGTAGTAACAGTGAACCTGCCATCTTCATCAGAAACCACGGTAGCTGTATGTAACAGTTATTTCTGGAATGACAGTACCTATAAAGTCTCCGGAGATTATGTTTACCAAACTACCAATGCGGTTGGTTGCGATAGCACTGCTACGCTGCACTTAACTATATTGTCAGTTACATCTACCTATACCAAGACCGATGCCGGCTGCTTTGGTTCTGCTACCGGTTCATTAACTATCAATCCTACCTATGGTGTATCACCTTTTACCTACAGAATAGGTACCACCGGAAGTTACGTAACTACAAATACGTTCAGTAACCTCAAAGCGGGTAGTTACAGGGTTTCTATTTTGGATTTTAACGGTTGTGCAGGTATATCTGCTCAGATTGCCATAGGTCAGCAAGCTGCTATCACAGGTACATTTACAAAAACTAATGTGGATTGTAAAGGTTCCGCTACCGGTTCTATAACTGTAACACCAACTACCGGTACTGCTCCATTTACTTACAGATTTGGTTCTGCAGGCACTTTTGGCACATCTAACACCTTTAGTAACCTGCGGGCAGGTACTTACAGGGTAACTATTGCGGATGCAAACAATTGCCAGGGAAACATTACCAATATAATTGTTACCGAACCTGCAGCTATAACTGCCAGTTATGCAAAAACAAATGTAGCCTGCTATGGAAAAGCTACAGGATCTATTACCGTTACGCCATTAACAGGAACCGCCCCTTATATGTTTAAATTAGGGACATCAGGTGTATATGGTAATGCGAATACATTTAGCAACCTGCGTGCAGGTAATTATAATGTTTTCATGAAAGATGCAAACGGTTGTACCATTAGCAGCATAGTGAATATTACACAGCCTGCAACTGCAATTACCATAACAGCCACCAAAGTAGATGAAAGCTGTCCCGGTGCAAAAGATGGTTCCATTACTGCAAACGGTGCAGGTGGACTATCACCCTATAATTACAGATTTGGATCTACAGGTGCTTATGGTAGTGCTAATACCTTCAGCAACCTTAAAGCAGGTAATTATAGAGTGTATGTTAGCGATGCTAATGGATGTATAGGTGGTTCTGTAGGCGTAAGTATTATACAGACTTCACCCACATGTACACCTACTACCAGGCTAAAAGGTGATCAGAATGAGCAGTTGAAAACTGATGTAATATTAAATGCCAAATTGTTTCCAAATCCTTCTGCCAATTTGTTTACACTTAAAGTGCTTACTGAAGACAAAAAGCTGATACAGATAAGAGTAATAGACATAAATGGAAGAATGATAAATACAGCTAGTATTCAGCATAATCAGCAATTTACTTTCGGTGAAAATTTATCACCAGGTACATATCTTGTAGAAGTGAGACAAGGGGAAAATTTAAAAACATTAAAGGCTATTAAAGTTAAATAAGTCAACTTATAAAATGCCAAAACCAACAGGCTGTTGCAGGTACAAATACCTGCGGCAGCCTTTTTTTATTAAATTAAGATTAAGATACCCGAAAACAAATTTTAAATAGCAAAGGAGGGATTAAATTTGGATATAACTAATTGCTTTTCACCAAAATGAATACCCTGCATTATGATGATATTATTGAATCGGCACCTGATGCAATGGTTATTGTAGATAGGGATGGAACCATAGTAAAGATTAATCTCCAGTTTGAAAATATGTTTGGATATACACGGGAGGAAGTATTAGGCCATAAAGTTGAAATATTTTTACCTGACAGATTTAAAAACAAACATCCTGTACACCGCAAAAATTATTTTGAAAACCCCCATATGCGTCCTATGGGTTCGGGGTTAAAATTACACGGCAAAAGAAAGGATGGTTCAGAATTTCCTATAGAAATAAGCTTAAGCCCTCTTGAAAATGGAGAATATGCATGTGCAGCTATCAGAGATGTGACAGAGCGTCAATTACTTACAGACTATTTAATCAGCCAAAACAAGCAACTTCAGGATTTTGCTCATATAATTTCTCATAACCTGAGAAGTCCCGTGAGCAATCTTAATTCTCTTGTGAATTTTTATAAAGAAGAAAAAAGTAGTAAGGGCAAAGAAGCTATAATGGGTATGTTTGAAACTACTGTACTCAAATTGGAGGATACTTTAAATAATCTTTTAGAAATACTTCGTATCAGACATGACTCTATTAAAAAAAGGAAAAACATAAAATTTGTGCAGGTTTTTGAAAAAATCAAAGCCATTTGCTCGGCTCAAATTATGGAGTTAGGTGCGGAGGTTTCAGCAGATTTTTCTCAAGCGCCTGATATAGAGTATTCACCCATTTACCTGGAAAGTATTATGCAGAATTTGTTATCCAATGCATTAAAGTACAGTTCTGATAAAAGGAAACCTATTATTCATTTTAAAACAGCATTTTCGGCTGAAAATATTATCTTAACTATTTGCGATAATGGTTTAGGAATTGACCTTAAGCGCAATGCAAAACATTTATTTGGGTTACATAAAACATTTCATCAGCATACTGATGCCAAAGGAGTGGGTCTGTTTATAACAAAATCGCAGGTAGAGGCTATGGGTGGAGAAATAAGTGCTAAAAGTCAGGTAGATAAAGGCACCGAGTTCACGATTGTATTTTATAAAAACAATCACCACAATACATAAAAATTTAAATTGCTCCTTCTTTTTTAATTGTAGATTTATTCAACATCCATTCCTCAATTTTTGGAAAAGCAATGCAAAACCACGCGGTGTATTTTTCAGGATTTAAATTAATATCA
>JAYVLZ010000397.1:0-5527 GCA_043759175.1 Chitinophagaceae bacterium | reverse complement strand
GCAGCGCACTGCCAATATTGCCTGCATCAGCCTGTTGCAGATCAGCTGCGAAGCTTCTTCCTTTGTCACCAATGCTGCCCAGTGTTAAGGCAGAAATAAGGGAGAATAATAAAATTCCAATCACATAATCCCAGTAAAATAATTCGAAGCGCCAGGTTTTGGCAGCCAGCTTTCGTGTATTGGCCCAGGAACCCCAACAAAGCATGGTGATGATACAAAACAAAACGGCAACACCGTAATTTTCTATGATAAACATGTGCCAGCAATTTATTTAGTAATGAAAAATTATTTTGAAGCAATCGGCATATTTGCTTTGATACCATCTACAGGTTTGTCAGAATAAATAATTGCATCCCATGCCCGGAACTGAATCTCCTTTGATGGATTCAATATTTTTAATTTCACCGTATGATTACCTTTTGGTAAATCGTAGTTCCAGCATAACTCATGTCGTCTTGAAGTGAAACTCGCTGGCAATTGTGGTGATTCAATCAATTTGTCATCCACGTATAATTCAGTATTAAAGATAAATGACGACTGGCTTTCCCAAATTGCAGTTTCACCTTTTAATGCGAAACCAGTTCCTGTAAATTCAAAGCTAACTGCTGTTTTATCATCAGACCATTTTACTTTCTTTTTTTCTACCGGGTACGAGCCTTCAAAACTTTTTTCAAATTTCACTGCTCCCGGCAGCTGAGTTTTGATTATCACTTTATCATCATTTACTTTTCCACCATTTCTTTCAATATTTTTTATCGCATGTTTCAATCCAATTTCATACACATCCTCCAGGCTCATAGTGGTATATTTAAAATCAATTTCCTCAGCCTCTTTCAATCCCATTTTCCAGTAAGCAGGTATTTTATCATAACCCACTAAAGCACCGAGAATGCCGCCTGCAGTGGAAGGATTACAATCTGCATCCTGTCCGCAACGGGTGGTGATCTCCATTGTTTTTGTAAAATCCTTATTGCCATATAATAATCCAATCACCACATAAGCGGAATTTACAGTCGCATCAATATTGAAAGGCGCAAATACCCCATCAGGACATCCAATATCGTTAGCCCATTTTTTCTGCACTTCCATCCAGGTTTGTTTCCAGTCGGCTGGATATTTTTTATGCCATTGAATTACATCATTGATGCATTGATAAAAATAACTTTTTGCAGGAATCGTTTTCAACGCATTGCTTACGATATAGTTAATATCATTGGAGGTAAATGCCAACGAATACATCGCACCAACAAATACGCCACCGTACCAGCCATCTCCATAATTCATGATGTGACCAATTTTATCACTGATGGCAGAAGCAGTGTTGGGCATACCCGGACTCATTAAACCTGCAAAATCACTTTCAATCTGGTAGTCGATACAATCTGCGTGGGGATTGTTTTTCCAGAAACCGCTTTGCGGTGCTTTAATGCCATGCTGAATATTATAACGGGCCGCCTGGTTAGCATGCCACAGCATGTAGCCTGCATTTGCAAAGGCATTGGCAAAAGAATCAACGGGTGCATCCAATCCATATTTTTCAAACACATCTACAAAGGTCAGGTCCATATACAAATCATCATACAAACCTGGGTTGTTCAGCATCGCATTTTTTAAGGCGCCATCGTACCAGGTCAATGCCTGGTAGTCACCAATAAAAGTTCCGTTGAATTGAAATTCATAAGGGCCGCCGAATGTTACTCCAATGGTTTGCCCGGCCCGGCCGCCTTTTATTTTATCTCTTAGCTTTTCTTTACTTAGTACAATTGTTTTTGACTGTGAGAAAGCCGCTGCGATAAACAGCATGGTGCAAAAAATGGTGATGATCTTTTTCATATATTTTATTATGCAAAAGGGAATAAATTTTTTCTCAAACCTTCAGCTCTGAACCTTCAACTTTCAACTTTCAACCTCCGACCTTCAACCTTCAAACCTCCAACTCTTTCCTGTAAGGAGCAGAGGCCTGTGCACCCAATCTTGTTACCGCAATAGCAGCAGCACGGCATGCAAACGATACTGCATCTTTCATGCTTTTATTTTCAGACAAAGCAACTGCTAATGCACCATTAAATACATCGCCTGCTGCTGTACTATCAATAGCTTTTACTTTTGGACTTTCAATTATTGTAAATTCATTTTCATGAAATAGCAATGCGCCTTTTGCACCCATTGTAATAATAACTGTTTCAATCCCTTTTTCATGGAGGCTTCGGGCTGCATTTTCTGCAGCAGGCATATCCGTTACCGCTATACCGGTAAGCATTGATGCTTCTTTTTCATTGGGGGTGATAATTGAAATATGTTTCAGCAGTTCATCCGTTAATGGACAGGCTGGTGCAGGGTTCAGGATTACTTTTACCTTTTTATTAAATGCCGCAAGTATAGCGAAGGTTACTGTTTCCACGGGTATTTCTAACTGCATTAAAACTATATAAGCTGTTTCAATTTTTTGCTGAAACTTTTTTACATCTAACGCTGTAAGTGCTGCATTTGATCCGGGAGCAACTACTATACAGTTTTCTGCATTATCATCCAGGGTGATGAGTGCTACGCCGGATGGTAAAATGGGATCAGTTAAAATAGCAGATGTGTCAATCCCCTCCTCTTCAAATAATTTCAAAGCCTGATTACCAAAAATATCTTTTCCTAATTTAGCAATTAAACTTACGTTGCCGCCAAGCCTTGCTGCTGCTACAGCCTGGTTAGCACCTTTGCCACCGGCATTCATAAAAAAGGTGCCACCAACGATGGTTTCCCCCGCTTGCGGCAAGTGCGCTGACCTTACCACCATATCTGTGTTTGAGCTTCCAATAATAACAATGGAATTTTTTTTCATCAGCGTGCCATCGGTTTTGCTTAATTAAAAATAAAAAAGAAATGTTGGTTAACTGTACTGCTTCATATTATTTAGCCTATTCTGCAATTAGCATTTAAGTTATTGATTTTTTTTCAATGCCGGTTGCTGATTTTAGCCATATTAGTAATTTCGGAATACAAAGCCAGTGTATTTCTATATACCTGCTTAATAGAATTATTTTTCAGTTCTTATTAAAATCGCCTGCTGATCTTTTTCTCCATGTCTTCCTTTTTGGATGTGTTATCTTAAATAGTTATTTTTAGTTGCCACAACTAAATCAACCTGTTCATCCAGCTAAACACATCTATATGTTTAACCACAGAAGAAGAAATAACCTTTTTTTATTGTTGCAAATATTTTCTTTGTTGTTGAATAGCTGTGCCACCAAACCTCCTGCAGAAACGGGTGATTTTAAAACAACCGACCTTGCTGAATTGATTAAACTGGACCCCACTTTTAAATTGGATATAAGATATGCCACCAGCAATAACCTGGTTGGAAAACCTGTATATACAGAAGCAAGAGCATTTCTGCAGCGCCCTGCAGCAGAAGCTTTGGTAAAAGTAAACAACGAGTTGAAACCACTGGGGTATGGGTTACTGATATTTGATGGATATCGGCCATGGAATGTGACAAAAATATTTTGGGATGTTACTTCTAAGGAGAATAAAAAATTTGTTGCTGATCCTAAAAAAGGTTCCAGGCACAACAGGGGGTGTGCCGTTGACCTGAGCATGTATGATCTTACAACCGGAAAAGAAATTTCAATGCCTGGTGAATACGATGAAACCAGCGAACGCTCTTTTCCCGATTACAAAGGTGGCACAGATGAACAAAGAAAAATGAGAGACTTGCTGAGAAGCAAAATGGAGGCAAACGGTTTTACAGTGTATGAATTTGAATGGTGGCATTTTGATTTCAACAACTGGAAATCTTACCGTATTCAGAACATTCCTTTTTCAGAAATAAAATAATTAGCAGCAACCAATATCGGCAACAGTACTTCAATGGAAATATTAAAGACTATAGACACGGACATTATTACCAATCGGAAAAAGTTCACAATTTTTGTTGTAATTTTTATTGTTGGTGGAACAGCTCTTACTGGATATTTAGTTCATGAGACACATTCATATCTCATCCTTTACTTTGGCATATTTGCTTTTTTTTTGTGCCCATTTATTTTTCAAAAGACATTCAGAAAGAATTTTTCACAAAGTGTTTCTGTTAGTTTTTCAGATAATTTATTTTCTGTAGAATTCAAAGATTCTTTTACGGATAATATTGTAAGAAAAGATACCAATAGATTTAGTGAAATTAAATATTTCAAGACATGGGATTCAAGCAAAAATGATTTTTCCACCCTTAAATTAATTTTTAAAGACGGCACCAAAGTGAATTATACATTTTCAGGGCAAAAGAATAATGATATATGTGAGACAGATATTAATTGGTTATTTAAGAATGCTGTAGAAACATACAATACTTCAAGAAAAATGGGAGAAAAAATTAAAATTATTCCAAGCTTTTTCTCGACAAAAATCGCCTTATACCTGGGTTTAATACTAACATTAGCTATGGTTACTATAACAATATACTATGGTATCCAAAACCCAAAAATTTTATTCGTTTCCATCGGATTTATTGGCATTTTTTTTCAAATGGTGGCAATGAGGAAAAAAGCAATAAAAGAAAAAAGTAAATTCAGCTAAACTTGGTATGCTGCTGATATGAAAGGAAATGTTTTGGGTGCTAATCAAAAAGTAACGGTGGAAGAGGAACTATTAATGGAGCGTATGTATCTTTTGAAGAAAATATAAAAGGATGGCTTGAAGCTGGAAAGCTGGCCGACCTGGTAGTTTTGGGCAGGTACCCTTTTAGGGAGCCATCTTCATCTTTGATCAGTATTCCAATTGAGCGAACCATGGTGGGAGGTAAGTGGGTTTATGAAAGGTGATTTTTTGCCCGCTGTACAATTTGTAAAAAGTAAATACACAATCAATCTTCCATAAGATGATAAAGCTTTTATATTTTCTTGCAACGCTGATTGTTTGTCTGCTGTTATATTATTTTTTCATCTCACCAAAAACAGGCAAAGGAAATGATCCATCGGCAAGGTATGAACTGGTGAAGGACTGGCCACAATTACCAGCAGGTTTTTTGTTGGGCAATCCTACAGGCATTGGTATTGACAGCAATCAGAACATTTTTATTTTTCACAGAGCCTACCGCAAATGGCCTGCAGACAACGTAATGCCTGACAGCAACATTTCATCCAGCACCATATTGATGCTGGACATGGAAACCGGAAAAATAATAAAGAGCTGGGGCGCTGATTTGTTTATTATGCCGCATGGATTAACAGTGGATAAATGGGATAATATTTGGGTAACAGATGTGGCCCTGCACCAGGTTTTTAAATTCAGTCACGATGGTGTGTTGCTGATGAAATTGGGGGAGGCAAAAATATCCGGCACTGATGCCGCACATTTTAATCTTCCAACTGATGTGGCCGTTACTGATGATGGTTCTTTTTATGTAAGTGATGGTTACGGAAACAGCAGGGTGGTTAAATTTTCAGCAGCAGGAAAATATTTATTTGAATGGGGCAGGAAGGGAAATGGAGAAGCTGAGTTTAATATTCCACATGTCATTTCGCTGGATGAAAAGGGA
>JAYVLZ010000396.1:0-3795 GCA_043759175.1 Chitinophagaceae bacterium | reverse complement strand
GGGATTAGTATCTGAAAAAATAATCGCTTCTTATTCTTTTAAAAACATTGTATCTGCAATAGAAAATTATCTTGAAAAAAAATAAATGGAATATGCAATTGCACTAACCTTTGCCATTGTTAAGTTTAATATAAAACGGTCTGTCTATTGCTGTTTAATTACCAGACAGGAATTAAAAATGTTTACGATTTTTTTTTTAATAAAATAATCAAACAAACAACAATCAATCAAAGCCTTTTAACAGGTTAATTATTTTAAAGTGATATTTACTTTTTTAAGCATACCAATAAAAGCGCTGATAGCTATATAATGAAAAAAATAAAAATAGATGAACAATCTAAATTTTTGCTATTTGCCATTTGTTTAAGCTTACTGCTGTTTGATAATGGTTTTTACCTCTTCGTTCCCGTAGTTGTTATATATATCCTGCTGTTTCAAATACAGCAACCTTATAAGCCGGGCGTATTTTCACTGATTGCACTACAGCATTTTTTACAAATTGCATCTGGAGTTTGGTTATGTAATTATTTAGGAAAGGATATTAACTATAATACTGCTTCCAGATCAACAGCTATCGTCGCCAGCAGTGTTGGGTTGTGTTTTTTGCTTGCGCCTGTTATTTATTATCAGCAAAAAATACCAATTCAATCCAGGAAGAGTCTTACCGGATTTGTAAAAGAATTCTCCACACAAAAAGTGATGTACCTCTATATTATATCCTTTTTTACTGCCTCCACTCTTGGCTCTGTGGCCTTTATATTTGGGGGGCTTACGCAATTAATTGTAAGTTTTGTAAAAATAAAGTGGCTGTTGTTTTTGTTATTTGGCTACATGTGTTATTTAAAAAATGAGTACCGCAATCTTTTTTATTTATTTATAGCATTAGAATTTTTAAATGGGTTCCTGGGGTTTTTCTCTGATTTTAAAACGGTGATCTATTATATGGTTATTTTAATTTTCAGTCTTGTTGAAAGATTGAATTTCAAACAGTTTTTTTCAGTTTTACTGATTGCTGTAGGATTGGGCTTTTTTGGCATTTTGTGGACCAATATAAAAGGTGACTACCGTGCTTTTTTGAATGGAGGTGAAAAAAATCAGACGGTATCAGTGGACAGGGGCGAAGCGGTTGATAAACTGATTGATCTTTCTGGTAAAGTGGACAATGAAAGCCTGGATGGTTCCGTGGTGTCTTTTTTAGACCGGCTGCAATATACCTATCATTTTGCCAAAACCATTGACCGGATACCCGAAGTGTTGCCTTTTGAATATGGGGCAAACTGGCTATTGAGTTTAGAATTTACCACTACTCCCAGGATACTAAATCCAAATAAGCCTACCTACGATGCTACGGAAAAAACTAAAAAATATACCGGTATCCGTTATGCAGGGCGGGCACAGGGTGCATCTTTCAGCCTTGGCTATTTTCCGGATTGCTATATTGACTTTGGTATTTATGGAATGATGGGAGTGCTTTTGTTGCTTGGTATGCTTTACATGTTTATCTATTCATATATCTTACGCAAGTCATCAAAAAATCTGGTTTTTAATTATGCAGCGGCAGGGGCCTTCTTTCTCGAATTTTGTGCGCTGGAAATGGATAGCACCTATTTATTGGGCCGCTTATTTTCAAGTATCATTGTATTTTATATTTCAATTTTATTCATCTTTCCATGGATAATAAAATTCATTACCAAATCGCCAGAGAAAGAAGAAACCTCCCCTTATTTGGCTCAGTAGCATTTTTTTTGTAAGAAAAATAATTTAATTTTTCAGTAATATTAATACTGGCTGTGACTGTCTTTGTGAAATATCTGCTCAAATTTCTGTTAACCTTTTGTATCCTGTATTACGGTACCATCGCCATGATCGGTATTACTTCCCCAGGTGGTTACTACTCAGCCTTTGCAGACCAATACCTGGATTATGTATCGCTGTTGCGGTGGATATTACTGCACAGTGCTAAAAGTTTGTTGCAGTTAATGGGGTTTACAATTTATCTAAAAGATATCTATACCATCAAACTGCAAAATGGATCAGGCGTACATGTGGGTTACGATTGTATTGGATATGGCATAATGATATTCTGGGTGGCATTTATTTTTGCCAACCAGCTTGATGTTGTAAGAAAAATAAAATGGATGCTTGGTGGACTGTTGCTGATATTTATAATCAATGTTATCCGGATTTGCCTGATGGTAGTGGCAGTAAACCAGCATTGGAAATCACCCTTTAATTTAGACAATCATACCTGGTTTAATATCGCAGCATACATTGCCATTTTTACCATGATGTGGTTTTTTGACAGGTCACAAAAAAAGCAGCAGCCTGGTGCAGCAAACAAAACAGCTGATGTTTAACTGTGAGTAATAAAAAAAAAATACTGATACTGATTGATTGGTTTGCACCCGGGTATAAAGCGGGTGGCCCCATACAATCTTGTGTAAATATCTGCAGGGCATTGCATAGTGAATACGAACTGTTTGTTTTGACAACCGATACAGATCATGGTGAAACAACAGCCTACCCGGAGATCATTCCCAATCAATGGATGGTGAACACGGAATTGGGCATACCCATTTTTTATGCAGAAAAAAAAACACTGACTGCCGGCCAAATTAAAAAACAAGTGCTGGCAGTAAATGCAGATGCCGTTTACCTTAATTTGTTATTCTCTCCTTATTTTGCGGTGTATCCTTTGTGGCTCAAACTAACGGGGGTTATAAAAAGTAAAGTGGTGATGTGCCCAAGAGGAACCTTGTATGAAAGCGCCCTTTCTTTAAAGCGGTACAAAAAAATGCCGTTGTTATTTTTGTACAAATTAATGGGCATTCATAAAAAAGTAATATTTCATGCAACCAACGAAAGGGAAAAAACGGCGATACAAAAATATTTTCCCGGCAGCAATATTGTTATTGCTGATAATTTACCGGGTATAGAGCAGGATGTTTTTGAAACCTGCAATAAAGATCCCGGTAGTCTTAAATGTATTTTCATTGCCCGTATTGTGCCAATAAAAAATCTGTTGTATGTATTGGAGTTACTAAAACAGGTGTCTCAGCAGGTATCGTTGTCAATAGTGGGGCCTGCTGAAAATGAAGCCTACTGGATGGAATGTAAATTGGTTATTAATCAGCTGCCTCAAAATATTTCAGTGCAATATATTGGCCCGAAAAATAAAAGGGAAATAAAAGAATTATTGCAACAGCATCACCTGTTCCTGTTACCAACCACGGGAGAAAATTTTGGGCATGCGATATTTGAAGCTATGCTTGCCGGAAGGCCGGTGTTGATAAGCGATCAAACTCCCTGGCTTCAGCTGGCTGCATCCAGTGCAGGCTGGGATCATCCATTAAGCAAACCGGAATTATTTATCTCAACAATTACTCAGCTTGCTGAAGCAGATCAGCAGGAATTTGATAAATATGCTACGGGTGCCTGGCAATATGCTCATTCATTTATTAACAACCCAGCATTGACAGCACCATATAAAATATTGTTTGAATGATACCCTCAAAAAAAGTCGACAACGCCAGCTATAAAACCAGTATTGACATTAAAGCCGGTAAACTAAAACAGGTATGCTGGTATTGTATCAATATCTTGTTTTTTAAAAATTCATTTATCATCAGTTCCGGTTTAAAAGTTTTTTTACTGAGATTGTTTGGTGCCACCGTGGGAAAGGGAGTTGTAATTAAGCCATCCGTTAATATCAAATATCCCTGGAAACTATTTATTGGCAATCATAGCTGGATCGGAGAGCAGGTGTGGATTGATAATCTTGCGGAGGTTGTTATA
>JAYVLZ010000395.1:0-16405 GCA_043759175.1 Chitinophagaceae bacterium | reverse complement strand
GATTGGTCGTGGGCAACGTTGTTTTTTGATTACGACAATGATGGGCATAAAGACATTTTTATCAGTAACGGGATTCCGAAGCGGATGAATGATATTGATTATATCAACTTTGTTTCCAATGATGAGCTGCAGGAAAAATTAAAAAACAACACACTGGAAGAAAAAGATATGGGCCTGGTAAATAAATTTCCCGAGATCAAGCTGCCCAACCAGTTTTTTTCTAACAGCGGTGATTTATTATTTAAAGATGTAACAGACAGTATAGAAAATAATAAAACAAGTTTTTCCAATGGCGCTGTGTATGCGGACCTCGATAATGATGGTGACCTGGATATTATAGTGAATAATATTAATGATCCGGTGATATTATATGAGAACACGACCAATGGCAATAAGAATAAATCTTTCGCAACTGTCAAATTAAAAGGGTCAGAAAATAACGTCAGTGCTGTTGGCGCCAAAGTGGTTTTATTTGCTAACGGCGGTATACGCACTTATGAAAATAACCCGGTGCATGGTTTTCAATCCAGCATGATGGCTCCCATTCATATAGGCCTTGATAAAACCATAATTGATTCAGCTTTTTTAATATGGCCGGATAATTCATTTCAGCCGATCCAGGTAAAAGCAAATCAGCAATTATCTTTTTCCTTTACTGCAGGTTTACCACAATTTGATTACAATAAGATTACCTCATACAAACAACCTTCCATTGCAGCAGCAGAAGATATTACTGCTGCTACCGGTTTAAAATATAAGCATGTTGAAAATCCTTTTAATGAATTTGACAGGGAACCATTGATACCACACATGCTCACAACAGAAGGCCCGGCGCTGGCTGTTGCTGATATTAATCATGATGGTTTAGAAGATGTTTTTGTAGGAGCGTCCAAAACATTTCACAATGCCGTCTTCCTGCAAGCGCCTGGCGGAAAATTTGTTCAACTGGCTGAGCCGGAAATGCTGAAAGATAATATGTGGGAAAATGTAGCTGCAGAATGGGTGGATGTAAACAATGATAAAAACCTTGATTTAATAATAGCCAGCGGGGGTAATGAATATTATGGAAAAGATGCCCACCTGCAGCCATTGCTTTACATTAATGATGGCAAAGGAAACTTAACAAAAAAGGTGGATGCTTTTAAGGGTATGTATGCTACTCAAAGTACAGTGGCAGCTTATGATTTTAATGGAGATGGATATGTCGATCTTTTCTTTGGCGGAAGGGCCGAACCATGGAATTATGGTAACATGCCTAAATCATTTCTCTTACAAAATGATGGCACTGGAAAGTTTACAGATGTAACCCAGCAATACTCCAAAGAGCTGGTGAAGCCTGGAATGGTGACGGATGCAAAGTGGCTGGATATTGATAAGGATGGTGATAATGATTTATTGCTTTGTTATGAATGGGGAGGGATTGATGCATTTATCAATAACAAAAATAGCTTTACAAAAAAAGTAATTACGAATGAGAAGGGCTGGTGGAATTTTATACTGCCCTGCGATGTAGATAATGATGGAGATATTGATTTCATCGCCGGAAATCTCGGGCTGAACACTAAATTAAAAGCATCCGCAAAGGAACCGGTTTCCATGTACTATAACGATTTTGATGAAAACTATAAATACGAGCAAATACTTACTTATTATTTAAGAGGCGAAGAAATTCCATTTGCAACTAAGCAGGAACTGCAAAAACAATTGCCGGGATTAAAGAAGAAATATTTATATGCAGAAGATTTTGCAAAGGCAAAACTGAATAAAATATTTGATGCAACTAAATTTGCAGATGCGTATAAATTTTCAGCTACTAATTTTTCAAATGCCGTATTGATCAACAATGGAAACCTGCCTGCCGGACAGGCAGGTTTTCAGTTTGAAGTAAAGGCATTGCCATTTGAAGCTCAATTAAGTTGTTACCGGGATGCAGTGCTGGTGAATGTAAACGATGATAATTTACCCGACATCCTGATGATGGGAAATTATTACGATAACAATGTTGAAATTGGCCGGAATGATGCAGACTTTGGAACGGTACTCGTTAATAAAGGAAAAGGCCAGTTTGAATATCAACAATTAAACGGGCTTGTTGTAAAGGGTCAGGTAAGGCATATTAAGCCAATACAGATCAACAAACAAAATGCTTTTGTATTGGCAAAGAACAACGATAGCCTGCAGGTGATAAAATTCAGATAACTACTTTATCAAAAAACGGGATAATACAACCTGGTGACCCATTTAGTTGTATCGGTTTCCTGCATCCTGTTGGTAATTAAAGATTGAAAAGGGATAGCCGGAGACATTCTTCTAAAATCAGTTACAAAGTTTTTCAATTCCTGCTCTGCTTTTGTTACTGTATATATTCCACCCTTAACCTCGCCTGTCAGGATATTTCCCAACACCATTTTTTTTGCCCTGAACTCACCTTCAGAAGGCAAATCTCCCTGAGTTGGTATTGCCACCATTATTCCAAACTCTGTGGGGCTTATTGTTTGTACATGCATCATTGGGCTGTTATTTTCCTTTCCACCCTTTTTTTGAATGTATTTTTTTACCATTCCGATCATATCATATATTTCTTCAGTTGCAGGGTAATGATTCAATAACCGGCTATAAGAAATAAGGGAAGGATCTTTTACAGTCTCCACCTGTATTTTCATACCATATAAGTTTTCCTGTTTTTCAAAAAAACGCTTACTGTCTTCTACGAGGCTGGCAATATTTGTCTTAATATTTTTTGACTGGAAGTATTGTGACAGTCTTGTAACAGGATTGGTTGAAAACTCAAATGCTGAATTCCATTGTAATTTTATTACTGCACCGGTATCCCCAATTATCCTTAGTAACCCTCTCACAGAATCTTTACTGTCTGACACGGTCATATCAACAGCATTCAGCATGATTTTATTTACCCTGTATTCATAGTTTTTATAAGTGTATAAATGATCTTCCTTCTTTTGCCCAGGCCACCATTGCTGCCATTTGTTTTTGTTTATCAAAAATCTTGTAGCAGCTTCCTGTGGACATTTTACAGAGCTGGCATAAGTAAAGTTTTCTGTAGCCGGAATAAAAAAATAAGCCGCACCAATAACTGCAATAATCAACACACCAATAATCACTAACCATTTTTTCATATCAATCTTTTTTTGTGTTACTGTATTTAGTAAATAAATTTTATTAAAGAATTTGTTTGCAAAGTAAAGGGTTTAAAAAAACACTTACAGTTTATGTTAACGCAAAACCGCTTGCTTGTATAAATTAAAAATAGTATTGTATAGTTGCCCCACATGCTCACCCTGTTTCTTCCCTTCTTCAATTGCAGAGCGGTAATGTATGCCTCCATACAAACGGCTGATGCCAGCCTCATCTGCAGCAGCTTTGATGGAAGTGAATGACCTTTCCAATCCTAAATATTCCAGTTCGGTAGTATCATGAAATGCTGCAGCATTCCCAAAAAGTTGTGAAAGCACAGTGGCAGCGGCAGCAGTGATCACACTATGTCCACTGGTATATTCCGGAAATGGGGGTGTTTGTAATAAAGAGTTCCACTCAGGCGCTATATTTTCCCTGAGCACTGTTATTGGACGAACCATTCTGCTGCGGTATTTTTCATCCCAACAAGAAATAAATCCATCAAAAATTGCACAGGATGTATAGGCATATGCACCCGCTGTTTTTATTTCATTTGCTTTTGATTGCTGGCACAAAATGGAAATGATACCCATCCAGTGCCCGCCGGGAGTTGTTTTTTTATTGGCAAACATTAAGTGGCCTGTATGCTCAGTTACAAAAGGATTGTCATCCCAGTAATGGGCAATGGTATCTTGCAATGGAGTAATTTGTTTGCTGATGGTAAATACTTCCATTAATTCTTTATAGTATTGGCTGTTGTTGTTTAAATCAAATGGTGGTGGTGGTGCCGGTTTAAATTGAGCAGCAGAATCAAGTAACAAAGGTTCAATCAATCCCCAGTTTGGTTCTACTGCGTCGGCATAGTCAGGCGGAGTTTGCTGCCATTTGCCTGTTTCTTTAAACACACTGTACCGGGGCATGCCCCTTGTTTTTTTATAATTATCAACTGCAGCTCTTTTTAAAATAACAGCAGCAATGCTATCGCCAAATGCAAGAGAGTTTTTATACACAGTTTCATCGGTTGCATTTTCAAATGCTTTTAGTAACCTGTTTTCAGTTATTGTTAAACTGTCCTTTGAAAAAGTAAGTGTCTTTGCTACTGTAAAAAAAGATTTTACAGCCGCCAGCTTAAAATTATAGGTTTTGTTTTTTTCAGGCTGGGGAATTGCATCAAAGCCTTTTAGTTTTGCAGCAATGGAAGAAGCCGTGGGTTCTTGAAATTTTAGGGCTTCATAATAAGCAAGGTTACTGTAAGCATATATTCTTCCGGCAACCGGCGGTGTAAAAATATCATATACTATTACATCTGTTAAGCGATGCACACACTGGTGCTGAAGTTTTGTTATATCAATGGAAAGTGGCTGCTTTTGTTTACAGGAAGAAATAAAAGATGCCAGTAAAACAACCGCAAGAAAAGAAAGGATTGTTTTTTTCATACATCAGTTTTTAATGATTCTTTTTTGGTTTTTATTATTTGTTATTTCAATTGACTTTACAGCTGTGTTTAATTGAACAAATCTGCCGGACTGAGATAAGAAAGAGGAACCATATCTAAATTCTTCTTTTCGCTTTTGTCCATTTTTCAAATGAAGCATTGCAAAAATATCTCCCTGTTGTAGTGGAATAAGACTATCAGCAGCAACTTTGTCCTGGAAAAATTTTAGTGCACCGGAATTTTGTCCGGCAGCCAATACCAGCTTTCCATTAACATTTATTTGTGCCAATGATTTGCCATTTCCCGGTATATATAAACCGCTTTGCAAAATGGATAGCGGTGAAAAATTTCCTTTACCATCTCCCTGTAAAACCAAACCATTTAATGCATCATATCGTCCGAGTACAGGCGTCATTGAAAATTCATTTCCATTCAATGCGATGTCCACATTTCCATCTCCGTTAAAATCATTTACAACAATTCCATATACGGGTGACCACTGAGCCTGCGCCGGCAAAGGATGCAACTCAAACTGCATACTACCTTTATTTTCTATCCAGCAAGTATTAAAATCATTTACTGATAACTGCAGTGCATCTTTTAATTCCGCTTCTATAAAAATGTCTTTCATCTCTTTGCCTGCATAAGATGAATAGTTGGGGAACCTTTCTTTCATTGCCGTCATCTCTTTAATAAAATCATCACGGCCGGCAACAGGATATTCTTTTAATCCGCCATTTACTGGCGATGGCAGCCAGGTGCTGAATACGGCATCAAAACTTCCGTTGTTATCAAAATCTTTCCCAAATGCTTTTACGGGAAATTGTGCTGAAGGTTTTAAAAATCCATTCATACCACAGTTGCCTGCAACATAATCCATATCGCCATCATTATCAATATCGGCAGCCGTTATACTGTTCCACCAGCCAGTTTCAGTTGATAGTTTAGTTTCAGTTTTTGTAAATTTTCCGTTTATATTTTTCAAAATGGTAATGGGCATCCATTCGCCGGAAATGATCAGGTCAATATTTCCATCGTTGTCTGCATCACTCCACACAGCATCACAAACCAATCCAATATTTTGCAATGCAGGTGCCACCTGGCTGGTAACATTCGTGAATTTTATCTTTCCCTCTTTGGTATCATTTTGTAAAATAAAACTGCTAACCGGTTGTGGATAGTTACCGGGAAAAACCCTGCCGCCAACAAACAGATCCAAATCGCCATCATGATCAAAATCGGCTGCTCTCACACAGCCTTTAGCAGTATAGTTACCTGCCATTACAGAACTATTTTCTTTAAAATTTCCTTTACCATCATTGATATAAAAATGATCAGCGTAAGCCTGGTAACCTGGTCCGTTTTCAGCACCGCCGGATGCGATGTACATATCAAGGTCATTATCATTATCTGCATCAAACAGGCAAATGCCTCCATCATCCTGGTATTTAAATTCCTTTGCTGAATCAATGAGTTTGCTGCTTACAAAAGAACCACCAGGTTTCTGTAAAAACAACCTGGCATAATTAGGAGAACCACCCCCAACAACAAGGTCTTCCAGCCCATCTCCATTTACATCACCGGCAGCAAGTGAAGGTCCATACTGGGTTAATTTATGAGGGATCATTTTTTGAATATCGAAATCAATGAAATCCATCTCGTGTGAAAAAAAGTTGATCCCTGTTTTGTTGTTAATATTGGTAAACCAGTTATTGGTAGCAATCGTTGGAACAAAATAATTCTCAGTGAAACCAGCCTGTGCCATACTGATATTAATTGTTTGATTGGTGGTGATGTTTTTTAAAACTTGTTTTTTCCCATTGGGCCAAACAGTAACTATCGAGTCAATAGCGGTTGCACTGCCAACACCAAAATGTGCCACATTTTCAATGCTGCTCATATAGCCACGGTAAGGTGTACACTCATAAAGTTGTTGTTTGGCCTGGTAGTATAAACGGATTACCGTACCCAGTCCATTTTTGTTGATCGGATCGCCTTGTAGTTGAATGCGTAAAAAATTATTGTCTTTGACGTTACTTTCATCTAGTGTATTCTCCAGCAATGTAGCTTCCATGTTGGTATTGTTCACTATCACATCTATGTCTCCATCCCTGTCAAAATCTGCATAAGCCATACCGGATGAAAAGGTAGGAATGTCCCATCCCCATTCTTTTGTTTTATTTGTAAAGCTGATGTCGCCGTTGTTTTGAAAAATATAATTACTGATTTTTACAGATGGTAATTGTGGCAGCATCTGGTTCATTGGTGTATTCGCTGTGGCCCTGCTTCTGTAAGCAATAAAATCAAGGTCGGACACATCTTTCGGTAAACCATTAGAGATCATCAGGTCCCTGTAACCATTGTTATCTGCATCTATTGCTAAAGGTGCCCAACTCCAGTCTGTTTGTGCAATGCCTGCATAATAACTGATTTCACTAAATACCGGTGCACCAATAGAATCATTTTCTAAAATCCGGGGGCCCTGATTTAGTTGCAAAGTATTGCGGACGTATTGATGCATGTATCCAAACTGTGCTGCATTTTGAAAAGTTTGATAACTCAGATCATTCATCATCATCTTCTGGCGGTAATTATCTGCAGGGGACATATCCAGTTCAATGATATCTGCCAGGCCATCATTATTGATGTCGGCAATATCATTGCCCATTGCATTTTTGCTGGTATGTTTAAAATAATCTGCACAATGGTCGGTGAATGTTCCATCATGATTGTTGATGTACAAAAGATTGTTGGAGAGATAATCATTGCTTACATAAATATCTTTCCAGCCATCATTATTGATGTCAGTAATATTTACTCCCAATCCGTAACCTTCAATTAAAATACCTGCCTGTTTTGAAACATCTGTAAATACTGCATGCTTCAGACTATCGTTCCAGTCATTACGCAGCAGCTTGTCTGTATTGGGCCAGCTTCCATCTTTATGTATAGGGCGGAATGCATTGGGATAAGTTCCATCCAGTTCATTGATCAGTAAATAAACATCCAGGTCGCCATCATTGTCATAATCAAAAAAAGCAGCCATTTGGTCACTGGCACTATCCGCTAATGCATATGCTTCGGCTTCTTCTTTAAAAACAGGAATACCGGTTTTTTTATCAGCACCCTGGTTGATGTAAAGTAAATTTTTTCTGTCATTAACCAGTACTGCTGCACATACATACAAGTCCATCAATCCATCATTGTTAATGTCCACCACACTTACACCCTTGCACCATCTGCCATTGCCATTTACACCTGCAGCATCTGTTACATCCACAAATTGCATGTTGCCTTTATTGATGTATAATTTGTTTGCCACACGGTTACCGGAAAAATAAATATCCGGCAGGCTATCGTTATTAAAATCGCCAATACCCACGCCACCACCATTATAAATGTATTCGTAATTCAGTGGGTTCAGCTCATCATCATCTTTAATTTGGTTATTAAAATGAATACCACTTTTGTCACTCTTTACTTCATGAAACAGCGGCTGCTTTTGATTGCAGGAAAAGAGAAACAGCAGGTTAATTGAAAAAAGAAAATAATTTCTCATAAGCAAGTAAAAATGATCGTCGGCAAAAAAATGGTAAGCAGTAATTTCGCTAAAGATAAGTTTTAAGAGAATAATAATTGTAAATTAGCCGTCCACACATTTTGCTGATATGAAAAAGAAAATTACTTTATTAACCGCTATCGTTTGCATAACATTTCAATCAATCATAATAGCCCAATCCCAGGATCCCTGGAAGATAACCGCCACTAAAATTGATCCCTCCAACTATTACGGCATCACAGTCGCCAACGGCCAAATAGGCATCGTCAGCAGCGCCGAAGTATTTAAAGTAAAAGATGTGGTGCTGGCTGGGGCTTACGATCTGTATGGCAGAGGCAGGGTGAGCAATTTTTTAAAAAGCTTTAACCTGCTGAATATGTATTTAGAGATTGACGGAAAAAGATTGGGTAATGCAGACGCCGCTAATATGAAACAGGAACTGGACATGCAGCATGCCAGCTTTACCACTTCCTTTGATTATAAAGAGATGGCAACGGTTTCTTATAGCTATTATGCGCTGAGGCAATTGCCCTATTCAGTATTGATGGATATTACAATCACTGCAAAAAAGAACATCACTATCGGCAGCGCCAGCGTGATGGAAGCCCCCGATGCATTGAAGGATGTTCAAAATTATTACAACGAAATAGACAGACCCCACACCACTATCAGTTTACTCACTTCTTCAGCTAAAAGCCCCACCGGAAAACTATTGATGTGTGCATCCAATGCATTTATCTTTAGTGAAACACATGGCAATGAGCCAAGGGTAATACATGAAATGTGGGACAATAATATGCATCTGGTAAAGTTTGCTAAAAAAATAAATGCAGGTGAGAGCTACCGGTACTCCATTGTTGGTTCTTCCATCACTTCAGCACATCATGATGATCCATTGAACGAGGCAGAACGCCTTACCATTTTTGCGAAACTACAGGGAAGGAACAGGCTGATTGAAATGCACAACAAAGCGTGGGATGAACTATGGAAGAGTGATATTGTAATAGAGGCCGCAGGTCCCGATGTATCGGGAGAAGTTGCACAAAGCCAGCAGGATATACACAGTATGATCTATCACCTCTATTCATTTGTTAGAGAAGGCGGTACCAATAGCCCGTCGCCAATGGGTTTAAGCGGACTGGGATATAATGGACATGTATTTTGGGATACTGAGTTGTGGATGTTTCCTTCCATCTTGCAATTGCATCCCGAAATAGCAAAGGGCATCATAGAATATCGCTTTGAAAGATTAGAAGCAGCCAAACGCAATGCTTTTGGTAAAGGATATAAAGGTGCCATGTACCCATGGGAGAGTGCAGGCTCAGGTGCAGAAGAAACGCCTGTATGGGCATTGAGCGGCCCGTTTGAACATCACATTACCGCAGATGTTGCAATGGCGGCATGGAGTTATTATTGTGTAACGCAGGATAAAACCTGGCTGAAAGAAAAAGGCTGGCCCATTTTAAAAGCCACCGCAGATTTCTGGGCAAGCCGTGTGGAAAGAAACGGCCCCGGACAATATGATATTAAAAATGTGGTGGCAGCAGATGAATGGGCCGAAAATGTTGACAATAATGCTTTTACCAATGCTGCAGCAAAGGCCAATTTAAAATGCGCAACAGATGCTGCAAAATTATTAGGTATTGCACCGGATGCAGACTGGATGAATGTGGCTAATAACATTCCTATTTTAAAAATGGCCGATGGCATAACAAAAGAACATGCCACCTATAATGGAGAGGGTATCAAACAGGCAGACGTTAATTTGCTGAGTTATCCTTTAAAAGAAATTACTGATCCAAAACAAATAAAGAAAGACCTCGATTATTATTCATCAAGGGTGCCCAATGAAGGAACGCCTGCAATGACACAGGCCATCTTCACTTTGTTGTATGCAAGAATTGGTGAGCAGGATAAAGCATATCACTTTTTTAAAGATGCATATGTGCCTAATTTTCTTCCGCCATTCAATGTGATAGCTGAAACAAAGGGTGGATCCAATCCATATTTTGCCACAGGTGCCGGAGGTATTTTACAATCTGTGCTCAATGGTTTTGGTGGATTGGAAATTACACCCACAGGCATTATTCAAATAAAATCAACTATGCCTAAACAATGGAAAAGCCTTACGCTTAAAGGGATTGGAGCAGAGAAGAAAACATTTACAGTGAAGTAACAGCATTTGTTATTTGGGGCAGTCAGCAGTTTATCATTATTTAACTTCCGTTGCGGCTATTCGTTGCAAGTACGGCACAGAAGCCTTGCACAAGGCTTCACCGGGCTTTCCACTACTATCCGCCTGCCCGTGATCAGAATATCTTTTTTCAGCATACAAGCCTTGCTGCGTTTATCATCTTCAGAAAATTGTTCGCCAACTTACCCCTTTTTTACCCTAAGTTGGCGAACAATTATTTTATAAATACACTTATCTTTATTATAAAATTATTCGCCAACTTACCCTTTTTTACCCCTAAGTTGGCGAACAATATTTTTCTTTTATAAATTTTATTATCAATGCCTGTAGCCGGAAGAGAAGAAGAAATTGTACTGTTGGAAAAACAATTAACATTGTCACAGTCAAGCTTTGTAGCCGTATATGGCCGCCGGCGTATTGGTAAAACTTACTTAGTGCGCCAGGTATATTCCAGGCAAATAATATTTGAGTGCAGCGGCCTTAATGAAAACAACACCAGCCAGCAACTGGAGAATTTTCATTTAACACTTAACAAAGTATATAAGAAAAATATAAGCAAACCATTACCTGCCAATTGGCTCCAGGCTTTTGATGTGCTGAAGCAATACATCAGTACTTTAAAAACTTCATCTAAGAAAATTATTTTCTTAGATGAAGTATCATGGTTTGATACATCAAAGTCGGGCTTTAAAGCTGCATTAGATAATTTCTGGAACCAGTTTGCTTCTAAACGCAATGATATTATCCTGGTGATATGTGGTTCGGCTGCATCATGGATTATCAATAAAGTAATTAACGACCGCGGTGGATTGCACAACCGTATTACCTGTAAAATATCCATGCAGCCTTTTACGCTCAGGGAAACAGCAGCATTTTTAAAACTTAAAAAAGCAGACCTGGTGTATAAGGATATTGTACAGTTGTACATGGCTACCGGCGGAGTGCCGTTTTATCTGAATGATATTGAGCGTGGGGAAAGTGTGCCGCAAATAGTACAACGGCTTTTTTTTTCAAAAGCAGCATCGCTTAAAGATGAGTTTGATAATCTTTATGCGGCTTTGTTCAAAAACAGCGGAGATCATATTGCTATTATCAAAGCGCTGGCTGCCAAAAACAAAGGGCTTACCCGTAGTGAGATAATAAAGCACACCAAACTGGCCAGCGGTGGCGGCCTTACCAATACTTTACAGGAGCTTATTTCCTGCGGATTTGTCAAACCCATTTACCCGGTTAATAAAACAAAAGAAGATGTACTGTACCGCCTGCTGGATGAGTACAGTATTTTCTATCTTAAATTTATAGCAGATGGTAAGGGAAACACCCGCTGGCTTGATATGTTTAATACAAATACTTACAAAGTATGGTGTGGGTATGCCTTTGAAAATATTTGCCTGCGCCATACGGAGTCCATCAAAAAAGCATTGGGTATTACCGGCATCTTAACCTCTGAATACAGTTGGCAATACAAAGGGGATAAGGCAGCAACAGGCGCACAAATAGATTTGCTGATAGACAGAAATGATAACTGTATTAACCTTTGCGAAGCTAAATTTTACAACACTATTTTTGAAGTAAGCAAACAATATGCAGATGTACTGCTGCAAAAAAAATCTGCATTTATTGCTCAAACCAAAACCAGGAAAAATATTTTTATTACATTAATTACTCCTTACGGATGTGCGGCTAACAAATATTATAACAGTATGGTCACCAATCAGCTAACGGCAGATGATTTATTCAACTAAATATATTTTTAGTCCGCCGGTTAAGTATGGCTTAAAATAATTGTTCGCCAACTTGCCCCTTTTTTACCCTAAGTTGGCGAACAATTATTTTAACTATATAAAAGCAATTTGATCATTGCCCAAGAAAATATCAAACTCAATTTTTAATAAAACATGTTTGCGTAATATTCAAACACATGATGCCGTTGGCGCATCTCATACCAGTATGGTTGTATTTATAGATAAGGATTGGGTACTGGATAATTGGGCTTTCTCAAAAAAAATCGCCCTGCAGCGTAATCATTTTCAAAAAAATCTCCTACATTGCAAGCCAC
This sequence comes from Chitinophagaceae bacterium, assembly GCA_043759175.1. GTDB lineage: Bacteria > Bacteroidota > Bacteroidia > Chitinophagales > Chitinophagaceae > Ferruginibacter. The sequence continues at coordinate 4,023 of JAYVLZ010000395.1, read as the reverse complement.
TAACTAATGAGAAAGCTCGTAGCCATATTTATGCTCAGTATTTTCACCTTCAATATTGCAGGGTACCAGCTGTTATATAACTACATGGCAAGCCGCTCTGACGCTGCATTAGAACTGGCGCTGGATGATAAAAGTTACAATGAAACCGATTTAATTTCCATCAAACAAGCAACTAATCTTCCTTATTATACCAATAACGAAACTTTCCAGCGTATTGACGGTGAAGTGGAAATTGACGGCATCAAATACAAATATGTAAAGAGCCGCATTTATAATGACTCCCTGGAAATGCTGTGTATCCCTCACCGGGCAAAAATGAAAATTGAGCAGTCAAGAAACGACTATGCACAAGGCGCTCATGATTTTCAGCAGAATGACACACAAAAGAAATCAGGTTCCAAAACTGACTCTTTTCAAAAAAATTTAAGCGAATATGAAGAACATGTTTTGTTATCACTTAATTGTGATAGTAAACTGCTTACAAATAATTATGTTTTGGTAAACTCCGTATTCGAAAAAACACTCTTCTTCACCACCGTGGAACAACCCCCGGATGCAGCCTAAGTTTAACTGCTTTTAAAGTTTAATTCCAATCAGCAAAAACACTACTGCGGTATTGTGTTATGCAATATTGTTATCATGTTGGGAAATACTTTTTAAATTAATGCTAACCAAAAGTTTTGTGGACTAATATTCCATCGCTGATTATTTACTTATTTTTTTATGAAAATCTTATTTGCATCCATATCGGTATTGCTGTTCCTGGCCGGTTGTAAAAACGGGCCGGTTAAAAAAACCTACTTTGAAGATGCTTTCGCCTATTCTAAAACAGTGAAGGAGTTGAACGAAGTGGTAAAGCATGTAGGTTTTGCCCCTATCGTGGCTTCCAGGAATTATGCCTATGCTAATATTGCTGCTTATGAATGTATAGCTGGTGGTTATCCTAATGAGTACAATTCGTTAGCAGGCCAGATCAAAGGGTTAACAGAAATGCCAAAGCCCGACACCACTAAAAAAATAGACTATGAGTTTGCAGCACTGCTTTCATTTTGTAAAGTGGGGGAAGCCGTTACATTTCCGGAAGGAAGTATGCAGGATTATGTGGACAGCCTGAAAAAAACAGCAAAGGATTCAGGTATGCCTGGTGCAATGTTTGAAAATTCTGTTGCTTATGCAGATACCATTTCAAAGGCAATCTTAGCATGGAGCAAAAAAGATAATTATGCACAGACAAGAAGTGCTCCAAGGTACACTGTAAATGATACACCTGGCCGCTGGGTTCCTACTCCTCCTGCATATACAAGTGCACTGGAGCCACACTGGAATGAGATAAGAACATTGGTAATGGATAGTGCCAGTCAGTTTATGCCGCCACGGCCTTTTAAGTTTGATGTCACTAATAAAAAAAGTGATTATTATACACAGGTGATGGCAGTAAAAAATACAGTAGATAGTCTGACAGATGAGCAAAAACATATAGCGGAATTTTGGGATGACCTGGGTGGAAAGCTAAATGTGGCTGGCCACGTTATGTTTGTAACAAAAAAGTTTTCACCCCCTGGCCATTGGATGAACATTGTTGGCATTGCTTCACAAAAAGCAAAAGCCAGCTTTAGAAAAACAGTGGCTGCATACACCATCACTGGTATAGCCATGTTTGATGCGTTTATTCAATGCTGGGATGAAAAATTCCGCAGCAATACAGTGCGTCCGGAAACAGTGATCAATAAATACTTTGATCCTGAATGGAGGCCTTATTTGCAAACACCGCCATTTCCTGAATATACCTGTGGACACAGCACCGTAAGTTCAGCAGCAGCGGAAGCATTAACAAAAATGTATGGCGATAATTTTGCGTACACAGATACTAGTGAGCTGGAGTTTGGCATTGCCAACCGCTCCTTCACTTCATTCCGCCAGGCGGCAGAAGAAAATAACTGGGCCCGTTTTTATGGCGGCATCCATTTTCATCCAAGCTGCTTAGTAAGCAGTGAGTATGGAAAAAAAGTAGGCTCATTAATTGTTGGCAAACTAAAACTGGAAAAGAATTAACTGTAAAAAAATCAGTTTAGCCAGTTTTAAAAAAAAGAAAAAATTATAATCAATCAATCTAACTAAACTTATAAAAATGAAAAAAATACTTTTCTCAATAGTTTTATTACTTGTTATAAACGATTACGCAAATGCACAAGGCTGCGTTGCCATACGCCAGTTAGGCGGAGTAAGTACCCTGTGTTCAAATGGTATGTCAGAGAATTCATACAATCTTTCAAAAGGCGGTATGCAAATAGGGGTCAATTACAGATACTTTCATTCATGGCGGCATTTTGTTGGAACAGAAGAACAAAAACACAGGCAGAATACAAATGGCGGAATAGGTTTAGACGGTAAAGACAGGGGTAACGCTGTTAACATTTATTCTCATGCACTGGATTTTAATTTTTCTTATGGATTAACCAACAGGCTGCAATTGAATGCAACCATTCCTTATGTGAATAATGAACGTTCGCAGGTATTAAGGCAATCTGCACCTGTAAAAGATACTTTCCGCTACAGTCTGTATGCTAAGGGCCTTGGCGATATCCGTGTCAGTGCCAATTACTGGGTATTTGATCCAGCTAAAGCTGCTAAAGGAAACTTAATGGTGGGGCTGGGTATTAAACTAAATACAGGAAGTCATTCTGAAACAGATTTAGTACCACTTGCAAATGGCACAAAAAGAATTGGCATTATGGACCAGGCCATTCAGCCTGGCGATGGTGGTATAGGCATCTCTGTTGAACTGCAGGGCTTCAGAAAAATATACAAAGATCTCTATGGCTTTGTAAATGGTTATTATTTATTCAATCCAAAAGAATCAAACGGCTCATTTAAATCTGCTGCAGATTCCGGCCTGGCAGGATATAATATTTATGCATCCCCTGATCAATATTCTGTTCGTGCAGGTTTTATGTTACCAGTAGGCAAAGCAAAAAAAGTTACACTTTCTTTAGCCGGCAGGTATGAAGGAATTCCTGCTTATGATGCTTTTGGCGGACAGGTTGCCTATCGCCGTCCCGGTTATGTAGTGGCAATTGAGCCTGGTATTTCTTACCGCAGCGGTCAGCATAGTTTCAGCTTATTTGTTCCATATAATTTTGTTAAGAACAGGATACAAAGCGCCGCTGATATTGCAAAACAAAATATGCAGAACGATAAAATTACTGATCCTTCTAAAAAAGTGTATATACAGGGCGATGCTGCTTTTGCAGATTATTCTATTAACCTGAGTTACAGCTACAGGATAAACAAAAAACATACAACTCACTAATTAACAAAACTGAAATCTTTTTTTATTTAATTAAGCAATTATGCCACAGATATTAAAGTATAGTATGCTAACCATTATCACACTAATGGTTAGCATACTATCATACGCCCAAACAGATATGGATGCCATTATGATGGAGAAAAAACAACTCTGTATCGGTCCGATGTACAGCTACAGCAGCTGGAAAAATTACTGGGAAGGAACATTGAAAAGAGATAATGCAAACCTGGGTACGGTATCCACACAAATGTATTCAGTAATGGGTGCTTATGGTATCACCGGAAAATTGAATGTATTGTTTAGTGTGCCATATATTAAAACTAAAGCTTCTGCAGGTACTTTACATGGAATGAAGGGGGTACAGGATCTGAGCCTGTTTATAAAATGGATGCCTATTGAAAAAGAACTTGGCCCGGGAACTTTTTCGTTGTACACCATTGGCGCTGTATCATTCCCACTCACTAATTATGTGTCGGATTTTCTTCCCATGTCAATTGGTTTACATAGTAAAACAGCATCTGCAAGATTGATGCTGGATTACCAGGTGGGAAATATTTTTGCTACAGCATCTGCCACGTATGTGGCAAGAGACAATATCAAAATTGACCGAACATCTTATTACACTACTGAGCTGCATTATACCAACGAGGTCGAGATGCCCAATGCATCTAACTATAATTTCCGTGCTGGCTACAGAACCAGTAAACTGATAG
>JAYVLZ010000394.1:0-9215 GCA_043759175.1 Chitinophagaceae bacterium | reverse complement strand
CATGCTGGTCAATATTGTTACAAAATACGAGTGGGCAGGCTGCTCCTTTTAGTTTTTTCAAATTGACAAATAATGTTTCTTTTAATAATTATGTTGTAAAAATTGGAAATACAATCATCACACCTAATACGGATGGTTTATATGAATTGGGTAATTTGGCTGCTGCCGGTACTACTGCCCTAAGTATTTGCGCCAACACTAACAGTTGTGCTTTGGACAGCATAAAAGCAGAAAGCGGATGGAGTTGCGCTGCTTATCCAACAGGAGCAGAACTTTCGGGTTATGATTGTTGGAAAACTTTATGGCTTAAAGCAAATCCTTTATTAAGCCAGATACAATTAACAGTTGAAAAGCAACCTGCTTCTCCCATAGCATTGTGTACAGATGATACTGTTATTTTTAAAATCAGCAGTGCCCTTGCCAACTATGCAGATAACCCGGAATTCAGGGTAACCATTTTGCCGGGAATGTTTGTAAACAGTGGTGAAATTGAATATCCCGATGGCAGCGGAATCTGGCAAACGGTGGTTCCTGAGATTTTAAATGGTATATTAACTTACAAGGTGGAAGCACATACAGGTGTTAGTGATGCAGGCCTGCCTGGAACAATAAGTAATCCGGGTACTGCTAACAGGGCAGCAAGGTTGCGATTGAACTACAGCACAACTTGTGGTTTTAAAAGCGGAAGTAAAATTTCTGTTCAGCAAAGAGCAGACAGGCCTTGCGGAGATCCGATACCAACTAATTTGGGATATAATAACACGGTAAGAGCCAATCCGATAAATATTACCGGGGCAGCGGCAACAGGCAATTTATCCTTTAATCTTAGCTTAACTTCAACACTGATCAACTGCGGGAATATATCCACCCTTTCTGGAAATGTTGTTCCTGCCGGAGCTGCAACCAGCACAGCTGATACAATTTTGGTTACGCTGCCGACCGGTGTTATTTATGCCGGTAATTTTACAAGTGCAGGCGGTATTTCCTTGGTGCCAGGTTATCCTGTTGCAGGACCAGGTGGGTCTCAAATATTGAAATTAAAAGTTCCAGCTGGAATTGCAACAGGTACTCCGCTCAATTATAGTTGTGATCTGACAACCACCTCAACTTTTAGCGGCTGTGGCAACTTTAGTATTGTAAGTGAAGCAGAAAGAACCAATGCCCCCATATCATGCGGAGCAACACTTTGTACCGATGCATCCAAATCTATTATTGGAAGTGCGGAGAATATTATCACAGTAGTTAAGCCAGATCTTAGCATTGTTGATTTGGATTATGTGTCAGGAGATTTTTCAGCAGGAGGAACAACAACTGTTACAATTACTGTAGCCAATACAGCCGATATTGACGCTTCTGCATCAGGTTATGTAGTGGAGTTTTTCTGTGGCAGCAATACGGCTCCATTTGCTTCATCTTTATTTCCACCTGTTATTCCGGCTTTGGGTAGTGCAACAGCTAGCTTAACAATTTCTGTACCTGCATCTCCGGCTTGTGTAAATGGAGAAATAGTAACTGCCAAGATCAGGCCTGTTACAGAAACTAACCAGGAGCAATGTTTGTGTAAAGAAGCAAGCAGGGAAATTTTAAGGGCTTTACCGGTAACACTTACAGACTTTACTGCACGGCAGCAAAATTGTAAAACAACCTTGAGCTGGCACAGCCAAACTGAAGTTAACTTTAAAGGTTTTGAAGTACAATACAGTGTCAATGGTCAATCATACAATACCATTAGTAAGGTTGAAGCAAAAGGAGATAATGCTTATTACACATACTCTCATCAACCTGCAGAAGGCCGTGTTTACTATCGCCTGCTGCTGGTGGATAAAGATGGAGGAAAGAAATACAGCAGTATTCTCACCATGAATGCAACATGTGCTGGAAAGAATGTAACAGTTTACCCAAATCCTGCATTCAGCTTACTAAATGTTAATCTGTCGGGTTACTCAGGAGGGATTGTTACTGCCAAATTGTATAATGGAACTGGTCAGTTAGTGTTAAGTAAATTATTACAAAATGGAATTAACACCATTAACGTTAATCAGCTGGCAAGAGGTACCTATGCGTTAGTTGTTACCGACCAAAAAGGAAACCAGCAGGCGTTTAAAATTTATATATCACATTAGAGATAATTTAAAATAAAATTTTAGGAAAGACTGTTGCATATTGCTGCAGTCTTTTTTATTAGAAATAATGATTGTTTAATTGATTGATTTTATCTGTACTCACTTTTAATATAGGAGTAGATTTTTGTTGCACAAGGTTGCCAACCTTTGTTAGGCTGTAATTCGTTGCAGGCTTCATGTTAAGTTTGGCAACCCTTTAAAGCTTTTGCATATTGAACCGGACATTGAAATGCACCTTCGTAATCACTTCTAATACAGGAGTAAATTTTTTAACTAACTTTCGTACATAAAATTTTTTTTGCTTGGGATACTTCTTATTTTTCTTTTATCTTTTTTTGTTAAGCTGGCTGCTTACCAGGATACCGTTTGTTCAAAAGTCAGGACTCAAAGCTCGTATTGTGATTGCACTACTTGTAATTAAAATAATTGCCGGAATGTTTTCCGGCTGGATGTTGAGAAATGATATGAATTCAGACACCTGGATTTATCACAAAGATGCGTTGGTTGAATACCATTTGTTGTTCAATAATCCTTCAGAGTATTTTACCAACCTGTTTTATACCGGCTACCAATATGGTTATGATGGGATATTACAGTTCCATAATTCTTATTGGAATGACCTGAAGACTAACCTGATGGTAAAATTTGTTTCTGTACTGCACATTTTTAGTTTTGGGCATTATTATGTAAATGTGATCCTGTATAATTTCCTCGTTTTTTTCGGGCACATTGCATTATTCAGAATTTTTAGCAATGTATTTAAAAACAGCAGTAAACTTTTAATAGTTACCTGTTTTTTACTGCCATCATTACTTCTTTTTAGCAGTACCCTGCATAAAGAAGGTTTAATATTTTCAGCCATTAGTATTACCAGTTATTGTTTTTATAAGCTGATCAACTTTAAAGGTTTTGCAACAAGAAAAATACTTATGGTTGTTTTACTCCTGTTGTTAATTTTCCTTTTTAGAAGTTACATTGTTATCGTACTTATACCTGCATTATTTGCCTGGTTTATTTCATACAGAAAAAAATATTCTACCGAGATTGTATTTTTATTAGTATTTATTGTAGGCGTATTTTTCTTTTTTATTACTCCTTATTTTATCTCATCGGTAAATTTACCCCAACTGGTAGTTCAGAAGCAGATGGATTTTTTAAGTTTAGAAAAAGCAAATTCATTTATCGGGATTAATCCTTTGCTGCCTGATTTTAAAAGCTTTGTAATTAATACTCCACAGGCATTAAATCATGCCCTTTTGCGGCCTTACCCGGGAGATTATTCTCTTTCCTTTCCATTAGCTCCATTCATTGCAGAATTAATGCTTTATCAATTGCTGTTTATTTTGTTTTTGTTTTGTAGAGTTAAGATTGCAACTGACAAACCGTTTATCTTCTTTTGCACTACCTTTTCATTGGTTGTATTATTGATAATTGGTTACACTGTACCCATATTATGGGCCATAATCAGATACCGTTCTATTTATTTTCCCTTTCTTTTAACACCCATTATTTGCAGTATTGATTACCAAAAAATTAGGAAGTTTATTCAAATGAAATAATAATTACATATTTGTTTTAATGCACTTTTCTGCATTAAAAATCGCTTTTGTCAATCAGAAAATTTATTTTTATAAAAAAATTACCTATTTTGCACCTTCAAAATCAGAAAAATATGCAATCATTACGTTTTAAAGCTATCGACAACTTGGGAACTTATCCTGAGGTTAATGTAAAGGCTTCTACTAAAATCACAGGAATTTTTGGCGAAAATGTTTTTACATTAAAAACAGCCAGGCAATTTTTAAGTGATGAAGCATACAAAAGTTTAGTTTCTTCTATTAGAGGAGGGAAGAAAATTGACCGCAATATGGGCAATCAGATTGCCAATGGTTTAAGGGCTTGGGCAGAAAGTAAAGGGGTTACGCACTATACACACTGGTTTCAGCCATTAACTGATCTATCTGCAGAAAAGCATGATTCATTTTTTACATTAAAAGGCGACGGTACTCCTATAGAAGAATTTGAAGGTGCCGCATTAATACAACAGGAGCCAGATGCTTCATCGTTTCCTTCCGGAGGTTTAAGGGCAACTTTTGAAGCCCGTGGTTATACCGCATGGGATCCATCTTCTCCTGCTTTTATTATGGAGATCGGTCAGGGTAAGACTTTATGTATTCCTACGATTTTTGTTTCTTATACCGGCGAATCTCTGGATGCTAAAACTCCATTGATCAAAGCATTGGTAGCGCTTGATAAAGCGGCGGTAGACGTTTGCCAGTATTTCGATAAAAATGTAACTAAAGTAACTGCCACCTTAGGATGGGAGCAGGAATATTTTGTGATTGATGCCGGTATGGTAAATGCCCGTCCTGATATTACCATGACAGGCCGTACCGTTTTTGGTCATGCTCCGGCAAAAGGTCAGCAATTGGAAGACCATTACTTTGGTGCTATTCCTGAAAGGATTTATGCTTTTATGAGAGATTACGAACAGGAAGCTTATAAACTGGGCATTCCTTTACGTACAAGGCATAATGAAGTTGCGCCGTCTCAGTTTGAGTGTGCTCCAATTTTTGAAGAAGCTAACCTGGCGGTAGATCACAATACATTATTAATGGATGTGATGACAAGAGTGGCCAAACGCCATGGCTTAATCGTGTTGCTCCATGAAAAACCCTTTGCCGGAATCAATGGTAGTGGTAAGCATAATAACTGGAGCATTGCAACCGATACAGGTGTAAACCTGTTGGCTCCCGGTAAGACGCCAAAAACAAATTTGATGTTCTTAACTTTCTTCGTTAACACCATTAAAGCAGTACATGATTTTGCTCCATTGTTAAGAGCATCTATTGCAAGTGCAGGTAATGATCACCGCCTGGGTGCTAACGAAGCTCCCCCGGCAATCATTTCTATTTTTATTGGTAAATATTTAACTGAAGTATTAAACCAGGTGGAAACACGTGTTGGTGGTAAGTTTGATGAGCAGGATGAAGCAATGCTGAAACTGGATATTCATAAAACAATTCCGGAATTGATGCTGGATAATACAGACAGGAATCGTACTTCGCCATTTGCGTTCACTGGAAATAAATTTGAATTCCGTGCAGTTGGATCTGCGGCAAATTGTGCTAATGCAATGACTGTCTTAAATACCATTGTAGCTGAGACCTTAAGGAACTTTAAAAAAGATGTGGATGCATTGGTTGAAAAAGGTGATAAAAAAGAAATTGCCATTATGCAGGTAATTCAAAAATACATTGTTGAAAGCAAAACTGTATTGTTTGAAGGTGACGGTTACAGTGAAGAGTGGGCAAAAGAAGCAGAAAGAAGAGGATTGCCCAACATTAAAACAACACCGCTGGCGCTGGATGCTTATGTTACTGAAAGTTCGAAACATTTATTTGAAAGTAACAATATCTATACACATGCTGAACTGGAAGCCCGTCATGAGATTATGCTGGAAGCTTACATTAAGAAAGTACAAATTGAAGCAAGAATCATGGGAGAACTGGCAACATCTTTAATATTACCATCAGCAGTAAAATATCAGAATATTTTACTTGAAAATATTAAAGGTATGAAAGAGGTTGGTTTGGATGAAGCCGCTTACACTAACCAGTTGAGTGTATTAAAAGATATTAGTAAACATATTGATTCAATGAGTTCCGCAGTTAAAAAAATGATACATGAACGCAAGCGGGTAAATGTTATTTCTGATACCAGGGAAAAAGCCATTGCCTATTGCGATGATATTAAGGGCAAGTACTTTGATGATATCCGCTATCATGTAGACAAACTTGAATTAGTAGTCGATGACGCATACTGGTCATTACCTAAATACCGGGAAATGCTGTTTTTAAGATAATTGATGCAAGGGTGCTTCTAAAATAGCTGGCAAGCAATAGTATATACCCCCGGTTCACTTTGTGACCGGGGTTTTGTTTGATATTTTTAAGCATGTATTCGTACACATTTGGGAGTTATTTCAATAAATTATAGAAACGCTTAAAAAAATATTAATACCTGACTAAAATAAAAAACAAGAATCTGCGTTAAGGTATTCCATTTTATAACTGCCTTGTATATTATTTGCTTTATTATAAAAGACAAATGTCCATACTGTAATATTTATTACGATCTAATAATTAACCTTATGAAATTGATGAATGTCAGAAATAAACTGGCTCATTAATTTCATTAATGTATATTGCAAAAAATACCAATTAAAAACCGCTTATTATGAAAGTGTTCCTTTGTAAATCAATTTTTTTCCTCTTTACTTTAATTACCGCCAATTTATTTTTTTCTGGTAGAGTATTTGCACAAAGATTTGCTGTTACTTCTGGTAATTGGAACGGTCCTATCTGGGCTACTACTGCAGGTGGAATTGCAGGGTCTGCTTCCATTCCGACAGGGGCTACACCTGTTACAATTAATGCCGGAATAAGTGTTACGATGAATGTTGCTGGAAGTTGTGGAGGTTTAGCGATGTTTTGCGGCGCCACCAGTACCTCTTCCATCACTGGTATTAATACCCTTAGCCTTGGAGGAAATATAACGGTGACTAGTGCCGGAACAGGAATTGGAGGTGCCAGCATATTATCGCCAATAGCTCTGGGCACCACTGACAGAACTTTCTTAATTGACGATGATGGTACTGCCGCAAATGATCTTACTATTAGTGGGGTTATTAATGCAAGTCCAAACATTGGATATACTAAAACAGGATTAGGAACACTTTTGGTATCTGGCAATAATGTGTATTCAGGTTTTACTACAATAAGTGGAGGGATCTTAAAAATTGGGGGAGCTGGTAATGCAACCAATACACCCTTGGGGGTAACAGCAAGAGGTACAATTATAGGATATGGTGCTACGCTGGACTTAAATGGATTTACATTGGCTACTGCTGAGCCACTCAGATTAAGTGGGCCGGGATTGTCAAATGGTGGAGCATTGACCAATACCTCTGCCATACCAGTAGCTTATAGCGGGTTGATTACTTTGGGAAGTTCAAGTACTATCCTTGCCGATGCAGGCATAATAAACATAACTAATACAGCCACAATTAGCGGAACAACTTTTGGTTTAATTCTGGGAGGCACAAATGGTGGAACAATTACCAGCAGTATAGTAACCGGATCGGGTACTCTTACTAAAACAGGCAACGGAATATGGACATTGTCGGGTGTAAATACTTATAGTGGAGCCACAATAATTAGTGCAGGCACACTTAAAATAGGTGGGGGTAATAATATTTCCAATTCCAGTGCAGTTACCGTTGATGGTACATTAGATTTAGCAGGCGCTAATGAAACAATCGGATCTCTGGCCGGATCAGGAAGAATAACCAGCACTATTGCAGCAGCAATTGTACTTACAGTTGGTAACAATAATACAAGTACCACTTTTTCTGGACTTATAGAAAACGGTGCTGCTGCATCTATGGGATTGGCAAAAGCTGGCTCTGGAACTTTTACTCTATCCGGTAGTAACAGTTACACTGGCATTACAACTGTAAACGGAGGCAGATTACGATTAGGGTCTGCAGGTGATGCAGTTAATACGCCATTAGGTACAATAGCCGGAATTACCTCAGTATCTGCAGGAGCCACCCTTGATTTAAATGGCTTTACGCTTAATACACTCGAGTCTTTGATTTTAAATGGTTCGGGAATTTCCAATGGGGGTGCCTTGTCCAACAGTTCATCAACAAGTGTTAGTTATAACGGATTGATAACGCTTGGAGGCGCCAGCCGGATCACTGCAAATGCAGGAGACATCAATATACAGGGCACTTCTGTCATTACGGGAAACACATTCCGTTTAACGTTGGCAGGTACAGGGAATGGGATCATAACAAGAAATATAAACAATACAACAGGAGGGCTTACTAAAACGGGAACAGGAATATGGACTGTTTCTGGTAACAGCACTTATACCGCAGGCACTATAGTGAATGGTGGCACATTCAAAGTTAGTTCAGCAGGTGATGGAACTAATACTCCGTTGGGTACTGTAGCAGGCAGAACCACGGTTATTGCCGGAGCTACTCTTGATCTGAATGGGATTACCCTGAGTACAAATGAACCTTTGACTATAAACGGAGCAGGTGCCGCCGGGAATGGTGCTCTTATTAATAGTGCAGCAACTAATGTTAATTATAATGGTACCATTACCTTGGGAAATCCCAGTATAATTAGAACTACAGGCAATATTACGCTGGGTGCTACAGGATTTACAGGTGCCCAGGATTTAACAAAAGTTGGGGCTGGTACTTTAAATCTTGCAACAGGAATATCCTTATTAGGATCTTTATTGATCAATGAGGGCGCAATTACTTCTACTACAGGTAACTTGATTATATTACGTAATTTTACAAATAATTCGACTTTTAATAACAATAATGGAGTAGTTAATTTTAACGGAACATCTGCTCAGACAATTCGAGGAAGCACCTCCACAATTTTTAACAGACTTAGTATTAACAACGGCTCGGGCGTTTCTCTTAATGGTGTAAATGCTACTGTAAATAGTATTCTCGCATTAACAAATGGAAGTTTGAGTATTGCGGCCAATACACTTACACTTATCGGAACAGTTACAGGTACAGGAACATTAACTGGCTCACTTAGTTCCAACCTTACTATTGGAGGTGCTGGCGCATTGGGCACACTTTCTTTTAATCAGGCATCAAACCCTCTAAGCAATGGGGTAGCTAACCTTGTTATCAGTAGAACAGCAGGAGGTACCGTTACTTTAGGCAGTACATTCAATGTATTTACTTCTGCCACCTTTACAACAGGTGTGCTGAATGCAGGCACTAATATTTTTCGTTTAGGCGGCTCTGTAACAAGGGGTACCGGAACCATAACAACAAGTGGTGCAGGTATTGTAACATTTAATGGAACAGCGGCTCAAAATATACCAGCAGGTATATTTACTTCTAACACGGCAAGGAATATTACCATCTCCAATGCATCAGGTGTTACATTTAATGGTAATGTAGCTGTAGCCGTTAACTTCCAGGTAAATGCCAACAGCATATTTATCCCGGCTCCAGCTGTGGTGATAAGCGGTGCAGGTACACTG
>JAYVLZ010000393.1:0-21537 GCA_043759175.1 Chitinophagaceae bacterium | reverse complement strand
GGAGAAATAATTTGAAATTTATAATAGAAGTTTTTTCAGGTGTTAATTCTAAAAAGGGAGCTAAGGATTTTGATCCAGTTATTAATCTATGATTGGCTAAACTATCATACAAAATTCCTGTAATAATCGAAATGCTTTTTGTTCTTTTAGATGTATTTGTAAAACGTAGCTTAATATCAAAATTTAAAAAATAACCATGTGCCCCTGATTCTATGTAATTACAGACAACTAATGATTCAACAAGCTTAACAGGTTTGAAGTTAGAAAATTTTTCTAAAATTGAATTTGAAAGACTCCATATTGAATTGACGGCTGTTGGAACTATTTCTATTGACATAATTTTTAAATGTTGCTAACAAAGTTAAGACAATCAATAAAAATCCTTCTCAACAGAATATCTAATAATACGCTTTTAGTTTGAAGGGTTGCAAAGCGAAAACAATTAATGGAATTGCTCCGTAAAATCAAAAACAGCAAATTTGTCATAAATTGTTATTTAGTATGAATTTTGACACATTGATACTTTTCGATATAAATTAAACCAACTGTAATGAAAATATTACTTCAATATTTAAAGCCTTATAAATGGCTGATTGCACTGGCTCTTTTGTTAGCCACCATCAACCAGGTATTCTCTATGCTGGATCCATATTTCTTTGGTAAAATGGTAGATAACTTTGCCCGTTATCCTAAACAAACCGGATTTTACGACAAGAATAAAATTTTTCATCCAACAGGAATCAGAAGCCAAAGTGAATTTGTATGGGGCGTTTTAGGTTTATTAGGTTTATTTATCAGTGTGGCGATGATTTCAAGAATAGCAAAAGCTTTCCAGGATTATTTTGGAAATGTGATCGTTCAGAAATTTGGAGCAAAAATATTTACAGATGGTTTACAGCATTCAATGAGGCTTCCCTACCAGGAATTTGAAGACCAGCGTAGCGGAGAAACATTATCCATACTTTCTAAAGTAAGATCAGATACAGAAAAATTCATCATCTCTTTTATCAACGTATTGTTTGGTATGCTGGTGGGTATTGTGTTTGTTTCAATTTATGCAGCCAAATTGCATTGGTCCATTATGCCTATTTACCTTGGAGGTATGATAGTACTTGCACTGTTAACCAGTTTACTCAGCAAGAAGATAAAAGTGATTCAAAAAAATATTGTAAAAGAAACCACCATGCTGGCAGGTAGTACCACCGAGTCTTTAAGAAATATTGAACTGGTAAAAAGTCTTGGTTTAACTAACCAGGAAATAGACAGGCTTAACAAGAACACTTATAAAATTTTAGGACTGGAATTACGTAAAGTAAAAAGCATTCGTACATTAAGTTTTATACAGGGCACATTTGTAAACTTTCTTCGGCAGGTGATCATGTTTACTTTGTTGTGGCTTGTTTTTCAGGGTAAATTAACTGCGGGCGAGGTAATCACGCTAACTTTTTATTCCTTCTTTATTTTTGGACCATTACAGGAAATTGGCAACATCATTCTTTCTTACAGGGAAGCAGAGGCCTCCTTAAATAATTTTCATAACCTCATGACAAAGGCACCGGAATCTGAACCAAAGAATCCAAAAACATTGGGCAGTATTTATGAGCTGGCATTTAAAAAAGTAAGTTTTAAACACCAGACAGCAGGACAAAAAGCTATTGATAATATCAGCTTTGATGTTAAGCTGGGAGAGACCATTGCTTTTGTAGGACCCAGTGGCAGCGGTAAATCTACCCTGATGAAATTACTGGTGGGGTTATACAGACCACAGGAAGGAAAGATTGAATACAATGACCTGGATGAAACCGAAATTCAATTTGATGACCTGAGAAAACAAATTGGATTTGTAACACAGGACACCAATTTATTCAGTGGTACCATCCGGGAAAATTTGATGTTCGTAAATCCGGATGCGACCGAATTAAACCTGAGGGATGTACTGGAAAAAGCTTCCTGTACCAATTTAATTGCAAGAGCAGAGCATGGTCTTGATACGATGATTGGTGAAGGCGGATTAAAATTATCTGGTGGTGAAAAACAACGGTTGTCTATTGCAAGGGCGCTGTTGCGTAATCCTAATTTATTGATATTTGATGAAGCCACTTCTGCTTTGGATTCATTGACGGAAGAAGAAATTACCAATACTATCAAATCTATATCATCTGCCCAGGAGCAGATCACTATTTTAATTGCACACCGCCTCAGCACCATCATGCATGCAGACCGGATTTATGTGTTGGAAAAAGGAGATATTGTAGAAACAGGTACACATGAAAACCTGATTGAAGAAAAAGGTTTGTATTATGCCATGTGGCGTCAGCAGATTGGAGAGCGGAAGAAATTGCAGGCTGTTTAGAATTTCGGATTTGAGATTTCGGATTTCGGAGGGTAGATGTAGAAGGCTGCCGTATGATTTCTTTTGCAAGTTAATACCTGATTTTTCATTAGAAACTTCACATAAGAAATCAGACATCACAAATCAAACATGATAAATCATGAATCAGACATCATAAATCATACATCCAAAATCCGACATCCGAAATCGGCCATCTGACATCCGACATCGACCATCCGACATCCGAAATCGGCCATCCAACATTCTGCTTCTTTCAACTACCTTTGCGGCGATGGAAAAAAATCAACCAACCCCCGGTTATTTATGGAGTGTCCTTACCATGAAATGCCCCCGATGCAGGCGTGGCCCAATGTTTAAAGAGAGCAACGCTTTCAGAAAATTAAAACTCTCTCACATTTTTGATATGCCGGTACATTGCCCTGAATGCGGACAGCGTTATGATCTTGAACAGGGATTTTGGTATGGCACCGGTTATGTTAGTTATGCACTGGCAGTAGCACTTTCAGTAACTACATTTATAGTATGGTGGGTATTGATAGGCGTTTCTACAGAAGATAACCGTGTGTTCTGGTGGTTGAGTTTAAATGGGCTGTTGCTGGTAGTCATTCAACCCTGGCTGATGCGGCTGAGCAGGGTGATCTATTTATATTTCTTTGTAAGCTACGATCCGGATTATAAACAAACAGAGCCTGTTGAATTTGATCACAAACAATAATAGTTTAAGGTTTGAAGTTTGATGTTTGAAATTTGATGTTTGAGATTTCCTGGCTCGTAGCTCAAGGCTCACAACTCGTAGCTCAAGGCTCACCACCCACCACTCACAGTATCCTGTATTTATATTCAAACCTGTTATCACTCCAGATATTATCCGGGCTGATGTAAGTATCATTGTATTGTATGATTACACCGGCTTTTGCAAAAATATCTCTCACTAATTCGCTGCAGATGTAGCTTCTGTTTCTTTCCCGTTTGCTGATATGAAATAAAATACGGATCATGATGCGGAAGATCTCATAATTATCATATGGTTTTGTCAATGCATCCAATCCAAAACTGATCCCCCTGTTTAACCGCATTTCTTCAATCGGTTCTTTTAATTTCGCAATCACCATCTGGCCTTTATAGCATCTTCTTTTTCCTTTGTAATCTTTTAAGTAATTGGAAAGGGGTATCAGCCGGATGCCGGCATAAGGTTCCGCTTCCAGTATCAATATCCTCTCCAGTTCTTCATCTTTATAAATAACGGCTACATGGCTCCATACACTTTTGGTGAGCCGCTGGATGACACCCGAAAAAACATAACTGCCGCTGCAAAAAACAATATCTCCTGTTTGAAGGTGGTCCCTAATTTTTTCATACGGTATTCTCGGTAAAGTCTTTATTTCTTTTTTGCTGATTGCCTGAGCCATTGTGCTGTACAATTAATATTTTTGAATACAACTAAGATAATATTTTAATGAATAGAAAACGATTGGTAATAATTGGTGGTGGGGCAGCAGGTTTCTTTTGTGCTGTAAATGCAGCAAGACTGGGCCATGCCTTCCGGCAGGCAGGCCATCAGTTGGATGTAACAATCATTGAAAAGTCATCGAAGTTATTAAGCAAAGTAAAAGTGAGTGGGGGAGGCAGGTGCAATGTTACACATAGTTGTTTTAGCATTGCGGAGATGGTGAAAAAATATCCAAGAGGTGAAAGTTTTTTAAAAAAAGCATTCCATCATTTTTTTACAACAGATACTATTGAGTGGTTTAAGGAAAGAGGCGTAACACTTAAGACCGAAGCTGATGGCCGGATGTTTCCTGATACGGATTCTTCCCAAACTATTATTGACTGCCTGATGAAAGAAGTGAATAAATATGGTGTGCAGATAAGGGTGAATGCGGAAGTAAAAGAAATGCTGCAGGCTGGTGAGCAATGGACAATGTTCTTTAGTAGCGGAGAAAAGATGATGGCTGATTTTGTTTGCATTGCTTCCGGCGGTTATCCAAAAGCAATGCAGTTTGAATGGCTCAAAAAAATTGGGCACACCATTGAAGAACCGGTACCGTCTCTTTTTACATTCAACCTGCCTGCCGGGCAGGCAGGCATGCCTGGCAATAGTATTACCTCGCTGATGGGAGTAGTAGCAAAGAATGTTTCAGTAAAAATCGCAGGAAGTAAACTCTCATCACAAGGGCCTTTGCTGATTACGCATTGGGGCATGAGCGGCCCTGCTGTTTTAAAATTATCTGCATGGGGTGCAAGGGAACTGGAGAAAAAAAACTGGCACTTTACCATCATCATAAACTGGTATCCTGAGTTGAATGAAAACACACTCCGTGAGAAAATTCAACAACTTCGTTTTGAAATTGCATCACAAAAAATTATTAACCGCAATCCTTTTGAATTACCGCAACGGCTGTGGGAATACCTGCTGCAACAGTCAGGCATACACGAAGACATGCGCTGGGCAGATCTGCCGGCAAAAGAACAGAACAAACTGATAAAAAATATATGTGCTCAGGAATTTGAAGTAAAAGGTAAAACCACTTTTAAGGAGGAGTTTGTAACAGCAGGAGGCATTATGCTGAATGAGGTAGATCACAATACGATGGAAAGTAAAATTGTACCCAACTTATTTTTTGCCGGAGAAGTATTGAATGTGGACGGGATAACGGGGGGCTTCAATTTTCAAAATGCCTGGACCACGGGATGGATAGCGGCGAGGACAATAAGCAAGCTGTGAGCCATTAGCTCTGAGCTACGAGCATGTATAATAGCTGTGAGCTATGAGACACGAGACTTTCAAACCGTTAACCCGAACTTTCAAAACATCAACGATCAACGATCAACCATTAACCATCAACTTTCAACGATCAACCTTCAAACCTTAAACTTTCAACTTTCAACCCTCCTTCCTCTCCATCCAGTTCTTTTCTTTTGCATCGCCGGTGGCAATCATTGCAGCAGTGGCAAACAAAAATAATATTTGTGCAATGAATGCATAATGTGAATTGGTATTAAATGTAGCCACCCAATCATTTTTAACTTTTACAAAAACAAGTATTGCCATGATCATACTGGCAAAACAAACCAGGCTGCCAAATACCATTAATATTCTTCCGGCCACCTGTGCCGTTTTGGTTTTTGTATTGCCAATTTTTGTATGCATATAATAGTAACCACAGAAAAAGATCACGTAGGGAATGATGATAATGATAAACTGGAAAACATTTTCAAAACCAGGAATATAAAACAGGGTAATGGAGCAAAGCTTTAGTATATAAAAGATGATTACTACCAGCAGTATAAAACCTGTAACGGCCCCAAAAAGCAAGGCCATCAGCACAAAATATTTATTAAAGTTGTTCATTTATTTCCCCTTGATATTAATCGGCAAAGTAACGATATCCTCATCATAATGTTTGCTGGTTTAGTTAATAAAAAAATCCCACTGCATGCTGCAATGGGATTGTATAAAAAATTGTCTGAACAGAAAATTACTCAGCTGTTGGTTCTTTTGCAGCTTCATCAGCCTTTGCTTCTACCGGAGCTTCATCAGCCTTTGCTTCCACCGGAGTTTCAGGCACTGGAGCTTCAGGAGCCTTTGCTTCAGGAACTTCAGCAGCCGCAGCAGGTGTGGCAACAGCCTTTGATTCAGCCGCCGCAGCACTTCCATCTAATTTAGCCCTGATGTCTGCCAATGCACTAAGGTCTCCCAAAGTAGATTTCTCTACTTTGCTCTGCAGGTTTTTCACTGCTTTTTTAGTTACTTCAGATTCAGCTTTCTTTTCTTTCATCACTACCTGCTTCTCTTCTTCTTTTGCCTGTTCCCACAAACGGGTATGACTTAAAACAATACGCTTATCATTGCGGTCAAATTCAATTACCATGAACTGTGCAATTTCATCAGCGCCAACTGTTTTACCATCTTCTTTTGCAAGGTGGCGGCTTGGAGCAAATCCTTCCAGGCCATAAGGCAATTGAACTACGGCGCCTTTATCATCTTTTTTGATAACGGTACCTTCATGTACGCTGCCTGTATGGAATGTTTCCTGCAGACTGTTCCATGGATCTTCTTCAATTTGTTTATGTCCTAATTGTAATTTGCGGCCATCTTTATCAATGTTCAAAATCACCACATCAATAGTGTTACCAACTTTTGTGTATTCATTTGGATTGTTGAAACGCTTTAACCAGCTTAGGTCGCTGATGTGAACCATGCCGCCAATGCCGGTAGCCAGTTCTACAAACACACCATAAGGAGTAATGTTTTTAACCATACCGGTATGCCTGCTTCCTTCCGGGAAAGTAGCATCGATATTGCTCCATGGATCGTTAGACATTTGTTTGATGGACAAACTCATCTTACGGGTGTCCTTATCTAATGTTACCACTTTGGCCTCATGCTCATCGTTCAGTTTAAAGAACTCTTTTGCATTTACAGGGGTGTTAGCCCATGTAATTTCACTTACGTGTACCAAGCCTTCCACACCTGGCATTATTTCTAAGAATGCACCGTAGTCTTCAATGTTTACCACTTTCCCTTTCACTATTTCGCCTTCTTTAATTGTTTCCGGCAAAGTATCCCATGGGTGAGGAGTTAATTGTTTTAAACCAAGGCTGATACGTTTTTTATCATCATCAAAATCAAGTACCACCACGTTCAGTTTCTGATCCATCTTCAATATTTCAGTTGGATGGTTAATACGTCCCCACGAAATATCTGTGATATATAATAAACCGTCTAAGCCACCAAGGTCAAGGAATGCACCAAAGTCAGTGATGTTTTTGATAGTCCCTTCCAGTACCTGTCCTTTTTCCAGTTTACCCATAATCTCAGCCCTTTGAGCTTCGATATCGCTTTCAATAAGTGCCTTGTGAGATACAACCGCATTCTTAATGGTTTCGTTGATCTTAACCACTTTAAATTCCATTGTTTTACCTACAAACTGATCGTAATCGGTTACAGGCTTCACATCTATCTGGCTACCCGGTAAGAAAGTTTCCATGCCAAATACATCCACAATCAAACCGCCTTTTGTTTTGCTGGTAACAGTACCGGTAACAATTTCGCCGGTTTTGTGCAGGTCCACAATCTTTTCCCAGGCACGGCTGGTACGGGCTTGTTTACGGCTCAAATGGAGATTGCCATTTTTATCTTCTTTTTCCACCACCATTACTTCAATGATGTCACCCACTTTAATGCCGCCTGGTATATCCCTGAATTCGTTCAGAGAAACCAAACCGTCACTTTTAAAACCGATGTTTACCACTGCATCAGTCTTAGTGATTGCTTCAATGGTAGCCTGGATCATTTCACCATCATTGATTTGTCTGAAGGTGTTTTCGTACACTGAATCGTACTTTTCTTTTTCTTCTTTGCTGTAACTGCTAACGTTGCGCTTGTCAACACTCCAGTCAAAGTCATCATGAGCTGTTACAATTCTTTCTTCCACTGGCGCCTTGGCAACCACTGGTTCAGATACTGCTTCAGCAGCAGCTTCCATTCCGGTTTCACCGGAATGTTCCGCAGGCACGTTTGTTACCGCAGCAGTTTCCACGCTTTCAGGCGTGGCACCTTCCTGTGCATCTGCGTTTAATTGTTTAAAAATATTAAATGACATAAAATTACCCCGGGTTTTTAAACGGGGCAGCGAAGGTAGGGCTTTTCACTCGTTTTTACCAGAATAAGGGAAGGTATTTTCCAGTGTTTTCTATCTTTTTAATAGTGAGTATTTATTTTTTGTTACCAGGTGTTGTTTTTCATAGGATCATCGCCTGCCTGCCGGCAGGTTGCTACAGTCTATCCCGTATCTTAATCGGGACTCAGTTCAAAGCCATACCATTGGGCGGCTTATTCCCTGTAAACTCAGGTGTTTTATTATTAATGTCAGCATATCATTTTGGCTGGATAGATTCAAATGGTTATTTTTATTCTCGTTAAATGAAAGGCAGCTTGTAATAAAGTAATCATAACAGCATTTAAGCAACCGTTAAAATTGAATAGACAACCATAATTGAAATTAAAAAATTATCAATAATAATTATTTCTGGTAATCAAATTAATCTCTAATTTGTAAGCAAATTAAAAGAAACATGCAAACTGTAATTGTTCCACTTGATTTTTCTCAAACATCTTTTAATGCCGCACATTTTGCAGCCAATATGTTCAAGGACAGGAATTCCACCACGCTGATATTGTATCATTTTTATGATCAGGGAGAGTCCACAGAAATGGCCCAGCATTACCTGGACAGCCTCAAAAATGAACTGTCATCTATGGGTTTAAAGATAGAAACAGAACTTGAATCAGGAGATAATTTTATCGACAGCATGGCTGCGTTTGCCCATATCAAAGGGGCTTACCTGGTGGTAATGGGTTTAACAGGAAAAACTCCCAGTGAACAACGCTTCTCCGGCAGCAATACTTTAAAGATGTGCGAAAAGAATGTGTGCCCGGTACTGATCATTCCTGAAGATGCTTCTTATAAAAGCATTAAAAATATCATGATCGCTTCAGAACTAAAATATGTGGAAGAAACACCGTCTTTGCTTGCTGTAAAAAGAATATTAAAGGAGTTTAACCCTTTACTGCATGTACTGCACGTTAACAGTGATGTATATATTTCCCTTACAGAGGAGTTGAAAGCAGAAAGGGACAAGATGGAAGAGTTGCTGAAGGAATTTAAGCCTGAATTTTATTTCATGCGGCTGTATGATTTTCATGAATCGGTAGAGGTATTCGCAAGAGACAAAGAAATAGATATCATAGTTATTGCCCCAAGGTATCATACTTTTTTTGAAAGACTTTTTAAAACCCAGCATACCAAAAAACTAATCTATCAGAGCAAGATACCAGTATTGGCTGTTCATGAATAAATTATTTTCACCCAATAAACTTAATACTATGCAAAGAATAATATTGCTGCTTTGCTTTATAACCCTAGCCATGTTACCCGTAACAGCACAAAATAAAGCTCCTCAAAAATTACTGCGTCATGTGGTACTGTTCAGCTTTAAAGAAGGCAGTACGCCGGAACAGATAAAAACCGTAACAGATGCTTTTGCAGCATTACCAAAAAAAATAAAACAAATAAAATCTTTTGAATGGGGAACCAATAACAGCCCGGAAAGCCTGAACCAGGGATTTACACATTGTTTTTTTGTAAGCTTTAATTCAGAAAAAGACAGGGCCATTTATTTACCTCATCCTGATCATATTGCCTTTGGAGATATCCTCCGTCCTGTACTGGATAAGGTTTTGGTAATTGACTACTGGGCTGAGAAATAAAATCATTTCTTTACAACTCCTGCTCTCTTCAAAATAATCCAAACCGGGTATTGCATCTGGCAGTAAAACTGCGTACATTTATTTTCATCAATTATTCATTTCTACACCCCTAAATATTTAGTGAAATGAAAAAAGCAATTTGTCTGCTATTTCTATTCCCCCTGTTTTTAACAGCTCAGGATAAAGGACTTCAAAAAGAAAATATCATCCTGAAAGCACGAATCGATTCATTGGAATCCAGAATGGATGATAAATTTTATACCCGTGTGCCTAACAAAGATTTTGATCAGCGGCTCAATGACAGCGTGGATAAGCAGGTAAGTAATTATATTTCAGGAAGGCTGGCGCTGATCAGTACCATCGTGGGCCTTATGTCTTTTTTGCTGGGATATTTAGCTAAATATTTTTTTTCTGAAAGCACCCGTAAACAAATTGAAGCAAGTGTAAAGACCGCCAGCGATACCTTGAAAAATGATAATGCAGATGCACAAAAAATTTTAAATACCCAGCTGGATGCTCAAAAAACTTTTGTAAGTGATAACAACAAATTATATAATGACCGGCTGGGAGATATTAATACCCGGATAGACAACCTTCGCAATGGTTTGAATAACCAGTTGCAGAATTACAGCAGCACCGTAGATAAAAGGATCGGCGATTTTGAAATGAACATAAAAACCCAGATTACCCAGTTGAATGAAAAATTTTCTGCGGCTGCTGTGGACACTAAAATGAAGATTGAAAAATTTGAAACTACTCAGCAGGAATTTGTAAAAACAAGTACCCAGATGCTGGATACTAAAATTACAGAGACGCTGGATTTTTTATGGGGCGATGTAATTGCTGCAATGATGGACCGGGCTGCCGACAGGAAATATGATGGTGCCGACCTGGTGAACAGCTTTGAAAAATTGTTACAAACAGACATTAAAATAAGCAAAGACCTGAAGATACAGGTGATAGATACACTGATGCGTTGTTATTACAGTACTTCTAAACTGGACAAGAAATATGATAAGATGGTAAGCCTGATTCAAACTTATGATGAGTATAAACTGCTGCCTCAAACTTATGTAAATGCGGCCATTGCACTCACCAATAATTATGAATTATATGGAACACCGGAACTAAGAAAAACAGCTATTTCCAATTGTAATAAATCAATTGAAAGTGAACCCAGCTATGGCATTCCTTATGCAATAAAGGTGGAAATATTTATGATCGATCTGCTGAAATCAAGAGATGATACATTTAAACAGGGTATTACAAAACAAATAGATGATTTGCTGTATTCGGTTGACAGCATTGATTCCTCCATACTGAAAGGAGAATTTCTCCAGCGCCTGATACTGGACAAAACAGTACCGTTTCTGAAAAAATATATCGATGAATTGTATATCAGCTTCCCGGTACAGCTGGCGCCTATCAGGGAAAATGTAGTATATAAACTGGTTAAAAATCTGGATAAAGCAAGTGACTGGGAAAAGAAAATAATGGAAGATTTACTAAAAGAAGGATTAATAAGCAATCCTGATATTGATGGAAAATGGAAGGCAGTTACTTTTTTAGAAGCCGGTAATAACGTGGCCGTGGAAGCTGGTATGTTTTTAGAATTAAATAGCCAGCACTATGCATTTTTGATAAAAGAAACAGTGGTGGAAAGTGGGTATGTATTTTATCTTCCAAACATAGAACCTAATGCATTGTCCCTGGTAGCTGTGGAAGGAAAGAATAAAGACACTATTACAAGAGGCATTTATGAAATAAAGGAGGATGGTACATTGCAATTATGCCTTGCCCAGCCAACCAAAGAAAAGCCTGTTACCTTCCTCTCCGATAATGCAAATAATTATTCACTGATATCATTATCTAAAGTTTAGGTACCTTAAAAATTCAAAGAGTTTATTCACTGTGATGATGAATAAACTCTTTGAATATGTATTAATTTTTAATTCTTTGGAAAGTTAGGGTCAGCTTTTACTTCATTAATCTGCTGCATATGACGGTTGCTGTGGGCCGCAATAAATAAAACCATCTGGTAGCAATCGAAACTGCCAACCGGTAAAGTGGCCACATGGTTACGCAGGTCCTGGTCAGTTGTCTTAACGTATTCAATCAGTTTCCCCCGGTTTTCTTTAAAAGAAGTAACCGCATCTGCCAGGGTTTTAAAACCAGTGTTTTGGGGTTCAAGTGGAGGGAAAGTTTTTACTTTGTTGGTGCGGTCTTCAATGTTTTTCATCACATCCTCATCACTCCATTTAATCTCGGCCCTTTTTTCGGGATTGGGAGCCTGTTTTATATTTCCTTCTGTCATTTGCCACAGGCCAATTTCGGAAGCGGCTATATGTTTTACACAGTCCTCCACACTCCATTTATCCGGAGCTGGTTTAAATGCAAGCTGGGCTTCACTTAAGCCATTGATGGATTCCAGTACGCCGTTTTCTGTGTCACTTAAAAATTTGGTGGCCGTATTTCTTTCTGCTTCTGTAAGGCCAGTGGTTGCAGGAATAAATGATGCAAAACCAATAACGGCAAGGCATAGAAGTAATTTTTTCATGATAAAAATTTTTGTTTTAAAAAAGATTCTTTGTAAAAGGATTGTAATATTAAGAAAGTTAGAAAAATAAAATTAACATACAATTTTTATTTGCAATTGTGCTGGGTTTATACAAAGCATTTTTTTAAAAGCCCAACTATTTTTATACCACCTTTGAAAATAAAGATGCGGATATTTTATCAGCCGGTTGATACATCAGTTTTTGTTAAGTAACTTTCAAAAACTATTAAAAAATCAGCCTTTCTCACCAATGCCTTTTGACATTACATCCCTGTTGCTTGGAGTTATTATCATCCAGCTGTTGTTGCTGGCTATATTCCTGTTTTCCCAGGATAGAGGCAGGAAACAAAGTCATTTATTACTGGGGCTTTTTTTCCTAAGCTTGTGCCTGAACCTGGCAGACGGATTGCTGCTGTACCTGAAATTTTATTTGCGGTATCCTTCGGTGGCATTGTGGGGCACCGGCTGCACCTTATTACTGGGGCCTTTTCTTTATTTATATACACGGTCTGCATTATTTAAAGATTTTTTCTTTTCACCAAAGATGCTGCTGCACTTTATCCCTTTTATATTGCTGGAATTGGTATCCTTAATAGCCTACTGGAGCCTTTCTCATGATGAAAAAATCAACCTGCTGCAGCAACTGACTAACCGCCAGGTGCATGGAGTTTTTGACGCTGTTTCGGCGCTGATATTTTTACATTTTTTTACTTACCAGTTTTTTGCATGGCAATTGATTAAACGTTACCAGGCAATTGCAGCCAGCCGGTTTTCTGATTTGCAAAAAAACAATGTGTACTGGCTTAAGACTTTGCAGGTGGCTTTTCTGCTGTTTTTTTTCCTGGGGTTGATAAAAACCTTTATTTACCTCACTCCCTTTGCTAATTTTTATTATGTTGTTTTTTTTCTGCTGGTTACTTTGTTATTTGTATTTGTGAACCGGGTGGTGCTAAAAGCATTAAATAACCCGGCCATGTTTACTTCACTGGAAGAAAACGATGCAACCGGCGCAGCGCCCCCGGCAGGAATGAAATATGGTGGATCTGCTGTTACCGAAAATGAAAAAGAAATACTCAGGAATAAAATCCTGGATCACATGGTTGCTAAACGGCCTTATTTAGATGCAAACCTTTCATTAGACGAACTGGCCAAACAGCTACAATTAAAGCCCAGGATACTATCGCAGTTGATCAATGAAAGCATCGGGCAAAGTTTTTTTGATTTTGTAAATAATTACCGGATCAATGAAGCAAAGAAGATGCTGGACAATCCTGAAGACCCGAAAATAACGGTGCTGGAAGTTTTATATGCAGTTGGTTTCAATTCCAAGTCTTCTTTTAATACATTGTTTAAAAAACAAACCGGCCTCACACCTTCCGAATACAAAAGAGTATCAATGCAAAAGCGTTCGGGTTCCGGTATTGCATAAAATCAAACCAAATATATTCCGTTCGGATACATGCAAACGGGCGACTATGGCCTTTGTTCAACCGCATCTTTACCAAAAAAATAATTTTATGGAAAAGATGCAAAACAAAAAAACAGTTGCCGGTATGCACTGGCTGTTATTGCTTGCCGGGATGGCCTGCAATATTTTATTATCTCCCAAATAGACATTTCCACTGGCGGCATGGATTGGCTCTGCCTGCTTTCTGCTGTATGTAAATTTAAAAACAGGAAGAAAAAAATGGTTCTGGCTTTTTACTGCTTTGCTGCTTTCGCAAACCACTGCATCAATAGATGTAATACCTATGCCGCTTCCCATACTGCTCATCATAGTGCTGGTAAACAGTTTGATCACCCTGCTGGTTTACCTTATTTATGACCGGATAACTAAAAAAACAAACCGGTTTATTTCTACGCTGGTTTTTCCTGCCATGTATGTGGCCTGGGAGTATTGGGGTTCTTATGGAGGCGGTGGTGTGTGGGGTGCCATGGCCAATACACAATTTATTTTTTCATACCTGGCACAATTGGCATCCATTACCGGCATCTGGGGCATCTCTTTTTTGGTGTACTGGTGGAATGCGGTGTTGGTTTGGAGTATAAAAAAATACCAGTTGAATGAAACGTTTAAAAAGCCATTGGCAGTTTACGGATTCATATTTTTAATAGCAATGATATATGGTATAGGCAGGTACCATTTTGCAGGAGAAGCAACCGGTGCAAAAAAAATAAAAGCCGCAGGCATTGCACTTTCCCAATTAGAGAGCATGGAAGTACTGTACGAAGAAGTGACCGGGAAGAAAATAAAAATTGACCCCGCCATTTCTCAAAGCTCACCGCAACTGCAGGAGTTCAATAAAGCATTTATCACAGTGCTGGAAAATCCTGATACACTGAAATATAAAAAATCATTTGCTGCATCACGGCAATTTAACGACAGCCTTTTTGCACTTACAAAAGCAGCCGCAGATAAAGGCGCTCAGTTAGTGCTGTGGGCAGAGGCCAATGCCATTATTTATCCCTGGATGGAAGCAGGATTGGTGGCAAAAGGAAAAGAAGTATCACAGCAAAAAAATATTTACCTGCTGATGGCTTATGCAGTATTAACGCCTGGCAAAATATTCCCTGGCAAAAAATTCATGGAGAATAAAACGGTATTCATAGGCCCGGATGGGAAAGTGCTGAATACATTTTATAAAAACAAACCCGTGCCTTATGCAGAAAGCAGTGTGGCCGGTGATGGAAAAATCCCTGTAATCAATACGGCTTTGGGCAAAGCATCTGTTTCTATTTGCTATGATGCAGATTTTCCTGAACTGATGAAACAGCTTGGAAAAAACCAACCTGATTTTTTATTGCTGCCTTCCGGTGACTGGTTTGCCATTTCGCCACATCATACTTACATGGCTTTATACAGGGGAATTGAAAATGGCTGCCCCATTATACGTGATGTAAAAGGCGGTTTGTCTGTGGCTGCTGATTACCGGGGGAAAATTTATTCTGCCAGTGATTTTTATAACAAAGAAAATAAGCAATGGATCTTTGAATTGCCGGTGGGGCATGTAAATACTGTATATGCTGCAGTGGGAGATTGGGTGGCTTACAGTTCCATTATTATATTGGCGGTTGCATTACTTTATTTGATCGCAGGATTAATAAAAAGAAAGTTCTTACAAAAAAGTAAGTCAATGCCAGTAAAAGTTCCGGCTTATTAAAGTCAGTTTTCTTTTTAGAACAAGAACGTTGTTATCAATTAAAAAAGGGATGAAAATTATTTCGCTATTTTTCATCCCGTTTAATTATGGCTTAAAAATACTTTTTTGATACTGTGTTTAACTTATTGATTGAATTAAATACAGGATGCTGTAAATTAATCTTCAAACATTATTTTTTTTGCTATCTTAAGCATTCATTTTTAACCTCAAATTTTCAATATGAAGAAAACAGTATTACTGGTAAGCGCATGTTTACTTGTATTGGCAGTGTTTGCACAGCCTGCGGCTAAAAAATATCCGCTTGTTGATATACCTTTTAAAAAGTATGTACTCAATAATGGACTTACATTGATTGTACACGAAGACCACAAAGCCCCCATCATTGCATTCAATGTATGGTATCATGTGGGAAGTAAAAATGAAAAGCAGGGCAAAACAGGCTTTGCACATTTGTTTGAACATTTAATGTTTAACGGCAGCGAACATTTTAATGACGATTATTTTAAGCTGATGGACCAGATTGGCGCCACTGATTTAAATGGCACCACCAATAACGACCGTACCAATTATTTTGAAAATTTTCCTGTTGCTGCACTGGATAAAGTTTTGTGGATAGAAAGTGACAGGATGGGTTATCTGCAGAAAGCTATTGACAGTGGTAAACTGAGTGAACAGCGGGGAGTGGTGCAAAATGAAAAAAGGCAGGGAGAGAACCAGCCGTACGCTGTTGCAGAAGAACTAACGGTTAAGAGTACCTATCCTGCAGGGCATCCTTATTCATGGTCGGTGATTGGTTCTATGGAAGATTTAAATGCAGCTTCATTAGATGATGTAAAGGAATGGTTTAAGACTTACTATGGCCCAAACAATGCGGTAATCTGTATTGCTGGGGATATAAAAGCTGAAGAGGCGCTGGAAAAAGTAAAAAAATATTTTGGCAATATACCTGCTGGTCCGCCCATTGCAAAACATACTGCATGGACGGCAAAGATGAATGGCAATCACTACCAGCTTGCACAGGACAGGGTGCCGCAGGGCCGTATCCAAAAAACATGGAATGTACCAGGCTGGGGCACACAGGAAATGACCTACCTGAATATTTTATTAGACATACTTACCAATGGTAAAACATCAAGGCTGTATAAAAGACTGGTGTATGATGAACAATTGTCCAATAACGTTTTTGCATACACCCAGGAAAATGAAATCGGAGGGCAGTTTAATTTATTCTCCGATGCAAAACCGGGTGTGCAATTAAATATAATAAATGATGTGATTAATGACGAGTTAAGAAAACTAATTACGGGTGGTGTTACGGTTGCAGAATTAAACAGGGCAAAAACAAGGGCCTTTACCGGTTTTATAAAAGGAGTTGAACGTATTGGCGGCTTTGGTGGAAAAAGCGATATCCTCATCCAGAACGAAGTATTTGGCGGTAGCCCGGACTATTTTAAAACGGTGTATAAAAGAGTTGCAGATGCAACACCTGCAAATATTAAAGATGCAGCGGCTGCCTGGTTAACCAATGGAGAGTACAGGCTGGATATATTGCCTTACGGCGATTTTACAGCAGATTCATCTGCCCTTGACAGAACTGTGCAGCCGACGATGGGTGCACCTGCAGTGGTAAAATTTCCGGAGGTAAAAGAGTTTACACTGAGCAATGGTTTAAAAGTATCATTGGTGGAAAGAAAATCTGTACCGGTAGTAGATATGTCGCTGATGCTGGATGCAGGTTATGCTGCAGATCAGTTTGGCCTTCCGGGACTTGCATCACTTACCGGAAACATGCTGAGGGAAGGAACAAAAACAAAAACGTCTTTGCAGATCAGTGACATGCAGGCTGATCTTGGGGCATCTGTCGGCAGCAGGTCAGACCTTGATAAAACTTATCTTTCATTGAATGCACTCACTGCTAATTTTGATGCATCACTTTCTTTGTTCACAGATGTTTTGCTTAACCCGTCTTTTCCGCAGAAGGATTTTGACAGGGTAAAAAAAGAACAACTGCTTTCTATTAAGCAGGAGCAGGCGCAACCTGTTTTGATGGGCTTGCGGATACTGCCAAAGCTATTGTATGGTAAAGGCCATGCTTACAGTAATCCTTTTACAGGAAGCGGTACCGAAGAATCAGTAAATAAAATAGTAAGGGATGATTTGGTGAAATTTCACCAGGCATGGTTTGTACCAAACAACGCCACACTTGCAGTGGTAGGCGATATTACAGCAGACGAATTAAAAGTAAAACTGGAAAAAAGCCTTGCAGGATGGAAAGCAAAGGCAGTACAGCAAAAAAATATTAGCGAAGTGGAACTGCCTTCCAAACCGGCGGTGTATATTATTGACAAGCCCGGTTCACTGCAGTCAATTATTTTTGCGGCAGAAGTAAGTCCTTCAGCAAAAGACCCGGATTATGAGCCCATTCAAATGATGAATAAAATACTGGGAGGAGAATTTACTGCACGTATTAACATGAACCTGCGTGAAGATAAGCACTGGAGCTATGGGGCATTTTCTGTAAATATTGATGCAAAGGGCCCCAGTTTCTTTACGGGTTATGCACCGGTGCAAACAGACAAAACAAAAGAGTCGGTAATGGAGTTGCAAAAAGAACTGACACAATATGTAAATGACAAACCGGCAACAGAAGCAGAGTTTAATAAAGTGAGGGGTAACTCAATACTGCAGCTACCCGGAACATGGGAAACCAATGGTGCTGTGCTGGGGTCATTGCAGGACGCCATTAAATATAACCGTGGCATTCCGTATCTTAATAATTATGCTGCTATGCTGCAGAGCCTGCAATTGCCAAATATTCAGAATGCCGCTAAAAAAGTAATCAAACCTGGCAGCCTTGCCTGGGTAATAGTAGGCGACCGTTCTAAAATTGAAAAAGGAATACAGGAGTTAAATCTCGGGCCAATTCAATACATTGATTCGGAAGGGAAGGAAGTAAAATAAAAATTGAAAGCCCTGGAAATTTTCCGGGGCTTTTTAATAAAAATTGGGGTTATAATTTCAGTTCATTCGGTAATCTTTTTAAAATGGATATCCTGTTATTTCAGCATCTCGTCCATATTTCTGTCGTTATCAATTTTGCCCCGGGCCTCCAGCATCCGCATGTCTTTGGCATCCTGTAAAAATTCTGATGCAAAGATGAAAGAGTTGAGGAGTTTATTTTTGGAGAAGATGATCTCTTTATTATTGCCGGTCCATTCTTTTTTGCCCTCGTACATGTACAGGATATTTTCGCCGATCTCCATCACACTATTCATGTCGTGGGTATTGATTACCGTTGTCATGTTAAACTCTTTGGTGATATCGTAAATCAATTTATCGATCAGCATACTGGTTTGCGGATCAAGGCCTGAATTGGGTTCATCGCAAAATAAATATTTTGGATTCAGTACAATGGCTCTTGCAATACCCACCCTTTTTTTCATACCGCCACTTATTTCAGCAGGAAACTTTTTATTGGCATCTACCAGGTTCACCCTTGACAGCACTTCATTTACCCGTTTCTTTTTTTCTGCAAGATTCATTTTGGCAAACATATCCAGCGGAAACATTACATTCTGTTCTACCGTCATACTGTCAAACAATGCAGAACCCTGGAAAAGCATACCGATCTGCTGACGCAGTTCTTTACGGTTTTCTTCTGTCATGTCTGTAAAGCTGGTGCCATCGTAAATAATTTCACCACTATCTGGTTCAAACAAACCTACCAGGCATTTTTGTAATAC
Source organism: Chitinophagaceae bacterium (assembly GCA_043759175.1). Lineage (GTDB taxonomy): Bacteria > Bacteroidota > Bacteroidia > Chitinophagales > Chitinophagaceae > Ferruginibacter. Next base: position 2,450 of record JAYVLZ010000393.1, on the reverse strand, counting down.
AGTTTTGCCACTGCCGCTGGTGCCAATAATGAGGTTGCACATACCGGTTTCCATTCGGTGACTTACATCATCCAGCACTACTTTATCACCAAACTGTTTATGAATATTTTTGAATTCGATCATGAATATCAGGTAGCAGGGTTTAATAATAATTGAGACAATACATAGTCTGCAAACAGCAGCATGATACAACTTACCACCACACTTTTAGTGCTGCTTCTGCCAATTTCCAAAGCCCCGCCTTTTACATAATAGCCATAGTAGGCAGGTATGCTGCTGATAATAAAGGCAAATGTGTAAGATTTTATTAAAGCAAAAGTTACGTTATATGGAACAAATTGGGAAAGCAATCCTTTATCGAATTGTTCTGCTGAAAGTATGCCGGATGCAACGCCTGCCAATCTTCCACCCCAGATACCCAGCACCATAGAAACAACCACCAACAGCGGAATGGTTACCAGGGCAGCCACAATTTTTGGCATCACTAAATATGATTTTGTATTAATGCCCATAATTTCCAGTGCATCTATTTGTTCACTTACCCTCATGTTACCCAGTTCACTGGCAATCTTACTGCCAATAACACCTGCCAGTACGATACATACCAGCGTGGGGGCAAACTCCAGTATCACAGTATCTCTTACAACTTGTGCAATGGTTTCTTTTGGTATGATGGGGCTCACTAACTGGTAGGCAGTTTGCACTGCACTTACAGCGCCAATAAAAACAGAAATGATGGTAACAATGCCAAGAGAGCCAATGCCGATATCATTACATTGATGCATAAATTCTTTCCAGTACATCTTAGGATTTTCCGGTTTGGAAAACATTCCTTTCAGCATCAGCAGGTAACGGCCAAAGTCGGTGAAAAATGTCATATGGCAAATGTATTGAAAAAACACTTTACAGGTAATGAATGTTGCATTACCACTTATCAAAATAAAAATACCGGTGAAGAAAATCGTCCATGTACTGGCGTTGTTTATCCATTTTTTTAAGATGACAAACGGGACATCTTTGTACCGTCAATAATGACAAAAAAAATAAAAAATAAAAATGAAAAATTTCACAGTTCCAGCAAGAGAACAAGTAGCCCCAGCCAACCAGGCAATTTTTGACAACCTGACAAAAGCGTTGGGTTTTGTTCCGAACCTGTATGCAATGATTGGTTATTCCGACAATGGTTTAGGAAGATACCTGGCTTATCAAAATGCTAAGACTACTTTGAGTAACAGAGAAAAGGAAGCGGTAAACCTTATTGTTAGCCAGGTAAACAATTGTTTGTATTGCTTGAGCGCCCATTCTTTGATTGGCAAAATGAATGGCTTTAATGATGAACAGTTACTGGATATCCGCAAGGCAAAAGCGGATGATGCCAAACTGAATGCATTGATTAAGTTAGCTGCCAGCATCACTAAAAACCGTGGTAATGCAGATAGAGATTTAGTGGATGATTTTTTTGCGCAGGGATATACCAATGAAAGTCTTGTAGATTTGATATTGCAGGTGAGTGATAAAACAGCGATGAACTATTTGCATAATCTTACAAAAGTGCCCATTGATTTTCCTTTGGCTCCCTCACTGGAAGTAGTTTCTGTTGCCCGTCAAAATTAAAATTTTCAATAAAGCGAAAGCCGTGGAATGATCCTGGCTTTTGCTTTAGTAGTGGGCGGTAGGAGGGAAAGGGGAAATTTGTCCATCTCTTTGCGTTGTTCCTCCATTTTTATCCTGCTTCTTTCATCTCAACTTTGTATCGTTTAAAAAAAATAAAATGATAACAGAAATTAAAAGTACAAAGATCAAAAACGCTGATTTTGTGAAGTATATTTATAAGGGGATTGATTATAATCAGCTCAAAAAACAAATGATTTCTTATGCAAATGAGCTGCACCGTTGATATGCAAAAGACAAACAGCAATCACTGGAAGCAGAAATTGCTAAATTGATTTTCAGGGCAAATTTATTTTGCACTGAATGTTTATCACAACTAAAAATAAATAACATGGAACAAAAACTTCCGCTTCCTCCTTTTACAATGGAAACGGCGTTACAGAAAGTACAACTGGCAGAAGATGCCTGGAACAGCAAAGACCCCGAAAGAGTTTCCCTGGCTTATACAGTAGATACAGAATGGAGAAACAGAACGGATTTTATCAATGGCCGGGAGGAAGTGAAGATATTTTTAAAAAAGAAATGGGAAAAGGAATTGAATTATAAATTGAAAAAAGAATTGTGGGGCTTTCGTGAAAACAGGATGGCAGTTCGGTTTGAATATGAATATCAAAATGCAGAAGGACAGTGGTTCAGGGCCTATGGAAATGAGAACTGGGAATTTGATGAAAATGGATTGATGAGAAAAAGATATGCAAGTATCAATGATCTGCCGATAAAAGAATCAGAAAGAAAATTATAACCAATAAAAAAAGTTATTATGAAAAATGATTTACCAG
>JAYVLZ010000392.1:0-14975 GCA_043759175.1 Chitinophagaceae bacterium | reverse complement strand
AAATCATGTGCTTTGTGCTTTATTCTGTCTAATGTAGTTTCTGCTATCATAATCGGGCACAAAACTAAGGAAACTTTTATCGTTACCAAAGTTTCCATCATTTTTTTTGACCACTCATAACAATTTATTCATTGTACACGCCATTTTACTAATCAACTATCTTTAGGGCTCAAAACAGTTTTATGAAAAAGTCTTTCGATTACAAAAAGTTTATCCAGTATTTTATACAAGGCATACTGGTGCTGGCTCCCATAACTATCACTATATGGGCCATCACCGTCGTTTTTAATTTTATAGATGGTATTTTGCCCAACTTTATCCATAGCATAATGCCCACTTTAATGGAAGATAAGGCTGGTAATATCCGGCGCATTCCCGGGCTGGGGTTTTTAGGGGTGATTGTATTTGTATTTTTAATTGGTTACCTGTCGTCGTCCTTTATTTTTGGTAAATTGGTAGATGGCTTTGATAAGCTGCTGGAAAAAACTCCCGGTATCAAGTTTATTTATTCTACACTGAAAGATTTTTTTGAAGCATTTGCAGGAGAGAAAAAAAAATTTACCCGGAACGTATTGGCCAATGTGGATGATAATGATGTATGGAGGGTAGGATTTATTACACAGGACGATATGCATGAGTTTGGCTTTAAAGAATATGTGGCTGTTTATATACCGATGTCTTATTCCGTTGCCGGGAATGTTTATATTATACCAAAAGAAAGAGTGAGGTCAATCACCAATATTAGCGCTACGCAAACTATGAAATTTGCGGTGAGTGGCGGCGTAACAGATGTAGAAGAATGATATGATGATTGTATTTGTTTTACTTTTCAGGTTTGTTTAAAAGAAACATTTTTTAAGTATAAATTACATCACTCAACCGGCTCACATTTCTTTTACTCAATTATTTGTAGCTTGGATTTATAACTATTAAACATGAAGAAGGCAGTAGCTAATATTTTGTTCACCGGCATTTTGCTCATTGCATATCTGCCCAGTTACTGCTGGGGTTTTTTCGGCCATCAAAAAATAAACTACTATGCTGTTTTCCTGCTTCCTCCAGAAATGATGGTGCTGTATAAACCCAATATTGCTTTTTTAAGTGAACATGCTGTTGACCCGGATAAGCGCCGTTATGCCGTGCAGGATGAAGGGCCAAGGCATTATTTAGACATTGATCATTATGGAGATTATCCTTATGATAACCTCCCAAGAAAATGGAAAGATGCGGTTGCAAAATTTGGAGAAGATTCCTTAAAAGCTTATGGTATAGTGCCATGGCATATCCAGAGTATGCTGTACCGCTTAACAGATGCTTTTAAAGAAAAAAACCTGGGCAAAATATTGAAGAACAGTGCAGAGATAGGCCATTATATTGCCGACTCTCATGTACCCCTTCATGCTAACAGCAATCATAACGGGCAATATACCAACCAAAAAGGTATTCATGGGTTTTGGGAGAGCCGGGTGCCAGAACTGCTGGCAGAAAAAGAGTTCAATTTTTTTATAGGGAAAGCTCAATACATCAGCAATCCATTGGATTATGCATGGGCAAGAGTACTGGAAAGCGCCAAAGCATCAGATTCTGTATTGAATTTTGAAAAGCAACTCACTGCGAAATTTTCAACTGATCAGAAATACTCTTTTGAAAACCGTAATGCTGCAATAATACGCCAGTATTCATCTTCTTTTACCATTGCATTTAATAATATGCTGAATGGCATGGTGGAACGAAGGATGAAATTATCTATTTTTTCTGTTGCTTCATTTTGGTACACAGCCTGGGTAAATGCAGGGCAGCCAGATCTCAGGTCATTATCTAAAAACCAGCTTTCCGAAGCTGATTTAAAAGAATTTGAAGAACTGAATACTGCATGGAAAGGTTCTGGCAAAATGATTGGCCGGCAGGAGGATTAAGTGAAAAAAACCGTTCATCATTTTCTTTTATTTTCTTATAAAATTTGATCAATTATTTCCCACATTAATCACAATTATTAGTATTTTTATGCTGAGAAAACATTCTGCAGTTTTTAAAAACATTCTACAGTATTTATAAAGCTAATTTTTTTTTGAATATACATTTAGCGGCATAGAAATTGCGTATTTAATTATTCACTTATAAATTTTGCACCCATGTACACTACTAACTTTGTTTATAAGGCCCCCGCAGCAGTATTGAACAGTCTTACAAAATTATTTTTAGTTTTAAAGGTGGAAAAGTCAAATTTTGAGCATGCTGCATTAATTACAGATAACAGGCAGCTGAAGGAAACGTTGATTCAATTTCTTCAGGAAAGTAATCAATATTTAAATGAACTAAGGTGCCAGATTGAAAGTTTGGGAGGCGATGCCGAAATCATAAACGAAGAAACTGTTAACAAAGAAGATACTTTTAATATACAAAATACAAAAGATATTTATGAGTATTGTGGTAAGTGTGAAAACAGGATTTTGGTTGCTTACAGAGAAATTTTAAACCAGTCAGTAGTTCTTAAAGAATTAAGGAGTATGGTAAGGTATCAACTGAATGGATTATTATGTGCCTTTCTTCAATTCAGAATGTTAAGAGATTATTCATTTAGAAAAATATAAATTTAGGTTTCAGGGTTTGGTTATAGGTTAAAGGATGTCACAAAGGCATCCTTTCTTATTTGCGTTTACCTAAACGGCTTATGATAAAAATGATCAAACCCACCACCAGCACCACCAGTAATATTCCTGACCAAACGCCGGCTTTAAAAATTGCACCAATGGCTTCGCACCCGCTAAGACTAAAAACGATTGATAGCAACACCAGGTATTTGCTTAAATAATGTTTATTCATAAAACTTTTTTTGATGGTTAATATTATTTTTTATGTTCTGATTTTTGTTCATGTATACTTACGGCTTCATCTAATGAATGGCTGGTATGCAAATCATTCTCTTTTGCAGACAGTTTAGAAAGCTTGATATAGAATTCTTTCAATACTATTAATTCATCTTCAGTGAGGTCTTCAATATCAATTAACCGGTTGCTGGCTTTTCCGCTGGATGCAATTAACTCATTTAACTTTAGCTGTAAGGCAATGGTATCTTTATTCTGCGATTGCTGAATTAAAAATACCATCAGGAATGTAATGATAGTAGTTCCGGTATTAATAACCAGTTGCCAGGTATCAGAAAATTTAAAAAGTGGTCCGGTAACGACCCAGATAATTACCACTGCCATCGCAATCATAAATGCAGCAGGTGATCCGGTGGCTTTTGTAACGCTGCCTGAAAATTTATCAAATACCTTTTTAAAGTTTTTTTTATTTTGATTTGTCTTTTTCATTTTTTAAAATTTAAACTCTGTCAAAAGAAAAAATAGTTGCATCCTTATTGGGTTTGCCCAATACAAGGTCACAAATAATATTGGCAGCCACCTGGCTAAATGTAATACCGTTGCCTCCAAAACCTAATGAAAAATAACTGTTGGATAAGGGCTTATAGCGTCCTATAAATGGCAACCCGTCTTTGGTAGATCCAAAAGTGCCTGCCCAGTTAAATTCTGATTTGAAAGGCAGCTGCGGAAAAAGTTTTTTAAAATCTTTTGATAACTGTTTTGCTTTTGTTACAATTAGTTTATCCCTCCTGGATGGATTATAAAAATCTTCATCCCTTCCGCCAACCAATATCCTGTTATCTTTTGTGGTACGCATGTACAGGTAAGGATCAGCAGTATTCCAGATTAATACATCCTTGTTCCAGAATGGCCTTCCTGTTTCCATATATTCACTGATAGTGGCAAAGGTGGATAGCAGTTTTACTATTGGTTTACGGATATATTTACCTGCTTCGTAACCTGTAGCATATACCATCTTTTTTGATGTAATACTGTAGTTTTTTTCTGTGGTAAGCACTACCTGTTTTGGTTGATGATTGATGTGTATGATATTAGTTCTGTCATATACTTTCAACCCTTTTTCAATACCGGCCTGCAGCAGGTGGTGAGCAAATTGGTATGCATTTGTTTGTGCCCCGTCTTTACTTAACATAGCTGCCGGCGCTGAAAAGTCAAACGTTTTTTTTACTGCATCGCTATCCAGCAATTCAACCTTGAAACCATGTTGTTTTCTGATATTAAATTCTTTTTTCAAAAAAGGAATATCCTTTTTATAAGCTGCATAATATAAGCTCTGCTTATACTCAAAATCCTTAAATTTTATTTCTTTTGCAATGTCTCCTAATGCTGTTATTGATTGCCTGCATAAATGATAAGAACGAACTGCATGCTGCAATCCAACTTTATTCTGTAATGATGATAAAGGAGTATCAATTTCATATTGTAATAAAGAGGTGCTGGCGCAACTGCTTCCCAGCCCGATGGATCTTGCATCCACCACTATACAATCAATACCACTATTAATTAATTGCCACGCTGCCAGGGCACCGGATATACCTCCACCCATTACCACCACATCAGTTTTTACATGCTGCGAAAGTGCCGGATAATTAAATGGTAAACCATCTTTAATCAGCCAAAATGGATATCCGGCCTTTAGATTCATATAGTTCTATAAATAATTTAAATCAGCTTTAATAATTTTTCCATTTATAAATTCATCATCAGAAGACATACCAGAAAGTATCTTAAAAGAAGTAACAATCCTGCCGGAATTGCCGTTCCAATATTTCACTTCATCTGGTTCAATCCTGAGTAGTAATAAATTCGGATCATTTAATCCTGCAGGAAACCACGTTTTGATGACAGGAGCATACAATTCATTTATTTTATTGATCTCTCTGGTTAAATAAGCTTTGCCGGTTACCACAGCATAAGTATTAATGAATGGATTTGCATAATTGATAAACACTTCATTATTCTTACATATTTCATATACATTGCCACTGAATTCATTTGTAAAAAACCAGAGGTCGCCATTGTTATCCACCCGGATAGTTGTCATTGGTCTGCCTTTCAATTTGTCTATCCCTGAACGGGTAAAAAGAATGCCCGTTTTAATACTTTCAACAATTGCTTTGAACTTATGTATTTCTTCTTGTTGTAGTGACTTCATTTCTGAAATTTATTTTAAGCCATCCAGGGGAAGCAAAGGGTATCCTGATTAATTCATTTGCTTATTCCAAATCAAATATCAATTGTTCTTCCCTGTCCATTACCTGTATCTTTCTTATAAAATCATCATAGGCCGCATCATGATTGGTATATACACCATAAGCATCTATGCTGTAGCCAATCAGGCCATCATTCGCTTCTATCAGATACAGAATGGATGAATCAGATGGATCTGATTCACCTTCAAAACGATACGTTTTAATAATGGTCAGATTTTCAGGTTTGTATTTATTTCCATTTTTGGTGGTAAAGAATTCGCCTTCCATTATAAATTCGTTGTCATGCCGTTTCATACGGAGTTTTTCTAAAATATAACTCAGTGTCTGCATCTCATTTATTCTGTCTTGCATATAATTTTTTTTTAAGTGTTAAGTATAGTTTATAAAATATTTTGCAGTAAGTACTGGCTCTTTTAATACATCTTAAAAGGCTTCAATACTTGATTATAGGTATATGGCAATGTATGTGCCATGAGTGGTATCATTGTAATAAAATGTCTTGAGTATTTCATTCCTCATTATGGGAAAGCATGCACATCCATCAAGGAAAAAGAACCCCATTAAGGAGTTCTTAATTTTATAACAAATTATTTTTTTTGAATTTTTAAAGGCAGGTATTATTGATTACTTTCTTCAAAATTCCGGATTTTATTATACAATGTTTTGCGGTCTATCTGTAAAATTTCTGCAGCTTTTGTTTTGTTGAATTTAACCTGCTTTAATACATTCATGATGGTCTCATATTCTGCATAAGCTGCAGCATCTTTTAATGCCGCCACAGGTGCTGTGTTTTTTTCCATTATAGAAGCACCAGCAGTAGTAGCCGATTCGGGAAGCGGTCCGCTTACAATTTCCCAGGGCAGTGCATTTTTGCTGATAAGTCCGCCTGTAGTAAGCAATGCAGCACGCCTGATCACATTCCTGAATTCTCTCAGGTTGCCCGGCCAGTTGTATTCAAGAAACAATTGCATTACTTCCTCTTCAAAACCTTCTAAATTTTTATTTAATTCAACCGCAGTTTGATCCAGGAAAAATTTTGCGAAAGACGGGATGTCTTCCGTTCTGCTCCTCAGCGGTGGAATATGAATGGAAAACTCATTGAAACGATGGTACAGGTCTTCCCTGAATTTACCGGCAGAGTATGCATCTTTCAAATTTTCATTAGACGCTACCAGTATTCTTATATCTGCAGTTGATTCTTTATTGCCCCCCACCCGTTTAAACTTTCTTTCCTGTATAACCCTTAGTAATGCAACCTGTACATCCATGGGCAGATTTCCTACTTCATCTAAAAATAAAGTGCCGCCGTTAGCTGTTTCAAACAAGCCTTCTTTATCGCTGAGTGCCCCGGTAAAAGATCCTTTTACATGGCCAAACATTTCGCTGGCTGCTAATTCTTTTGAAAGCGTTCCGCAATCCAGCGCCACAAATGGCTTATTTTTCCTGTCGCTGTAGCCATGAATCGTTTTAGCCACCACTTCTTTGCCTGTTCCACTTTCACCATATATTATAACACTGTAGTTAGTGGGAGCGATGGTTTTTATTTGCTGGTATACTTCTTTTATTCCTGCAGATTTTCCCACCATAAATTGTGATTTGCCTTCTTCATTAAAGGAGTTGTTTTTTGGAAGGGCATTATTTATTGAGGAGGTTGAATTATTATTGTTACTATTTTTATCCAGTGCTTTGTTTATCAGATTTAATACTTCATCGGGAACCAGCGGTTTGGTGATATAATCAAAAGCACCTTGTTTAATTATTTCCACCGCTGTTTTAATATCTGAATAGCCCGTGATGATGATCACGGGAACATCATGATTTATTTGTTTGATTTCTTTTAATACTTCAGTTCCTTCTTTATCTCCCAATCTAAAATCACAAAGCACAAGGTCAAATGTTGATTCTTTAAAAGCCAAAATGCCTTTTTTGCCATTGGTTGCAATTTCGGTTTCAAAACCTTTTCGTTGCAAAAATCTCGACAATAGCTGGCACATGTCTATATCATCATCAATAATCAGAATTCTTTTCATGATCTGTCAATTTTTTTAATTTAATAAACGACGGTAATAAGATTGAAATTTTCCCTTTGTATATATAACAAAATAATGCCAATACCGTTTTAGATTTGAGCAGCATCCAGGCACCGGATGCAAATTAGTAATAAATGTGGTATACAGTGATTATTAAAAATGGCTGATTATTTGATGAATTTATAAATGGAAATGTATTTACTATTATGAACCTTGATGCTGGAAAAAATAATACTCACACTGCCCTTATCATAGATGATGAATCTGATATCTGTTTTTTATTAAGCAATATCCTTCGCAATAATAACCTGGAGGTACAGTTCGTCAATTCAATCAATGAAGGCAAATCTTATTTAAGAAAAAACAATCCCCATCTTCTTTTTCTTGATAATCACCTGCCCGATGGCTATGGAATTGATTTTATCAGCTACGTTAAAAAAGAACATGCGGAGACTAAAATAGTAATGGTAACAGCGCATGATACGCCTGAAGACAGGAGGAAAGCGCTAATGGAAGGAGCAGATGTTTTTATTTCAAAACCATTTTCTGCGTCCGAAATAAAAAAAGCTATTCAACAGGTATATCCTGTATAACAGGTATTAGAGGGCAATCAAATCTACAGGTGTGGAAAACATTGCCCAGCCCGCCACACTCTTATCCTTATATTATTTTAAGCAATAGCAAGCCTGATTACAAAAGTTGTTCCGGTTCCCTCGGTGCTTGATACATTGATGGTACCCTTATGATTAAAAATAATATTCTGTGTATTGGCAAGCCCCAGTCCATTCCCGTTTGGCTTATTGGTAAAATAAGGCTCAAATAGTTTTCCCAGAGAGATTTCATCCATACCAATACCGTTGTCTGAAATATTTACCACACACACCTTTCCATCTATTTTAGTGCCCACCTTTAGTATCCCTTTATCCGGCTCCATTGCCTCTATAGCGTTGATGATAATGTTTAAAAATGCAATCTTCATTTTTTCCTTATCCACATTTATCCTGATATTGGGATTGTATTTTTTTTCAATGGTTATATGGTTTAGCCCTATCCTGTCCTTTGCCATTAAAAGCGTTTCTTCCAGCAGGTCATTTATTGAAACCACTGTAAAACTCAATTCTGAAAACTTAGTTGTTTGCAGTAAGTCTGATATGAGCTTATTAATACGGCTACTGTTGCGGTCAATGATATCAAACAGGTAAAGCATATTTTCATCAGCGGCAGGTATGTCCGTTTTTAGCTGGCTGGTGGCAAGATTAATATTGGTCAGCGGATTTCTTACTTCATGTGCAATGGTTCTGGCAATACGCCCCGTTACAGCAAATTTTTCCATACTACGCATCTGTACCAGTTGTGCGTTGGCATTATTTAATTCATCAATCCGTTTGCTTAACTGTTCCTGGTATTCTTTGATGTTTTGCATGGCTATTTTACGGGCTTTGTTTTCATTTGTGTAGGTAACAAAACCAATGATTACCAGCAGGAGTGTAAGTAACAGGGATGTAATAGTGATTGTATTGATGGATGAAAAAGTGGATTTTAACTGTGCATCCCTGATGTTCAGTAAATTTTTCTCTTCATTTTGCATAATGCTTACCATCAGTCTTATTTTATTCATCGATCTTTTTGATTCTAATTGTACTGATCTTAAATCAACAGTGGTATCGGTAACCTCATTTTTATAATAGTTAAGAGATATTTCAAACAGTTCATACCGCTTATCCATCACAGACTTTAATTCGTTCATTCTGGTGAACTGGATGGGGTTATCTTTTGTTTGTAATAACAGATAATTATAAATAGAGTCTGCTACTTCTTTGCTGTGAATGTAAGGTTCCAGAAAATTGATATCTTTTGTGAGGGCATAACCCCTCACACCTGTTTCAGCATCTTTTATAGTGGAGAGTAAATATTCCAGGTTAAAAAGAACATTGTAAGTATGATCCATCCTGTCTGATCTGTCTTTTAATTCTTTATTGGCCAGCAGTGTTACCAGGTAAGTAACCAGCAATAAAAACAACGAAGCACTGTAGCCAATAATAATTCGTTTATCGGCTTTTACCTTTTCGAAAATTCTTTTCATCCGGTTTATTGTTTATCAACAGAGTTCGTGCGGTTTATTCTGTTGTTAATTAAGATATAAAAAACATGCCATAGTCTGCTCTATGTTTTCCCACCTTGGGTATAAAAAACCACAGTGTTAAACAAAATTCTTTGAATATTAATTACATTTTAAATGGCACAGTATTTCCTTTTAAGTTATTGAAATAAATATCTTAACAAGTTAATTTTTTTTTATGTTACGATGGTCAGTGGGATTTTTCATTATAGCTATTATAGCCGCCATATTTGGCTTTGGAGGTATTGCTGCAAGTGCAGCCTCCTTTGCAAAAATATTGTTCTTCATCTTTATTGTACTTTTTGTATTGTCGCTTTTTTTTAAAAGGAGCACCAGTTAATACATCTTATACCCATAATACATCTTATAACTGTAAAGAAAATTATTTAACCAGTTAATTAAATCTATGAAAGTGTTATGGTTGTTTACAAGTGTTTGCCTTATAATGGTAATGTGGGTTCTTTTTTTCTCTCAGTCTCTATTTATAAAACCCGGTAATTATTATATTGACGTACCGGATCAGGAATAAGTATTTCATTTTTTTATTTTTTCATCATCTATACATTATTAATTAAAAAATCAATTTTATGAGTAACACAAAAGCAGTATTAGGATTTGTGGCAGGTGCCGCAGTGGGTGCATTGGTGGGCATTTTATTAGCACCGGACACTGGTTCTAATACAAGAAAAAAAATTTCGGACAAGGCAGAAGATATGTCTGGTTCTTTAAAATCTTCTTATGATGATTTTTTGGCTAAACTAAAAAAAGCCTACACAAACAGCAAGGAGGATGCAGAGGAAATGAGTGAAAAAGTAAAAGCACAGGTTAACTCACTGAAAGCTGATGCCAAAGCAAATCTTTCTTAAGTAATCAGCGCCTTGCTCAATAAGCGGCAAGGGCAAAATTTACCAATATGTATTCAACCATTGATAACATTGAAAAGCTTGTTTCTTCTGTAAGTGATGTTGCAGAAACGAAAATAGAGCTGATAAAACTGAGGGCAGCAGGCAAGATTTCAGCATCATTATCCAGTTTAGTGGCTGTTATGATGGTAGTGGTATTTAGTGGTGCAGCACTCACTATTGTTAGTTTTGGATTTGCCTACCTTATTGGCAGTAAGCTTAACAATCTGAGTTATGGTTTTTTTATTATTGGTGGGTTTTATGCCCTTGTTGGCTTATTATTTTTTTTCAATAGAAAAAAATGGATACAGGATCCGCTCAGTAATTTATTCATCGATAAAATTATTAAGTAGTGAAGGATATAAATACAATGAGCGGCCTGGAGGAAAGAATTAAGGAACTGGAGTCGCTGGAAGTTCACCAAATGGCAGCATTAAAATTGCAGGCCAGGGATACCGCCGAAAGCATGCGTCCTTCTAATTTAGTAAAAAGCGCTTTTAGTGAAATGTTGGGCTCTAAAAGTTTAAAACAGGATGCATTAAAAGCTTCAGTTGGCATAGGGGCCGGCATGCTGATAAAAAAATTAATTACTTATAATTCTAAAGGCCTTTTCATGAAGATGGCAGGTTTTGCGCTGCAGGCCGTTACTGCTAAGCTGGTATCTAAAAAACTTCCGGGTTTAAAACAAAAAATAGCTAATTTATAAATTAACAATGTGGCTTTTTCTGTAGTACTGCCTGTATCATTAATATTATATTTTACCCTTCTTTCAACAGCTTAAACAATGAATCAAAAGTTTAACCATAAGATTAAGCAGGTACTTTTTTTGATCTTATTGATATTACTCGTAAGTGTTGTTATTCAAAATTTATACAACTATCTCCCGGGATTGCTGGGCGCTGTTACTTTATATATTCTAAGCAGGGAAAAATATTTTCAGTTAGTATTTAAAAAGAAATGGAAAAAAGGATGGGCATGTACCTTGTTCATATTTTATTATTCTCTTTTACTCGGGTTGCCTATATATCTTGCCGCCACATTGATCAGCCCAAAGATCAATGCAGTATTGAATGATCCTTCTGTAACCATTGCAAGTTTTAAAAATGCATTAATGGTAGTGCAGGAGAAAATCGGATTTAGTATCACTTCAGAAAAAACAATCAACGGCGCAATAGATAAAGTAAGCAGCATATTACCCTCTTTATTTAACAGCACTGCTAACCTGGTTACTAACCTGGTATTGATGTTATTTCTGCTGTACTATATGTTGTACTCGGGAACAAAAATGGAAAAAACACTTTTCAAAATTATTCCGCTGAAGGATGAAAATACCAGTCTTTTAGCTTCAGAAACAAAGACCACTATTAAATCTAATGCCATTGGTATACCACTTATATCATTGATACAGGGAATTACAGCAACTATTGGCTATTTTATATTTGGTGTGAAAGATGTGGCGCTTTGGGGATTTCTCACAGGTATTTTTTCCTTTTTACCAGTGCTTGGTACTATGATCATCTGGATACCCCTGTGTATCTATATGTATTCTACTGGTCATGCTGGTTCCGCTATCGGGCTTGCTTTGTACAGTGCAATTGTTACGGCCAATGTTGATTATTTAGCCCGTATCACCATTATGAAAAAACTGGGGGATGTACATCCCGTTATTACGCTTTTAGGGATTATTGCAGGGCTAAGTTTATTTGGTTTTATTGGTTTGATATTTGGCCCCTTGCTGTTAAATTATATCATTGTACTGTTTAATATTTACATGAATGAATTTGTGGAAGAGCCAGCCAGCCTGTCAAACGTTAATGCTAAAGAAATAGAGGAAACCATTTAACCCGGAATCAAAATTGAGTTGTGATCTATTATGCAGCAATTGGACAAAAGAAGAGTAAAATTATCCTGCTAATTTCTCTGCTGCAGTTAGCACTTTACAAATTTTTATTAATCTTTGAAATACAAATATTGAAAACCCCATTAAGAATAACGGGGTTTTATTACCAAAACAAACTGCGTATGAGAAAAAATTACCTGACACTAAATGCCATAGAAATAAGAGCCGAATTATTTTAATTATAGTTGCGAATACAAAGATGCAATTTCAGACTTGTTTATGCAATACCCTTTTTTCGGTAATTTAATATGCTTAATGTTGGTTGTAACCATGGGTTCAACATTTCCTAAAAAAGAAAAATTTTGTATTTCAAGCCTTTAGCAAATACAGGAGTAATGGAGTTACAGAAGTATCCTAACTGGATATAAAAAAGTACCAGCACTTTCCATTCTTATCCACAAATTTTAAATATGCACTCCTTTAAGAATTAGTTGACTAAAATCATTTTCAAAAAGTTACTTTTGCAATTCATTTTTTTTAAATAATAATTGTTTCAGGTGGTACATAATTTCAACGCAGGGCCTTCTATATTGCCACAGCAGGTTTTTCGGCAGGCAGCTGAGGCGGTGCTTAACTATAATAATTCCGGATTATCTATATTAGAAATTGGACACCGCACTTCCACCTTTCAGGCTATCATGGATGAAGCCCGTGCTTTGGTAAGGGAATTGATGGAATTAAAAGATTCTCATGAAGTGTTGTTTTTGCATGGTGGCGCTTCTACACAATTTATGCAGGTACCAATGAACTTGCTGGATGATAAACAAACTGCTGCTTATGCCGATACCGGGGTATGGGGCCAAAAGGCTATTAAAGAAGCAAAACTGTTTGGAAATGTATCGATAGTATGTACAGGTAAGGAAACCAATTACACCGTAATACCAAAAAACTTCGCAGTACCAAATGATGCTGTTTATTTCCACATCACCACTAACAATACTATTTATGGAACCCAATGGAAAAAAATTCCATCTGTAAGTATCCCCTTAGTGGGAGATATGAGCAGTGATATTTTTAGCCGGGTGATTGATTTTAATGCATTCGATTTAATATATGCAGGAGCCCAAAAGAATATGGGGCCGGCAGGTGTGAATTTACTGGTGGTAAATAAAAATATACTGGGTAAAATAAAGCGCCCCATCCCAACCATCATGGATTACCGTAACCATATAAAAGACGGAAGCATGCTGAATACACCACCTGTGTTTGCTGTTTACGTTTGCATGCTTACACTGCGCTGGCTGAAAGAAATGGGAGGGGTGGCTGCCGTGGAAAAATTGAATAATGAAAAAGCAGCCTTGCTGTACGAAGAAATTGATAACAACCCATTGTTTACGGGCACTGTGGCTAAAGAAGACCGGAGTAAAATGAATGTATGTTTTGTGATGAATGATTCAACGCTGGAAGAAAAATTTTTAGCATATACAAAGGAAAAAAATATTGTAGGTATTAAGGGTCACCGGCTGGTAGGTGGCTTCAGGGCATCATTGTACAATGCATTGCCAATAAGCAGCGTGGAAGTATTAGTGAATGCCATGCAAACATTTGCAGGTGCAAATGCATAACCAGTTTTAAATTATTTTATCAAACTTATTCAATGGTTACTATACATCCTTTTAAAGCTTTACGCCCCGAAGCACAACATGCTAAAAGTGTGGCTTCACGCCCTTATGATGTGTTGAACAGTAAAGAGGCAAAGATTGAAGCCCAGGGCAATCCGAATAGTTTCTTACATATTACCAAGAGTGAAATTGATTTACCGGAAGATACTGACGTCCATTCCCAAATTGTTTATGAAACAGCCAGGGAAAATCTGGTTGCATTTACCAGTCGTAAAGTATTGTTCCGGGAAAGTAAAGCCTGCTATTATATTTATCAATTAGTAAGGAACGGCGTAAGCCAGACAGGTCTTGTATGTGGCAGCAGTGTGGATGACTATGAAAATGACCAGATAAAAAAACATGAATTTACCAGGCCGGAAAAAGAGCAGGACAGGATCAATCATATCAAAACTACCGGTGCACAAACCGGGAATGTTTTTTTGGCTTATAAAAATGTAGATGAAATTGATGCATTAATCAGTAAATGGAAGAAAGACAAAAATCCTGTGTATGATCTGATTGCTGATGATAAAGTTCAGCACAGTATCTGGATCATTAACGATACTGATACCATTGCCAGGATATCTGAACTTTTTGAAAAACATGTTCCTTGTACTTATATTGCAGATGGCCACCACCGTGCCGCCTCGGCGGCAAAAGTGCGCCAGGCATTGGGTAAAAAAGCACCTGCCGGAGCAGATCTTTTCTTAACAACACTGTTCCCGTCTAACCAGTTACACATTATGGATTACAACCGTGTGCTGAAAGACCTGAATGGTTTAACGGTTAATGAGCTGTTAGAAAAAATAGCAGAAAAATTTGCCATTGAAAAAGCTGTAGCAGCAGTATCACCGGTGCAACTCCATGAGTTTGGTTTATATATAAATAAGCAATGGCACAAGCTTACTGCAAAGGAAGGCACGTATTCTGAAAATCCAATTGGCATATTAGATGTAACCATTTTACAGGAAAATATTTTAGATCCGTTTTTCGGAATTAAAGATCAGCGTACAGATAAACGTATTGATTTTGTTGGAGGAATCAGGGGGCTGAATGAACTGGAAAAAAGAGTAGATAGTGGAGAAATGGCTGCAGCTTTCAGCCTGCACCCGGTAACCATTCAGCAATTATTTGACATTGCAGACAGCGGCAACGTAATGCCTCCCAAGAGCACCTGGTTTGAGCCCAAGCTGAGAGACGGCCTGCTGACACACCTGATTAACGACTAAGTGTCGTATAGCACCACATAGGTAACACTTTTTCTATACCCTTAGAGACTTCCCCTAAAGTGGGGTCGCCCTTAAGGGCCGTTAAGGCTCCAAACT
>JAYVLZ010000391.1:0-14377 GCA_043759175.1 Chitinophagaceae bacterium | reverse complement strand
TAAATGAAATCGTTGCTCCTGCAGTCTTTCCAATCAAAGGATAGTTCCCATACTTCATGTTGTTTTTTATTTTGTTTTCTTGCAGCTTCCACGTTATTGACTAATTGATCCAATAGCTGTGTTTCATTGTTTGTTTTTAACCGCTCAATTATTTCATACGCCATAAACCGTTTACCATTTCCGATGATGGTATTAATACTTTGTTTAGTATCAATAAAACTGATGAGTGCATGCACATGGTTAGGCAGGATAACATAGCCGTTGATATAATGTCCTTTGGCTTTTAAATGATCAAACCAGTTGTAAACAATATCGTACCCATTTGTTTTGTCTATTAATGGCAACCATTGATGACAGGTAAAAGTGATAAAAAAATATTCCACTGTTGTATGGGATAGTTTGCTTTACTGGCATAAAATAAAGATACTGCAAAGAGTGGGTTTATTTTATGATAGCACCCTGCACTTTTGGCGCAACGTCCTCAGCTCTGCTCATGGCTCATTGAGCGACGTTGCCTTTACTTTGATTTAATAAAATAAATGAGTACTTTCTTAAAAGGAAAAGCAGAGGTGAACAAAAGACGTTGCTAGTTATTTTAACTATTTCACTTTTGGCGCAACGTCCTCAGCCCTGCTCATGGCTCATTGAGGACGTTGCTCGAAATGAATTAAAAAATACCCTTCTCAATAGCCAGATACAAAACAACGGGTGCCGTTTTAATCTGCTCAATAAAGATCAACAGTTGAAGGGATGCCAGACAGGAATGGAAAGCCCACAGCTGAAGCCTTGTGTAATTGCTTTGTGGCGAGGACTTGCAATGTATGGCTGGAACCGAAGATAAAAAAAGGGCCATCAGTTGACAGCCCATCAATGCTTAATTTTTTAATTCCTTAATTCTTCCAGATAGCTCCCACCCCTGCCTGCCACAGCAATTGATTAAAGGCTGGAATAGCTGCAGCCAATATTTCGGTGCCCCTGTTTTTTAATACTATCCATTGTGCATTCAATTCTTTCAGCAGATCAAGCGAAGGTTGATTCACCCTTGGTATATCACTTTCCGTCTGGTTCATCAGGAACATATAATTGGCAGAAAATTTATTGGGGAAATTTTCTACATCATCATAGGCTTTTGACTTGCGCTGTATCATGTCTTCGTCCCAGGTCTTCATGCGTTTTGCCAATGCCTGCCCCTGTGTTTTGATGGCAGCATATTTTTCATCGGCGGGTAATGCTGTCAGCAACTGTTCCAGTTGTTCCCGTTTTGCATTCATGGTATTGATCATCCTGTGCATGGTAGTTATATCTGCTTCAATACCGTTCATGGTAGTGTTGTATGCTGTGTATTCTGCAGGCGTGGTTGGATACAATGGGTTAGGCAAAATAGTGGCATTGGTGGTAGCCTGCTGCTCCCCTGTTTTTAATGTAATGGTATATTTTCCCGGAATGGCTTTATGACCACGGTAGCTGCTTTCAATATACACATTGGCTATACCGGGTATAGTGGCATGCCGCATGTTCCATACAAAGCGATTCAATCCTTTTGCTTTGGTTAATACAGGTTCCTCTGGTGGAACACCATCATATTTTTTATAGGTGCTGTCTGCTTTTGAACTGAATGTATGCACAACATTTCCGGCAGCATCTTTTATTTCCATTGTTACAATGGCAGATGTATCTTTTAGTTTGGGAAGCTGATAATAAATCACCACACCGGTGGCCGGATTAACACCACGGTATTTACTGCTGCCGTTAAAATCAGGATTGCTTTCATCCAGTTCGCTGCCACCATTTACGATGTAAGCCGGTGATGGCTCAAACAGCGCAATATTGGTAGTATCTTTTTTATATTGACGGATCACATTCAAATCATCCAGTATCCAAAAAGAGCGGCCCGATGTGGCTGCAATTAAATTACCCTGGTGAACTTTTAAATCGGTTACAGGTGTAACAGGAAAATTCAATTGAAAGGGCACCCATTCTTTTCCGCCGTTCCATGAAATATAAATGCCTAATTCTGTACCTGCAAACAACAAATCTTTTCTTTCCTGGTCTTCTCTCACTACACGGGTAAATGCACCGGCAGGAATACCATTATTTATTTTCATCCATGTTTTACCATAGTCGGTGGTTTTATACAGGCCGGGTGTATGGTCATTAAATTTATACCGGGTGGTGGCAATGTATGCAGTTGCTTTATCGAATGGTGAAACTTCAATGGCATTGATCAAACACTCCTGCAAACCAGTGGGTGTTATATTTTGCCAATGTGCTCCGCCATCTTTGGTAAGCTGTACCAGGCCATCATCACTACCGGTATAGATTACCCCTTTTTCATGCGGCGATTCCATGATGTAAGCAAGCGTTCCATAATTTTCTGCACCTACGGCTTCATTGGTAAAAGGTACTCCCGGTCTGCCCTGTTTTTCTTTTTCATTCCGGGTAAGATCAGGTGATGCTTCCGTCCATGTTTTACCCATATCTGTTGTACGCAGCAAATATTGTGAGCCATGATAATATACATTAGGTTCATGTTTACTCCAGATGATGGGTGCGTTCCAGTTAAAACGGTATTTAATATCTTTTGCATCACGACCTAAATATTGAATGGGCGCTGCCATAATATTGCTGCCAGCTTTTGCTTTTGTATCCAGCACTTCAATGGTGCCCTGGTAACTGCCACCCAAAACAAACTGCGGATCATCCGGATTAAAAGCGAGGAAGGCACTTTCGCCACCGGCAGAGTAGGTCCAGCTGGCGTTGCTGATACCGCCGCCACCCAGTTCCCTGCTGGCAATATTTACAGAACTGTTATCCTGCTGACCACCATAGATGTGGTAAGGAAATTGATTGTCGGTATTGATGCGGTAAAATTGCGCTGTGGGCATATTGTTTTGTGAGCTCCATGTTTTACCCTGGTTAAAAGTAATGGCCGCTCCTCCATCATCCGCTATGATCATGTTATTAGAATTTGATGGATTGATCCAGAGGTTATGATAATCCCCATGAGTACCGGATATATCTTCCCAGTTCTTTCCGCCATCGATGGAACGCATGGCTGGTGCACTCATTACATACAGCGTATTTTCATTTAAAGGATCTGGAAACAATTTTATATAATACCATGCTCTTTGTATCAACCGGTGATCGCCTGTTACCTGGCTCCAGCTTTTGCCGGCATTGTTAGATAAATATATACCACCTGCTTCTTTTTCCCAGTCGCTTTCTATCAACGCATACACTTTTTCTGAATTGGAACGGCAAACAGCGATGGACATTTTGCCCATTTCTTTTGGCAAGCCTTCCTGCATTTTATCCCAGTGTTCTCCCCCGTCCGTTGATTTATACAATCCGCTGCCCGGCCCGCCACTGGTTACTTTCCATGGTTGGCGGCCATGCTCCCACATGGCAGCATATAATATGGATGGGTTGTTCATATCCATGGATAAATCAGTACAACCTGTTTTATCATCCACATACAACACATTCTTCCACGTAACACCACCATCACCTGATTTATAAATACCACGTTCTTTTGATTTACTGTACAATGCACCCTGCGCTGCAATAAAAACAATATCCGGGTTCTTTGGATGGATCACCACACGGGCAATATGCTGTGTAAGATCCAGTCCCATTTTTTTCCAGGTCTTGCCTGCATCGGTTGATTTGTAAACACCATCACCGCTGGATGTCATTACGCCCCGTACGGCATGTTCACCCATACCCACATAAACAACATTGGGATCACTCTCTGCAACAGACACTGCACCAACGGAACCTGTTTTAAAAAAGCCATCAGAGACATTGTTCCAGGTTATTCCCATGTCATCTGTTTTCCAAAGTCCGCCTCCGGTGGTGCCCATATAATAAGTATTGATATTACCCACCACACCTGTAGCTGTTACAGAACGGCCACCCCTGAAAGGGCCGATAGATCTCCATTTAACTGGCTTAAAATAATTGTTGAGGTCTGATAAGGAAGTGTCTTTTTTTGTTTGTGCATTGGCACCAAAAACGAATGAAAGCAGGATAATGAAGCAGCTGATTTTTTTTGTCATGAAGCAGTTATTTAAGATGGAAATATAAATCATTTTTTTTACCCCCGGAGAAGTAGGATAGTATATTCTTGTTTATTATGCAAATGTCGTTTAGTTAAGGCTGAAATATTATTCGACCCCTTCAGGGTCGTTATAAAACGTTGATTAACTCCGGGTTTTAAGCCGGAGCTAATCACATTTAACTGCTTCGCAGTTGGAAGAATGCTTAACTAAACGACATTGGTTTATTATGATTAAAAACTGAATTGTTATTTTTCCTGTAACTTTTTATGCATCTTCTTTCCTTCTCTAACCACAATTTCTATGATCTCTTCAATATCTTTTTTGGAGGTTCTGAAATTTACAATACAACCTCTTAAGCAATACTTTTCATTAACCACAGCGTTGGATAAAAATACTTCACCACCCTGCTGCAGTTCATTCAATAATATTTCATTCAGCATATTTAAATACGCTTCTTTCTTTCCAGGTTCATCATTATAGTTAGATGGAACGTATCTAAATGTTGCAATGCTTAAGTTTTGTGTGATGGCTTCCAGTTCCGGATGTTGATCAGATTTCTCAAATAACAATTTGGATAGTTGAATATCTTCATCAATCATTTTAATATAACCGCTTCTCCCCACTTGCTGTAACGCCAGCCAAACTTTTAAAGCCCGGAAGCCACGTGAATTTTGCAATCCGTATTCATAATAATTTTGTGTAACCGCTTCTTCGTTATTTCCAAAGTTGTAATACACCGGATGAGAACTGTAGGTTTCAGTTAAATGATTGGGATCTTTCACCAGCGTACATCCAGCTTCCAGCGGACTATACAGCCATTTATGAGGATCAAGGGCAATAGAATCTGCTTCTTCAATTCCCTCAAACATTGTTTTTAATTCCGGTATAACTGCGGCCGGAATACCATAAGCACCATCCACATGAAACCATAAATCATGCGCTTTACAAACTGCAGCAATCGCCTTCAAATTATCAACAGCTCCTGTACTAACGTCGCCGGCAGTCCCAATTACCATAATGGGTTTGCAGCCATTTTTTAAATCTTCTTTTATGGTTTGTTCTAACATTCCGGTGTTCATTTTATTGTCAGCATCGGCCTGTATCCACCGGATTGATTTGGTACCAAGTCCAAACAATACAACCGCCTTTTCAATCCAGGTATGGGTAGTTTTTGAACAATACACAACCAGCTTATCTGTTGCATTGGAGATACCATTTTCTTTTATACTTTTTGGAGCCTTTGCTGTTCTTGCAGCCAGGAAACCTGTAAAGTTTGCCATATTACCACCACTCACCAATATGCCTCCATAGTTGGGAGAAACACCAATAAATTCTGCCAGCCATTTCACCGTTTGTTTTTCAATTTCAGTAGCCATCGGGCTTAATATATTGGCACCAACATTTGGATTAACTGCAGCGGCTAACAGATCTGCCAATGCACCAATGGGAGCTGCAGAGGAAGTAATGTAACCTAAAAATTTGGGGTGACCATTTAACAGGGAATGATTGAATAATAACGCTGTGGTTTTAGAAAGCAATGCTTCTACAGGGGTGCCATTTTCAGGAAGCAATGCTGTTCCAATAATTGGTTGCAATTGTTTAGGCAACTCTCCTGTTGTCACTGGTCTTTCTTCAATGGTATTGATAAAATCAGCAATAGAATCAATGAGCTGATAGCCGGCTTTTTTAAATACTGCTTTACTAATTTCAATTGGTGTTTCCCGTTTGTTTTTCATCCTTCATTTTTTTTAGAATGTGTGATAACAATAGTGAAAAAATATTCTGTGTTTTCGGGAGTGCAACAAGTTTAACCTTAACTAATTTAAAACTAAAATTTGATGATTCATAAATTGGGGTGCATTTCAAATGGTGGCAGAGGGTTGTCAACCTTTTTGAAAAGAATGTTTGAATTGTAAGTGTGCTTTTAAGGTTGACAACCCTTTTTACTGAAAGTTGGGGCATTTGGGATTGCGACAATTTGAAATGTAACCATAAATAGTAAGCACTGTGTTCATGCAATAAGTGCCTCATTGTAGTAAATCACTTTTCATTTTAAAGCATATTATCAAACAGGATGCAGGGAAAAAAATTTACATTTACATAATTTATTTTGACAACATATTATTGTCAACTTATCCAAATAAAATTGCCATGAAAAAAATCATCTGCACACTTGTACTGGCTTCAGTATTTCTATTTTTACAACCATTCTATTTATCAGCCCAGCAAGCTTCCAATGCAAAAAAAATATTGGAAAAGGAATACAATTTAATTCCGGCGCATTCAAAAGATACGCAGTATTATGAAATGGAATCAAGATTGCAAAAACATGCACTGGATGGAACCCCCAATGGGCTGGATATTTATCACCTGTACCTGCGCTGTGTTCCTTCAGGCAACCCTTTGAAGGGAGATGAATATACCTGCATCAAATATACGGTTCAGGTAAATAATGCCGCTGCTGTATCCATTCCATCACTTGCCAACTGGAAATATTTGTTTTCATTATCCTCCACTGCGGATGAAATAAAAGGACAGGTATTTGGTATTGACCACAGCAAGTTTGAGCAACTAACGGATGAGAATGGTAAAAGTCTGCAGGTTGAAAATACCTATCACGTATATAACAGTTTTATAGATTTTCATTCCATGAGTGTATTTAGTGAAAAGCCAGCGGCAGGAAATGGTGTGCAGGATTTAAAACATGCAGGCGATAAAATTATTCATGCTGCTTCTTTTTCTCAGCCATTTGTTAGTCTTGGTACACAAGTGGCAGAAGGATCTTATTTTAAAAATGGAGAGATCACCCTTTCATTTATAGGGCTGAGCCTGGTAAATGAAAAAACCTGTGCATTGCTGGAATACGATTCAGGAGAAAGCTCGTTTTATATGCTGGTAAAACCTATGCCCAATATGGAAGTGCCAACTAAAGGAAGTTCTCATTACTGGGGAGATATTTATAAAGACCTGAACAATGGCTGGATTCAAAAAGCAACCCTGCATGAGCTGGTAATAAGCGAAACCAGTGTGCCTTCGCTGAGTAACAAAATAAATTCAGTTATTGAAAGAAGTATCAACATAAAAAATGTAAAGCAACTAAATTAATAAATGCAGCTTTCTAACTTTTAAAATACTATTTCATATTATCTTTTCAGTTATTTCCTGTGTATCAGTATCAATCATTAAAATTCCTTCATTGCTGTCATTTAACTGCCCAACCAACATTCCTTTATCATTCCAGATGGAGGATGTTCCTGCGCTGTAAAAATTATCGCAGTTACCAATGCAGTTGCACATTAATACCGTCATTGAATATTTGCTTGCTATGGCTGCTAAATTGTTACTGGCCTTTTCAACTCCTTCTGCAGTCTTGGCCACACCCGCTATATAAATTTTAGCATCGTTTTTATATGCGTTCTCCGAATGTTCCGCAATGGATAATTCATAACAAATAGCCAATGCAATAGTTGGTTTACTGCCGGGTAAAACAGTAAAATTTTCTCCGCTGATAAAGTAAGGTTCTTCATCAGCGTGCAGGTATTTTTTTGAATAGATTTGTCTTGCCTGCTGTGGCTGAAAAATAATCATACTGATACAAACACCTGCATCATTTTTTGTTGGCATTCCTGCTCCAATAGTGACCTGCCTTATATCGCTGATTTGTTGAAAATCATCCAGCCTGCTGTCATTGATATCTGTTGCTAATGCTTTAGCAAGTGCTGGTTCATAACCAGTGATGGATAGTTCAGGAAAAATAATGATGCCTGCTCCGTTATTAATGGCGATGTTGATTATTTTTTTGTGATTTTCAATATTAGTTTGAATATCACCTTTAACAGGTTTTGTTTGTGCTACGCAAATTTTCATTTTATTTATCTACTAATTTCAACCATGCTTTTATAATAGCCTGAAGCGTTTTTTCTTTCGCCATTACATCATCCAGATCTTTAAATATTGTTATCCGCCTGCCATCTTTATAATCTCCCTGAAGCAAACCTGATTTGTCATTTACTTTTGCGCCGCCGGGAAACACTAACATAATCCTGTTTTTGAAAAGATTGAATACAACCATTTCCCGTTTATACTCTTTGGGATCAAAAGGTTTCATCTCCCCGGTATAATAAAAACTTGGGTTGTTCCACTTTATCCGCTCTCCTATTTCTTTGTGGGTACTTAAGATAATTTTTCTTAAGGTTTGAACAATTTTGGCAACGGCAGGATCGAGTTTTTTAATATGCTCTGTTACCTGTTCTGTGTCGGAAAGCGTACAGATTTAGCCATGTATAAATATTATGAGGTTATTAAAAAAAGTATTGACACGGGTTTAATCAAATATTAAAAGTTTGAAATTTTTTAGGTTTACTATGTGAACCAAATTTAAAAATTTCTTTATCAATTAAAAGCACTAACTGAATTGCAATTAAGACAAACAGCCAGCTTTTTTACAAGATGATTTATTTTTAAATGGCTATTTGAAACCCCGTATCAACAACAAGGGGAATTTTTTACTCAATAATTTTACAGTAAAATTACTATATTCAACTCCAATAAGGATTATTGCAATGGCATATACTTTGGTTAGTAATAAATGTGAAAGAGCAGAGAGAATGGGAAATTTCTATAATACCGGTAATATTATTTAAGTAATAAATGTTAATGGACTATCAAGGCAGATGAATTAAAAAGTATGACTTAAGGCCCGGGTTGATTGACGTACTGTTACTTGGTCATTAATAATGATTGGGTTGGGCAACGGGTGCAGCATCTAAAAATAAAGCAATGGATTTTTTACTTTATTATATAGTTTTGAATAACCACAATTAAATAAGCTTGCTCATCTTTAAATCAATCGTCGTGAAACTTATGAAGATTTTAAAAAAAACAACAGCCATGCTACTTGGGCTGCTTTCACTAAACTATAGCTCTATTGCACAGCAACATAATAAGGAAATGAGCATGAGCGTTTATCCCTGGTACCTGGAATCGTGGGTGTGGGTAACTGCAGGCCTTATTTTAGGTGCACTGGTAGTGTCTGCTTTAAGAGGCGGTATAAGGGAGAGAAGAGACAATAAATAACTTCATTTTGTCTGTATTTATTCTGTTGATTAACGCAGGGACAGGAAAAATTCCCATGCATATACATACACATCTATATCACCGGGATAATCATGTTTACCGCCAATAACTTTCAGTAATGTAACAGGTGGTTTGCCCGGTTGATGATAAGCAAACTGTTCAATTGTTTTGTGATCGGTAGTATCTGTATCCGCTAATAATTTTTTTTCCGGTGTACCATTGTAACCTGCTAACGATGCCCAGTAGCCGAATGTATTTTCTGTGCTGCGGACAACACCGTAGCTGGCATTGTTCACAAACATTTCCCCTCCATTATAAGGATTCACTCCATCGCCGGTTCCATTGATAATCAGTACCGGCAATGCTTTACCACTCAAGGTACAATCGCAGGATGCGGAGTCTGGCATATTGGCCACAACAGCAGCGATGGCCTTGATCTGCCCCGGCATGGTAAGCCCAAGTTTGTAAGCCATGTGCCCACCACCTGAAAAACCTGCAGCATAAATCTTGTTTTCGCTGATGCTAAATTTTGCCCGGAAATATTTTATCATTTCGTTAAAGAAAGCATTCTCATTAATGTTCTCTTTATTAGCCGCAGCAGTGGAATATTTACGGCATTCATTCCAGAAATGCTGGTAGCCATCAGGATATACCACAAGCAATTTATCCTTTGCAGACCTTGCTTCCAGCTTTGTTGTATGTTTCAGCATGTCGCTGCTGCTGCCCCCGGAACCATGCATGATAAACAATAAACTGCCTCCCTGAATATCTCCTGCAGGCTGGTTGTAGTGAAAAGTTCTGTAATGTTTTTCAATAAGAATAGAATCAGTCATCAACTGGCTGTGTGCCGCCGGTGAAACGGCGAGCAATAAAATGAACAGTATATATTTCATGAGTGTTATAATATTGATTAATTGAATTGCAAAGTTATCTATTCACATAATAAAGAAGCATTTAAATGAAAATAAAAACTTAACACTGGTTGCTGAAAAATCAGTTAACTTTAAAGGAAATTATCCCCACATGAACTGGCTTTTACTGATATTTTTTGGCATTGCTGTGGTTGCATTGATCATCTTCCTGGTGGTGCGTAATGTAAAAGATGAAAAGCAATTTGAAGATCAGCTCAATAATGATTACCACAAAATAAAAGATGAGGAAGCTGATACCGATACAGAAGAGATACCTAAATAACAATTCTGGTTATTACTAAATGACTGCAGCAGGCCTGAAGTATAAAGGGCTATCTTGCGTGGCTCAACCAACATAATGACCAATCCATTTGACCAGCTGATAGACAGTTACCTTGATAATAATATTGGGATTGATACCGGTTTTATGACGGAATCTTTGTCCAAAGGCCTGCAGGAAAATATATTGCAATTGCAACGGGATAACCTGATGACTGCCGCAGGCATTGGTAACCTGGAAATAAAAGACGGCAATCAAAAAATGCGGAGTGACAAGATCTACTGGATGGATAAAGGCCATAATAATATTTATGAGCAGGAATTTTTAGAGCTTGCTGAAGATTTTATTGAGCGCCTGAACAGTACTTGCTACACCGGCATTAATGGTTACGAGTTTCACTATGCAGTATATGAACAGGGAAGTTTTTACAAACGTCACCTGGATCAGTTTAAAAATGACAGCAACCGAAAATATTCTTTGATCAATTATTTAAATGATAACTGGCTGGAGGAAGATGGTGGAAAATTATTAGTGTACCAGGATGAAGCGGTGCAGCAAATTTTACCCCAGTCTAGAACAGCAGTATTTTTTAAAAGTGATGAAATGGATCATGAAGTAACAAAAGCAAACCGCCAGCGGATGAGTGTTACAGGCTGGCTCAAGCGGATGTAACATTATCAGTTTGCACACAGGTATCTCTGAGCATCTTCATATACGTCAATCCTTTTTTCCGGGCAAACTGGATATTATTATCCGGGATTTTTTCCGGGTGATTATAATGTTCCAGCACTCTGTCAATACTGGTTTCCCTCAGCAGGTGCAGCATGGGGAAAATAGAGCGGTTTGTATAATTGGCTGCATCTGTTTCTAATGAATCAGCAAACAGGTATAGCGGATGAAAACTTGCCAGCTGATAAATACCTTCGTATCCTTTTTGTTTTAATAATTTTTCTGCTACAGACACCATGTTAAGATAATTATCAAACTGCTGAAATGTATTTGGAAAGATAAGGAAAATGGTTTCGATATTTACATCATTGTCCAGCCTTGCGGCCTCGGTTAATAACGATTCCAGGCAGGTTTCTATGTCATTACTTTCCTCTACCTGGTAATGTACCGTATGTTGCTTTATTGCGTTAGCTGCAAAGGGGCAAAAATTGCAACACACCACCACATCCTTGATCCATCGCCTTGTCTGATCAATTATTTGCTGAGAAGCTGTCATTGTTTTGGAGGTTATTGCTGGCAGTAAAGCTAACTTTATTTAGCTGCACAACTCGATATACTTTAAAATAAAAGATTTACCCGTTTTGGCAAATCAATACCAACCGCTATCTGCCTGTTGCTCCAGGTTATAGCAATCTAACTTAACGATAAGAAATGCATTAAGTTTGTGCCAATGTTTCATTATTCATATCACCATACAAATTTCTGTACATGAACAAAAAATATTTTTTCATTTTATTATTATTTAGTCTTCTTAACAGCTTTGTATCTGCACAATCATTTATTTCAACCAAAGGAAAAAATATTATTGGTACTGATGGTAAACCTTTCCAAATGAAAGGCACCAACCTCGGTAACTGGCTGGTGCCGGAAGGATACATGTTCCTGTTCCAGGATGTAAGTTCTCCAAGGCTTATCAATCAAACATTAACGGAACTGGTTGGGCCGGAGGACATGAAACTCTTCTGGAAAAAATATCTAAATGTGTACATCACCCAAGCTGATATCCACTACTTGAAAAAGACCGGAATGAATTCTATCCGCATCCCATTTAATTACCGCCTGTTTACTAACGAAAATTATATGGGGGATAATGATTCCACAAGAGGTTTCAAATATCTTGACAGGGTAATCAACTGGTGCAAAAAAGAAAAACTATATGTGCTGTTGGATATGCATTGTGCACCTGGCGGACAGACAGGTGATAATATTGATGACGGTGATGGCTATCCTTTTTTATTTGACAACAAAAAAAGCCAGTTACAATGTATTGACATTTGGAAACGTATTGCAAATCATTATAAAAATGAAACCATCATCATTGGGTATGATCTGCTAAACGAACCCATTGCACATTATTTTGATAAAGCACATTTTAATCCTTTGCTGGAACCATTGTATAAACACATCACCCAAGCCATCAGGCAGGTGGATAAAAATCATTTATTGTTTTTAGGAGGTGCTCAATGGGATTCCAACTTTGAACCTTTTGGTGTTCCCTTTGACGGCAAACTGGTATATACATTTCATAAATACTGGACACCACCAACAAGAGAAGTGATCCAGGATTATATTGATTTCAGCGATAAATACAATGTACCCATTTACTGTGGAGAAACCGGAGAGAACGATGATGCATGGGTAGAGACATTTAGAAAAGTGCTGGACTCCAATGCTATTGGCTGGCATTACTGGCCCTACAAAAAAATGGAAAATACCCGTGGTATTGTCAGGATCAATAAGCCTGTATATTATGATTCTGTGATTGCATATGCCAATGCACCTAAAATTAATTTTGGAGATATCCGGAAATACCGGCCATCCAATATGGATGAAATAAAAAAAGCCTTAGATGAATATCTTGAAAATTGCCTGTTTAAAAATTGTCTTCAAAATCCGGGATATATTAAGGCATTGGGATTTACTCCGCAGTAAGAAAGGGCTATCTCAAAAGATTTTTTTGCACGCTGAGGAGCAGGGAACGCAGCGGTTGAAATCAATACTTTTATTGCATTCCCTGCTCCTTAGCGTGACTATTCTATAAATATTCTTTTGAACAATGTCAGTCTTGATTAATTCTGAGTAAGCACTCCATTGTTTACATAATAATGATAAGCTATACCACCACTGAATGTCCAGTTGGTTGCATTAAAGCTGCCGTTGCCTGTAAGACTTGCAGTAATTTTATATGCTTTTACTGCAAGGCCACTGCGATTCCAGGTAAGCGGTGTTCCACTAACGCAAGTCTCCGGCCCCAGGTTTTCATTCTGTAAAAAATAGGCAGTATTAATTCCGTAAACTTTACCCACACCTGTTTGATCGATACATACCGCAGTCTGTTCATCTATACCAATGCCTTTGATATTGGTGTAGCTAAAATCTTTCATCATCCTGGCAAGAAAGGTAACATGCCTGCCCTGCCGGTCTCTTTGTGAATAGTGAGAATCAGTGATGGTATTTTGCAATAATGAAGAAGATATAAAATCATTCTGCCCGAGTGTAACGTACCTGTGGTAAGGATTGTTTAAAGCCTGTGCAGAAGTTACACTGCCTGTTTGTGCACTGTAATAAACACTGCCCATAACGGCAAGGCCTGCACTGGTGCCGCCCACGGTAACATGTTTTGTATTGATCAGATAATTTATCGCATCTTCTGTACCAGAATTCTTCCAGTAGTTTACATAATCCCATTGATCACCGCCTGCAATAAAGAGCGCTTCTGCATTGCGTATTTTTTGTGTTACACTTGCAAGATCAGCCTTTGCCCTGCTGTCGATAATGATTGTTTCAACAGAGTTTACAGCAACCATATCATACATATACTGGTTATAACCATCAGCACCTGTTGCCCTTATCACCACTACATCTCCGCCACCTGCTCTTTGCAAAAACCATTGAATGGCTGCATCCACATCTGTACTTCCACCCATTAATATTAAACCCGCTGTTGCAGTAGTGGTAACATCTGCCGCATCACCAGTTAAATAAGTAACTACAGATGGCGCAGGCTTGGCAGCAGCATTCGCTCCGGTTTTTAAAGTGGATTCATCTGATACAGGGATGCTTACACTTTGTTTTGAACAACTGTAAAACAAATTAACACCCAGCATTAATAACAGGAATGATTGCAATTGCTTTTTCATAAAAAAATTTTAGGTGAAGGAGATTATCAAATATAAGTTTTATGTGTTGCAAATAAGAACAGCATTTCCCTGGCCCAATAGGGTCGGTGAGGACACCATAGCCGTCAACTTAAGAAAATAACACAGCCATGCCTTGCAGCATGGCTCCAATTTTATTCCTCATGATGATTGTTTTTTTTA
>JAYVLZ010000390.1:0-5772 GCA_043759175.1 Chitinophagaceae bacterium | reverse complement strand
TTAGACAAGTGAATAACTAAAAACGCTGTAAACCCCTGAAACTTTATTGTGACAGGGGTTTTAGGCTTATGGCCTTTTTTAGCTTGCGGATTTTAGATGGAACTGAATATGCTTTTTTTGATACAGTATGTTTTTCAGGCAGTAGTAACAAGTGGCATATTGAAACAATGCAGCACTTGCAGGACACAAAAAAAGTCACGCTGGCCTTTTGAAAAATATGAATTCCAGTAGGAATCCTTCATTGGAGTGGGGGTAAAATTCAATGCTGTTTTTTACTGGAACCACCCCAAAAAAATTCTTCTTCTATTTTGTGTTCCCGTCAAGTTGATAAATTTCTGCAGGTTAACTGGTAATATCCTGGCCGGCATTAGGCTATTTACCAAATAACCTTTCACTCCCTGTGCGGTGCCTATATTAGCTTATTGCATCATCTACCAAATACAAAATAGATAGATAATTTTCTTTCACTGCTTCTGACAAAGCTATTTCACAGGTCTTGGTAGAGGAATAGTAGCCATCATATTTCTTTTCTTTCACCTCAGCTGCTTCAGGGTTAGTGGCTGAAGCAGTGAGTTCTGGAAACAGAAATCCACGATCACCCGCCATGCCACAACAACCTCCATAGTTTGGAACAGTTACTTCTTTTGCAAAGTGTTTTGCCAAACTGATGAATTTGTTTTCCGTCTTCATTTTCTTTAGGGAGCACACTGGATGCAAAACAATGCTCTTGTCTTTTTGTTTTACCTCCACAAAAGGCATAACCATATCGTGCAAGAACTCCACGCTGTCCATGATGGTCAATGCATCGTATTTTCTTTTTCTTGTCTCATCAAGCACAGGCCGCATTTGTTGCAATGTATATGCACAGGAACTAACATCAATAACTACGGAGAGTGAACCTTCCCTACTGGATTGCCATAATTGATCAGCTATTTTATTTGCAGTGAAGCGATATGCGTCGTCAAAGCCCTTCGACGAAAAGATCTGGCTGCAGCAACTTCCTTTTACATCATCCAAAACATTCACGTCAATACCGGCCTTCTTACAAATGTTCATGAAGGTCTCCATGAGATTTTTCTCCTGTCCTTCATAGGTTCCCATTGTTCGGGAAATACAAGCCGGAAAATAAACAATGGCTCTTTCCGCTTTTCCGTTTGTTGTGCCATCTTTTGATTCGAGTACAGTGAGCCTGGGTGGCGATTTAAGATAATTGGACCAAAGCGGCATTGCGGGAACGATTTTTTTTATTCCCCTTGTCAAATTAAACATTGAGTTTTTCCCAAAAACTTTATTGATGCTGTTACCTGTTTTCAATCCTGCTCTTGTAAACCATTCCACGATCTTAAAATTTCTGGCCACCCACAGAGCCGTTCTATTGGCAGTAGCGGAATGGTTTTCTCTCCGCAGTCTCTTTATTAAATCACCGGTATTAATATCAACCGGACAAGCTGTTGCACAAAGACCATCCACAGCACAGGTATCAATACCATCATATTGGTATTGATATAGTAACAATTTGTGGTTGGATGTATCACCTGCAAGCTCCAGATTTTTCAAAACTCTTCTGATAACAATCCTTCTTCTTGGTGTAGTGGTAATATCACGGCTGGGACATACATGTTCACAATAACCACATTCAATACATTTGTCCACTTCTTCTTCAACAGATGGCATTTCTTTCAGATGCTTAGTATGTGCATTTGCATCGCTGTTAATGATAACACCCGGGTTAAGCAGGTTCTCAGGATCAATAACCGCCTTAATCTTTTTCATTATTTCGTATGCCTCACTACCCCACTCCGTTTCTACAAAGGGTGCCATATTCCGTCCTGTACCATGTTCTGCCTTTAAGGTACCTTCATATTTATTCACCACTACATCTACAACTTCTTTTATGAATTTATCATACCGTATAATTTCATCTTCTGTATTGAAGGATTGTGTAATGACGAAATGGATGTTACCATCTTTTGCGTGACCAAAAATGATGGCATTGTAATAATGATATTTTTGAAACAACACCTGCAGGTCCAAAACAGCATCACCAAGTTTTTCAACAGGAAAGGCCACATCTTCCAGTATTACCGTTGTACCGCTTGCCCGTACGGCACCTACAGCCGGAAAAAGTCCTTTACGCACTTTCCAAAAGAAGTCCTGCTCTTTGGCATCACTGGTAAAAACGATTTCATTTAACAATGAAAGCTCAGCTGAAGAAAGTATAAATTGCCTCATTCTTTCTTCCAATACTTCCACATCGTTTTCCTGAAATTCAATCAACAAAGCTGCTGCTGTTTCAGGAAGTGTTTTAACGATGGGAGGCATTCCTTCCAGGTTTTCAACAGCATGCAGTGAAGCTCTGTCCATCAATTCCACCATAACGGCACCTGCTTTAGTAAGTGGAACAATAGCCTGGCAAGCTGCATAAATGTTTGAAAAATATAACAGGGCTGTTGATTTGTAACGGTAATCAGGAACTGTTTGTAATACAGCTTCTGATATAAATGCTAAAGTACCTTCTGCCCCAATAAGCAAATGTGCCAGTATATCTAACGGATGCTCATAATCAACAAAGGCATTTAAGGAGTAGCCAACCGTAGTTTTAGTTTGATATTTCTTCCGGATTTTATTATAAAGTAAAGCGTCGTTTTTTATCTGTTCACGGATCTCTGCAAGACTTTGGTAAAGCTCACTACATTCCTTTTCAAACCGTATATAATCCATCTTGTTTTCAGTATAGAATACTTTACCATCCGGTAAAATAAAGCGGATATATTTTGTAGTATGATAGGAATTCAACTTCACACCACAACACATACCACTGGCATTGTTTGATAAAATGCCACCCATCATTGCAGAGCTTATGCTGGATGGGTCGGGCCCAATTTTTCGCTGGTATTTTTTCAAAAAAGCATTTACCATAGCACCTGTTATACCTGGCTGCACTTTCACCAAATCACCATCTGCTTCAATCATTATTTTGTTCCAGAATTGGCTTAAGTCAACCAATATTCCATCAGTGACTGACTGACCAGAAAGACTGGTGCCACCGGTACGAAATACTAAAGGAATTGTATGCTGATGGGATAATTTAAACAACGAAATAATCTCTGCTTCACTTACAGGTTGTACCACCGCTTTCGGAATTAAATAATAAAAGCCTGCATCGGAAGCAAAAGATATAAGATCAATATACCTTGATCTTATTCGACTCTCCGGTAATATTTTTTTTAATGCTTCAATCATTTTTTATACTTGCTCTGATGAAATATTTATATGAGTAATTAATGCATGTTCCATTTCGTAATTCCGTCTTTGCAGGATTGATAGAGTCCAGAGAAAAATAACCACGGCTGTCATTGATACTGGAGGTATGAGACATTACCATCCTCAGTGTGATGACTGTTTCAGGGTATTTTGGATTGCTGATTTTAAAACCCACCAAGTTGCTGAAGTCATCGTCTAATGAAAGTTTTTTTGCTTCTGCCAGTTGCATAATAGAAGTGGCAGAAAAAGATTTTGATATGGATGCGATCCTGAAAATATCTTGACCTGTCAATGGCGTATTGCTCTTTATATCTTTTAAACCGAAGGAATGGGTATAAATAATTTCTCCATCTTTTACCACATCTACAGATAGGCCCACCACATTCAAGTCTTTCATCATTGTTTGTAATTCGGCTTCGGCTTTTGCTGCCTGGCCGAAGCTTTGAGCACCAGCAGCGATTAAAAAAAGTAAGGTAAAAAAATAGCGAAGAGAGTTGAGTTTATTCATTGATTGAGATTAAGGAAATAAAAAATTTGCATATGGTTCCCACTGGTATGTCACTTCCCGAAAACTTTCGGGAAGTGACATACCAGTGACACCATGAAAAACTATCGATGGTTAAAATAAAAATACCACACCTTATTTTATCTCCGTTATCTCCAAATTTTTCCACCGTACCTTAATGCCGCCACCATCATGTATCTGCAGGGCAATAAATCCTTCGCCTTTGCCAATAGCAGCATCGTTCAGGTAAATCATCTGGTGATCGTTTAGCCAGGTGGTTACTTCATCACGATTCACTTTTATTTTCATGGTATTCCACTCCCCTTCTTTCAGCCATTGTTCATCTTCGGGTTTGGGTTGTATCAGCCAGCCCCTTCCATACGATTCATAAATGCCGCCGGTATGCATTTCAGGAGGTGCCACTTCCACCTGCCAGCCGCTGATCTTTACACCATCAATAGAAGAGCGAAAAAACACACCACTGTTACCGTTAGCTTCCTGTTTAAACTGCACCGTGAGAATAAAATTTTTATACTGCTTGTTGGTAGAGAGATAACCATATTGTTTATCCGGGCCGCTTTCGCAAACCAGTTCTCCATTTTCCACATACCATTTCTCGGTGCCGTTGATCGTCCAGCCTGTAAGGTCTTTACCATTAAACAAAGCAACCGGTTGCTGTGCAGAAACTAACTGTACC
The DNA here is from genome assembly GCA_043759175.1 of Chitinophagaceae bacterium. Lineage (GTDB taxonomy): Bacteria > Bacteroidota > Bacteroidia > Chitinophagales > Chitinophagaceae > Ferruginibacter. The sequence goes on along the minus strand of JAYVLZ010000390.1, from coordinate 1,306 downwards.
GCAAAAACGAAACCCATAAATAACAGAATTTTTGTCATCATTTTAAATTTGAAATAGTGGAATTTTTTTAACGGAATGAAGTTATGGAAACTTGCTTGATATGTTTTGATTTGTTAGGGACAAGATGGCCTTAAACGACTTTTCCCGGGCATTGAGTCCGGGAAAAGTATAGAGAATTTTCTTAGGGAAATTATTTTGAAATAATCAAACTGCCCAATATCCTGAACTTCTTGCCTTCTTTAACTGTGAAACTTACACTGCCACCTATTTGCTGCATTACATTGAGTACACATTCGCCATCTGCAGGAGAATCAATTACAATGGTTGCATTGCCGGTAATACTGGCTGGCGGAATACTGTTGTTGCTCCAGTTGGCCGGGTTGTCCCAATTGCCATTGCCAGTAAAAGTATACACCAGGATAAGCCTGATAGTTTTGGTGGCGGCATAGATGTAATCCCCACTGCTGGAGCCGGATCCATTAGCAGCATTGCCTGCATAATAAAAAGTAATGTTATTGTCATTGGCACTTGGGGTGGTTGGAGCTGTCCACGTAAGATTATCGTAGGTAAAAGAAGATTGAGAAAGCGTGGTGACTGCCGGTGCATGAGACAGTTCAGCACCATTGATAGCAGCATTTAAATTGGTGGTGGAGAAAGTACCCACATCCTGGTTCTGGCTGTTTCTTGCAGCAATGGAAAATCCCCAGCGTTTCCTGTCTGCTGCAGAATGAGTGGTGGTGATACTGAAGTTATAAGCAGTGCCTGCTGTGTAGCCATTATCGGGCAAGCCATTTACCACCACCATACCTCCGGCATTATTTAAAGAATTTCCAAGGTGACAGCTTGTACAATAATCGCCGTCTGCACCAGTATGTCCCTGCGGTGGCGCTAAACTATGGATCAGGCTGGCAAAGGAACTCAGGCCAAGTACAAGGATTATCATGGTGGAAGTGATGGTGAAATTTTTTCTCACTCGTTTCTGTTTTAAAGGTTTGAGACAGTATGCTGCCGGTGCAATTAGTTTTTATGGCAAATGCAATTCCTCTTTTTAGAAAATTACATTCAATAATAACCTTGTACGGGAAAAGTATTAAAATGGTTGCCTTGTTTTTTTGTCAGGAGGAAAATTGTTGATTGATCTAACTCTTCAGCCATTATAAGTCTTCTTTTAATTAATGAAATGTACTTTTTTTAGAAGCGATAATATTTCATTAGCATTGCGTTGTTATAAACATTAGTTCTTTGAAAGTATTGTCAATATTGAGTTTGCGATGAATGTAAGCCTGAGACGATTTGATTTTTTTAG
>JAYVLZ010000389.1:0-3093 GCA_043759175.1 Chitinophagaceae bacterium | reverse complement strand
GAAGAAGCATTGCGTAGAGAATTCATTTACATTTTTTCCGAAACAAAATATCCCGGCATACCTGAGATCAATTTAAATACAATTGACCTCAGCCCCTTTATGATCGGTGATATTCCTGTTACACCTATCTTGGTATGGCATTATAAACTGCCGGTATATGGTTTCCGGTTTGGTAAGTTTACTTATATTACTGATGCTAACAGGATTGAAGATGCAGAAAAAGATAAAATTATTGGCAGCGAAACATTGGTATTAAATGCACTTCGCCGCAAAGAACATTTATCTCACTTTACCATCAGCCAGGCAATAAAAATGGTTGAAGAATTACAAGTACCCCGTGGATATTTTACTCACATCAGTCACCAGTTGGGACTTCATGATACAATTAATGCAGAACTACCGACAGGAATGTCATTAGCATATGATGGGCTGCAGTTATATTTTGACTGATACTTAGTCTTGAATCTAAATCTCTAAACTTCTAAACCTTCTAAACTCAAACATTTTACCGCAGAAAAACATTACTATGCACTAAACCATTAATATTACTTTTATAAGGTATTGGAAAACCAACTGAAAGTTATTAGCTTGCAATAACCTTAATCAGCTGCGATGTGGAAACAATTTTTGTCCTCCTATTTTAGTAATACAAAAAAAGACAGATCCGGAAACCTTGCTTTGATTGTAATCATTGTGATCTTATGCCTGCTGCCGTTTTTCTATCCATTGTTTATCAGCAAAAAAAGTTATGACCACCATGCCTTTGAAAAAGAAATTACATTACTGAAAGAAAAACAGACAGACAGTACAAAAAAATTTCAGCGCAAATATGGCGATGATGAGTCTCCGCAATATTATCAGCCAGCGGAAAAAAATTATACAGCTCAAAAAAAATTTAGCGGTGAGCTATTTTATTTTGATCCCAATACGTTAGATGAAACAGGCTGGCAGCGGCTGGGTATAAGAGATAAAACCATTGCCATTATAAAAAATTATGTATCAAAGGGAGGAAGGTTTCGCAAGCCGGAAGATATTGATAAGATATGGGGATTGAATGATGAAGAAGTAAAAAGGCTGATGCCATATATAAAAATAGCAGATAATAAACCGGCCAATGTTTATGGAAATACAGTGTATGAAAAACCGGCCACAACAAACAAAAAATATACAGCAACCTTAATTGACATCAATACTGCAGATACTACTGCATGGATTGCTTTGCCTGGCATCGGAAGTAAATTATCTCAACGAATCATCAGTTTTAGAGATAAGCTTGGAGGATTTTACAAACTGGAACAGGTGGCAGAAACATTTGGATTACCAGATTCAACTTTTCAAAAAATAAAGCCCAGCCTAAGTTTAAGCAGCGCCTCAGTAAAACAAATTAATGTAAATGCTGCCACAGTGGATGAATTAAAATCTCATCCTTACCTGCGTTATGCTATCGCTAATGCAATTATGCAATACAAAAACCAGCATGGAAATTTTGCATCTATTGAGGATCTAAAAAAAGTAATTCCAGTTACCGAAGAAGTGTTTGCAAAAGTTTATCCTTACCTGAAAGTGCAGTAGTTATTAAACATCTGTTATTACATCAAAGCCTTTAAAACTGCCGGTAACTGCAATACCAATTACTGTTTCAGCAAGTTGCCGGTCTTTTATTTTTCTGGCTATTTCATTTAATGTAGCGCCACTGCCAACAGCATCATCAATGATGACAATCGTTTTAAATTTTCTTGTTTCCGATACCAAAAATGTTTTTTTTGCATTTGATATCCGTTCTTCCAGTTTACCCAATGATTTTTGAGGAACGGGTATCAGTCCGGATATTTTTTTTACAGCAGCAACCGGAAGGTTAATATCCAAATGTTGCTGAAGGTATTTCATGATTTGGACTTCACGCCGTATAGTAGGCGGTGCATAGCACACAGCATCTGCATTATATTTCTCCAGGATATGGTGAATTTTTTCTTTTATTTCCTGCACCATCAGTTTCATCAGGTATTTATTTTGCCCCTGCTTGGCATAATGCAGTAATGTTCCCAAACGGGTTTTACCAAATCGTTCTATTGCATAGAAGTCAATGTAAAATAATTTATCAAGCTTTATAGAATCATACCCCTTTGTATTCAGCAGTTTTTCCATGCCATCAATTATTCCTTCCTTATTGTAATAGGCTTTATATTTTTCTTTAGTAAGCTTGAATTCATCCAGCGTTTTTTCCACAGGTAGTTTTCGTTGTTTGCACCAGATTTCAAAAGCTTCAATGCCTGCCTTTATATCGCCGCTATCTGTAATCAGTAAAAATTCTTTAGTAAGCCATTTATTGGTTTCATCACTTACTACAGTAAAAAATACCGGCGTTTTTAGCTGTTCTTTTATTTTGTAAAAAGTAGCAGGAGTTCGGCCAAACTTTTCTATTTTATCCTGATCTAAAAGTTTTTTAATAGCAATATGGACCATTTGATTGCTCACATCCAGCTTATGTACTATTTCCTTTACAGTTAATTCTTGCTGGTTTTCAAAAAGTTGTAATATATTTTCTAATGTTGTCATTTGAGTATTGAGTATCAATACTCAAATATAAAATATTTTATAGCATTATCTGCAACTGTTTTTAAAGAGGTGCATTCCAAATTGGCTAAACAGGGACCCAAAAAGCTTGCGTTTACTTTAGTGATTTTAAATTAATCCCATGATGGCAGCGTAAGCCATCGCCAATGCAATTCCAATACAAAAATCAGTATAGAAATTTTGCATCTGTTGATGATCTAAAAAAGTAATTCCTGTTACGGAAGAAGTGTTTGCAAAAGTTTATCCTTATTTGAAGGTGCAGTAAAAAATAGCTATTGCAAATTTGATAAGTGTATTGTACATTTATATCGCAGGACACGTAGAACTGCAAATGATCCACTTACTTTAATTTTAGTAAGTGGATTTTTTATTTAGTAAACCTTCAGTCAACCTGCCTCTATACAAATAGTTAAATGCTAACATCTAAAATCCGCAAGCTAAAAAAGGCCATAAGCCTAAAACCCCTGTCACAATAAAGTTTCAGGGGTTTACAGCGTTTTTAGTTATTCACTTGTCTAA
>JAYVLZ010000388.1:0-12858 GCA_043759175.1 Chitinophagaceae bacterium | reverse complement strand
GGTTTTTATTTTCTCCCTCCGGGCTATTATTTGATTAATTGGGTAAGCACTGATTGTGGATATAAAACCTCCTCCAATTGTAAGAATTAGCTTAATAGAATCATTCGTGTTTTTGAATGCTATAAAAAAATTGGAAATAATAATTAGAACGCAACCCAAAATGACAACAATAGAAGCAAATAAAACTTGGTATTTTATTGCATCCCTTTGGTTTTTAATTAAAGTTTTTAATATATCGAGATTGATTGGCAATTAGTTTTTCTTAAATTTTGTAATACTAAAAATAACAAAATAAAAACAGAACACTTACTCTTAAATCTTTGAACTGGTGGAAGGGTTGCAGGTAACTCGTAAATATATGATATAAGATGAAATTTCGGGCATTGAAAAACAAGCATTCAATGTTATACATTTTGTATTGTTGTTAGTATAATTCGTTTTTAAATCTGCTACATTATTGTTCAATTAATAATTATTGCTGAAGGGATGCCGGACAGCAATGGAAAGCCCACAGCTGAAGCCTTGTGCCATGGCTTTGTGGCGAGGACTTGGAATGGATGGCCGGAACCGAAGCAACAAAAAGGGCCGTCAGTTGACAGCCCCCAAAATTTATAACACATTTACCAGCTCAGTATCTGGCTTGCATTGATCGGTGAGTTTTACTTTGCCCCGGTCTTTTCTTATCACTCTTGAATAGAGAGAAATTTCTTTATCAAACAAAAAACGGAAGAAGAGTTTTGTCCAGGATTTATGATAGAATAAGGTGTTGTAAAATGTGGGTGCACCTTCCCTTATTTTTGGTAAACGGTTCCAGGGAATTGATGGAAAATCGTGGTGCTCATTGTGGTAGCCTACATTAAAAGCAACATTATTTAAAGGGCCATAATAACTGTAGGTTTCCTGCTCGCCATGGGTGAGGTAATGTTCCTGTATCCACCTTGCTCCCAGCGGATGCAGGCCTACTGAAAAGAAAAAACTAAACAATAAAAAAAAGATGGCTTTTGGGCCGAGGAACACCGTAATTAAAACAATGAAAGCGATCTGTACACCCCAGTTGAGCACCACCCAGCCATCAATTGGTTTGATCTCTTTTAAGCGGTTGATTCTGAAAACCTGGAAGAGCGGATAAAACAGCAGCCACAATACTTTACCAATAAAATAATTGTCGATGAGTTTGGCTTCCCAGTGATTGGGCAGGTCAGCATCCAGTTCATGCACGCCCTGGAAGGAATGGTGCTTGATGTGATATCGCTCAAAAGAAACGGAACTGGGAAACAGTTGCGGCACATTGGCCAGTATGCCAGCCAGCCTGTTGGTAACAGGATTTTTAAACAATAATTTATGTGCACATTCATGTATCATTACAAACAACGCATGATCAGCAAAAGCGCCTATTACATAAGCCACTCCCACAACGATCCACCAGGATTTGTCTGCCACAAACCAGGCCAGTACAATTTGCAAAGCCACCAGCCCCAATATGGCAAATATGGTGTTGGGATTTTTGCCAATAAGCTTCCTGATATTTGGATGTTGTTTTAATATTTCTTTTGTTCTGATGCGGTGTGGTTCAGAGCTTTCAGAAAACACGAAGGAATTTTGTTGTTTCATGGCACGGAAGGTATTACATATTTGCTTAGAATTGCCAAAATGAAGGGAGAAATTTAGCTGAACTTCCTCATTGTTTAACGATTTGCTGTGAATGAATTACTTTTAGTATTCACAAAATTTCCCTGTTATATGTCTGCACTAAAAGGAAAAGTAATCGTTATTACAGGAGCATCCAAAGGAATTGGTAAGGCCCTGGCATTTGCATTATCAGGTTTGGGATGTAAAGTTGCTTTGCTGGCAAGAAGTGAAAATGAATTGCTTACAATAAAAAATGAGATCAAAAATAAAGGCGGTAAGTGTGAAATATTTGCCGGTGATATTGGGGATGAAAATTTTGTTGATAATAGTGCAGCCGCTATCATTGCAGCCTTTGGCAGCATTGATATTGTGATCAACAATGCCGGCTATGGGATATTTAAAACATCAGAAGAAACCACAGCAGCAGAGTGGGACAGTGTGTTTGCCACCAACACCAAAGGAACTTTTTTGATGACCAAAGCAGTGACACCAATCATGAAAAAAAATAAAGGTGGTCACATTATCAATATCGCCAGCGATGTGGCTAAAAGAGTTTTTGCCGGGGGCTCCCTGTATTGTGCCAGCAAATATGCACAGGATGCTTACAGCATGGCGATCAGGAAAGAACTGCGGCCATTTAATATTAAAGTAAGTGTAGTGTACAGCGGCCTGGTGGATTCTTCTTTTCATGCAGACCCTGAAGGACACAGCAGCCATGACCGCTGGCTGAAGAATGAAGATATGGCCAACGCCATTATCTATATTGCATCCCAGCCAGCCCATGTGGTGATTGATGAGTTGATGATACATCCGCTGCAACAGGAATATTAAAGTTGAAGGTTGAAGGTTGTGGGTGTCTTGTGAATGCGGAATGTACTTGAAAAAGCGTAAGCATTCTGGCACTTCCCACTCACTCATTTTTTAATAAACCCCATCACAATAAAAAATTGCGCTGCACAATAGGTGAGCATAATTAAGATACCTGCTAATTGAAAGGGGCTGAAAAATTTATTTACAGCTAACAAGGAATCGGATATTACAAACAACATTGCACCAGCAACAAAATAAACATTTGCCGGACGACCGGTTTTATAAAACACATGCAGGCTGCAGAGCAGCATACCGCAGATGACTGCTGCATACATCATCACGGGTATTTTTAAATCTCCCAAACCAGGATACAACAGCATTACAAGACTGCAACCATAACCTGCTACCAACGCCGCCAACCATGGCTGCTGCCTTAGCAGGGAAATTTGTGCCGATCTTATTTTTAGAAAATAAATGATGTAGCAAATGTGTGTGATCAGGAAAGATGCCAGGCCGAAAATAAAAAAGAGTGCATTCTTAGATTCAAACAACAAAAAAACATCTCCCAAAAAAGAAAAGAAAAGGCCGGTGAGGAGCCACCATTTTTGGTTGTCATCTATTTTAGCATAAATCAACAATAATATCAACACCGGAATAAGCAACGGCTTTACCAAAAAATGGATGTTGGAAAATTGATACCCAATGGCGGCGATGTTTATGAAAGTGAGGACCCAGAAAAGAATGGAAAGAATTAGTACCGTTTTATTTTTCACAATTGTATAAATTAACCCCGGTAAATGCTGACCTACTGCACAAGAACAAATGGCTTACCTCCAAAAAATATTCTTAAAGAATCCCTGATCCTTGCAGTGTCGTCTATTGGATTGGTAAAAGGCAGGGCAAGCTGGTAAATGAAAGAATCCGGTGTTATTACCATAAATTTTTTATTGTATTTGCTAAACCTTGCCAATGCCTTGTAGGCTCTGGCTTCCGATTCGTACTCTTTAATTACAATCATAAAATTATTGCTGTCGGTTTTAAATGCAACCAGGGGTGGTGCCTGTATGCTGATACTGTCAGTTTTTATTTGAGCAGTTGTATCCACTTTTGAAGTATCCACAAGCGGGTTTGTTTGCACTGCCTGTTCGGGCATGATTTCGGTAGCCACAGGTTTATTATAAAATAAGAAATAATATAATGCGGCACCTGCAAGCCCCAACACTAAAATTCCCAATAAAGCAATAAGGTATTTTTTATTGTTGTTCTTTGTACTTTCATGTGAAAAAGAAATCGCTTCTTCTGCTTTTTCTGCCATTTGTCTTGGTACATCTTCAATTTTTGCAGAAATGAAATTGCCCGGTATAAATTCATAAATGCCTTCCTGATTTTTTTGAATGGTTCCTATGCCTGGTATCACTAATGGTTTGCCAATATTCAAAAACTGTTTTGCCAGGATGGAGTAAGATTCAAGGTCGGAACTGGCCAGGGGCCTGATCTTTCTTGTTTGCTGTACAATAAATTCAATGAGTGATTCTTCTTCTGGTGCTTTAAGGTTGTACTCAAATGCGAAAGCGTTCTGGGGCATCACAAAATCTTTTTCGTGACCCGAGGGTATTATTACAGATGGATTTAAATGGATGGTACCAATTCCCTGCAGGGTCACACTTTTGGTTTTATAAAGATGCTGAACGATTAGTTGTTCTATTTTCACTTTTCTATTGTTTTGGCTTGAACAAACCTACCTAATATTGCTCAATCTGCAAAACCAACCAAAATTTTATTGGTTAACTTTACCGCATGTTAAGTGAACAGGAAATTAAATTTATGCAATACTGGGAACAAAACCGGGAAAGAGAAAATACATTTGAACGAAAATTGTTGGGAGGAATGCCCATGGCTTTAATATTCAGCATGCCCATTGTTTTATCTGTAGTGGTGGTTCGGTTGTTCCTGCCTGAATGGTATACTAAAATTTCAAAAACCACTCCCGGCACATTTATTACCATTATTTTTGCAATGATTATCGTAGCATTGTTCTATAGTTTTTTCCGGATGCAATATAAATGGGAGATGAATGAACAACTCTATAAAGAACTAAAAGCAAAAGAAAAAATGATTCAGCAAAATCAGCATTTATAATTAAACCAATCTATAGTATGTCAAAAAAGTATCTTGTTATTCTTTTATTACCAATCATCATGTTGTATGCCTGTGGAAAATCTTCCGATTATGGTGGCTGTCCGTCAACAGGTGGTATCCCTACGGCAACAGAAATCGCCGATCTTAAAGCTTATATTACAACCAAGAATATTACAGCAACAGAGGATTCCAGGGGATTTTATTATCAAATCAGCAACCCTGGATATGGGCTTGCTGCTCCAACCACTTCTTCCACCGTTCAGGTTAAATACAGGGGAACTTTTACCGATGGTACAGCATTCGATTCTACCAAAGCAGGAGAGTCAGCAATATTTCAATTAAGCGGCACGGTGCTGGGGTTTCAGTATGGTATTCCACTTATAAAAAAGACAGGTGTAATAGATCTTTATCTTCCACCCTCTTTAGGTTATGGATGTGCAGGCAGGGGTAATATACCGGGCAATGCTATTCTTATTTTTCATGTTGAACTGATCAACTATTAAAATTAACACTTGAGCCACGAAGCCATTTCCATATTTGATATGTTCAAAATTGGGGTTGGCCCCAGCAGCAGCCATACCCTGGGGCCATGGAAAGCAGCCCTGCGTTTTTTACAATCATTAGAACAGAAAGAAATTATACAGCAGGTGCAGAGCATTGAAATATTGCTGTACGGTTCACTGGCTAAAACAGGCGTGGGGCATGGTACCGATGTAGCCATTCAACTGGGCCTTAGTGGTGAAGATCCTGAAACGTTTGATGTAAATGATATCCAGGCCAAAATCAATGATATTAAAAGCATGAATAAAATTATACTGAATGGAAAGCATGAGGTTGATTTTAATCCCCAGGAAGACATTGAGTTTTTATTTACAGAGTCTTTGCCTTTTCATCCCAATGCACTTACTTTTCTTGTGCATTTACAGAATGGTGATGCCATTGCGGAAACTTACTATTCAATTGGGGGAGGATTTGTAACCCGGGAAGGAGAGACAAGGAATGATGATTCCGACGTAGTGCTTCCGTTCCCCATTAATACAGCTGAAGACTTGTTGCACTGGTGCAGGAAAACAGGTATGAGCATTAGTGAAGTGGTATTGGAAAATGAAACCAGCTGGCGGCCTGAAGCAGTTACTAAACAAAAAATTTTAAATACCTGGCGGGTGATGAAGGAATGTATTTATCGTGGTTGCCACACAGCAGGAAACCTGCCGGGGGGGCTGAATGTAAAAAGAAGAGCTGTTGATCTGAATAAAAGGTTGATTAAAGGAAGACATTATTTTGACTACGATAGCTGGGTTACAGCTGTTATCAATGGAGGGAAAGACTTTACCTATATACTGGATTGGGTAAGTTGTTTTGCGCTGGCAGTGAATGAAGAGAATGCTTCTTTTGGCAGGGTGGTAACAGCACCTACCAATGGCGCTGCCGGTGTAATTCCGGCTGTGCTGCAATATTATATTTGTTTTTGTGATGGTAAAAGCGATGAAAAGATCATCCAGTTTTTATTAACTGCAAGTGAAGTGGGAAGCATCTTTAAAAAAGGCGCCACCATATCTGCAGCAATGGGTGGTTGCCAGGCAGAGATTGGTGTAAGCAGTGCTATGGCTGCCGCTGCATTAACCGAATGTATGGGAGGCACACAGCGCCAGGCATTAATGGCTGCTGAAATTGCAATGGAACATCACCTTGGTTTAACCTGCGATCCTATTGGTGGATTGGTTCAGATACCCTGTATTGAAAGAAATACCATGGGAGCTATCAAGGCCATTACGGCCTGCCAGTTAGCTCTGCAAAGCAAGCCTGATTTTGCCAAAGTAAGTTTGGATGCGGTGATAAAAACAATGTGGGATACTGCTTTGGACATGAACAGTAAATACAAAGAAACATCAGATGGGGGGCTGGCTGTTAATATCCCGATTAGTTTGAGTGAGTGTTAACCCACTCCGTGCCCAAAAGGAGAAACCAGATATAATCACCCTTTAGTTTTACTAATGCTAATGCAGCAATGATTAATTGATCCAGTTAAACTGGTATTCCAATGGTGCTTTAGCGCTTCTTCCGGCAATTCTTTTATAACGTTCCGGCAATGACATTAAATAATCCCTTGCCTTTTCGCCTCTTTCATTTAAGCCGGTAATATTAGCAATATTCCATTCACTAATCAATGATTGTAAAATATCAGTGTAATCCTGGCTGGTATACACACCCAGCCGCTGTGCTGCATCACTGAAATGGGAAAAGGTGGCGCCGATTTTTTCACCAGTCTGCCTTAGAAAATGTGCAGGCATTACAATTTGTTTACGCATCATACTTTCAAAAGCCATCATCATTTCGCTGGCATCTATCTCAAATATTTTGGTAACAAAACTTTTATAAGCGGCAGCATGGCGGGCTTCGTCAGATGATATTACACCACAAATTTTGGCCAGCTTATTACTTCCAAACTGTTTGGCTAAAGTGGCTGTGCGTCTATGAGATACGTTAGTAGCTAATTCCTGGAAAGAAGTATAAACAAAGTTTTTATAAGGATCGGAGCCTGTGCCAATATCAAATCCATCAGCAATGAGATATTGCGTACTGGTTTCCATTTCCCTCATATTTACCCTGCCACTCAGGTATATGAATTTATTCAACAGATCACCATGCCTGTTTTCTTCGGCACTCCACATCCTTACCCATTTGCTCCAGCCCTGTGGCTCCAGCTGGCTGATACCATCTACTGACAGTAACCAGCTTTGATAGGTGGGTAAGGCTTCTTCTGTAATTATATCTCCTATTAAAACAGCGAGATAATCGTAGGGGAGTTCGCTGCACTGATAGCGTAATTCTTTTATCTCATCCTGAAAATTTTCTGTAGTGCTGTCTGGCAAAAGATCAGAAGGCTGCCAGTTGGTATCAATATTTTTTAAAAAATCTGCAATGATCGTGTCTATCTTTTGGGCAAGAAAACGCATCACTTCAATCCTTTTATTCTTTGTATCCATTAATTATAAAGTAAAAACTATAGCATGCTTCGAAAATTCTACTACATTCATTTCTACGGGATGAAGGTACAATTTTTTAGAAGTTTTCCTTAAAAACTGTTATGGATATTAACAGAAACCATGATATTATTGTATAAATCACACAATGAAATATCCAATTTATTAAATACCATATTTCCTTTTGATATCCCTGTCTGTTTCTCTTTCTTTGATTGTTTCCCTTTTGTCGTATAATTTTTTACCCTTGCCTAAACCAATCTCCATTTTAAAAAATCCTTTCTCAGTAAGAAAAATTTTGAGTGGAATAATAGAATAGCCTTTCTCCGTGGTCTTTGCTTCCAGCTTGCGGAGTTCTCTTTTATTAAGCAATAGTTTACGTTCCTGCAAAGGCTCATGGTTATTATAAGTGCCATAACTATATTCTGAAATGTGCAGGCTTTTTACAAATAATTCCCCATCATGAAAATAGCAATAGCTGTCAACAAAACTGGCTTTACCATTTCTTAGGCTTTTAATTTCCGTTCCGGCAAGCACCATCCCGGCAATGTATTTTGCTTCAAAAAAATAATCGTGGTATGCTTTGCGGTTACTGATTTCCATCTTACAAAAATAAAAACAGCAGTCACTAAAAAGCTAACTGCTGTAAAGAATAAATTGAACAATATTAATTTTTAAACAACAGCAGCAAACTGCTGATCTTATCTTTTAAATCTTTTCTTGGTACAATAAAATCCAGAAATCCATGATCCAGTAAAAACTCACTCCGTTGGAATCCTTCTGGCAAATCTCTTTTAATAGTTTCTTTAATTACCCTTGGGCCGGCAAAGCCAATCAGTGCGCCGGGCTCTCCACAAATGATATCACCCAGCATGGCAAAAGATGCGGTGGTACCACCAAAAGTAGGATCCGTACAAAGAGAGATGTAAGGAATTTTAGCATCAGCCAGTTGAGATAGTTTACCGGAAGTTTTTGCCAGTTGCATCAGCGAAAAAGCACTTTCCATCATCCTGGCACCACCACTTTTATTAACAATCATAAAAGGTATCCGGTGTTCCAGGCAGTAATCGCATGCCCTGGAAATTTTCTCTCCCATCACACTGCCAAGGCTGCCACCAATAAATTCAAAATCCATACAGGCCACCACAATATCATTGCTATTTATCAATCCATGGGCCACCGTTATTGAATCATGAAGATCAGTTTTGGCATAGGTTTCTTCCAGTCTTTTTCCGTAGGGTTTAAGGTCAACGAAGTGCAGCATGTCTTTGGATACTACATTTGCAAACAGTTCTTTATACTGGTTGTCATCAAATAAAATGGAGAAGTATTCCTGGCTGCCAATCCTGTGATGATAAGAACATTTTGGGCAAACAAACAAGTTTTCTTTTAACTCAGAAATTGTGCAGGTGAATTTACATTCCGGGCATTTTGACCATAAGCCTTCTGGTGCGTCGGCCTTGTCTTTTGTTTCTGTAAGAATCCCTTTTTTCTTTCGCTTAAACCAGCCGCTTCCGGAACCTGACGATCTTGTCGCCGCACCAGATGATTCTTCTTTTCCTCCGAGGTATACCTCAAAATCTTCTTCTGCTGCCATAATAAATAATTTTTCCAGCACTGTAAACGGGATTCCAGTGGCCTGTGGTTTTTAATTAAGGACTCTTTTAAATATTCAACAGATATTTAGAAACAACTGTAATAAAGTAATTATGCATTTCTATTAATACAATTCAAATCATCAAAAGCTACTTCCAGTCTTTTAATAAACGTCTCCTGGCCTTTACGTAACCACACTCTTGGATCGTATTGTTTTTTGTTTGGCTTATCTGCGCCTTCCGGATTACCTAACTGGCCCTGCAGATAGCCTTCATTCTTTTTATAGTTATTTAATACACCTTCCCAGAAAGCCCATTGCAGATCAGTATCAATATTCATTTTTATTGCCCCATAACCAATAGCTTCCCGAATCTGATGCTGAGGAGAACCACTGCCACCATGAAATACAAAAAATACTGGCTTTGGCCCTGTCTTCAACTCCTTTTCAATATACACCTGGCTGTTGTTCAAAATTTCCGGACGAAGCTCCACATTTCCTGGTTTGTAAACACCATGCACATTACCAAAAGCTGCTGCTACCGTAAACATATTTCCAACCTTACTTAGTTCAGTATAAGAGTAAGCCACATGTTGCGGCTGGGTATATAATTTATCATTTTCCACATCACTGTTGTCCACACCATCTTCCTCTCCACCAGTTACACCCAGTTCTATTTCAATGCTCATGCCTAATGGAGACATGCGTTTGTAAAATTCCACAGAGGTATGAATGTTTTCTTCAATAGGCTCTTCACTCAGGTCAAGCATATGTGAGCTAAACAATGGCTGACCTTTTTCTTTATAAAACTGCTCACCGGCATCAATCAAACCACTTATCCAGGGCAACCATTTTTTTGCAGCATGATCAGTATGCAACACTACCGGCACACCATAATATTTTGCTACATTGTGTATATGCAAAGCACCTGAAATACCACCCGATATATTAGCCTGTAGTTTATCATTTGGCATTCCCTTACCTGCAATAAACTGTGCGCCACCATTACTGAACTGTATTATAACTGGTGAGTTTACTTTAGCTGCAGCTTCTAAAGTACCGTTAATAGTGTCTGTACCAATACAATTTACTGCAGGCATTGCAAACTGGTTATCTTTTGCATCATTGTACAGCGCTTCTAATTCTTTGCCGAATAAAACACCGGCTTTGTATTTACTCATGAGTGGTTGTTTTTTGCAAAAATAAGTGAATTTGGGTTTTTATTAAATGTTATTTGACTGTAACAATCCCATGCTAAAAGGTATAAAAGAAATTAATCTCCTGTTGGATAAGTAAAAAATTAAAGAGTGGCAATCAATTTTGCAAAATAGTCGGCGGCTTTTAAAAGCCTGCTCCCATACCAGCTGAACATTTCTCCATCTGCCAATATTATTTTAGTATTTGGCAATTGGTGCTGCAGTTCATTAATATGTTTTTGTTTAAAAGGGTAGGGCTCTGAGGAAAGAATCAGCAATTCACAATCAGCAGTTTTTAGTTCTTTTATTTCAACTACAGGATACCTTGTTTTATTTGAATAGATATTTTCAAAACCACATTTTACCAGCATGTCATTTATAAAAGTATCACCTCCAACCGTCATGTATGGTTTTTGCCAAATGAGATAACAAGTTCTTATTTTCTTTGCTGCAATATTTAGATCACTAAATGAAATTTCAATTTTGCCTGCCAGTTTATTTGCTTTTACTTCTGTTGCCGTCAGTTTGCCAACATCTTTTATCATTTGCAAAGCATCCTGCAGGTTGATGACATCGGTAAGCCAAATATTATATTCTTTTGCCAGTTCTTCTATTTGATCTTTTTCATTTTCTTCTTTATTTGCAATGATCAAATCGGGGCAAAGTTTTTTGATGAGGCCGGGCTTAATATTTTTTGTACCACCTGCAATCATTTTTGTTTTTCTCCATTCTACAGGATGCACACAAAATTTTGTTATGCCGGTTACTTCATTCTCCAGACCTAAATAGTAAAGCAGTTCTGTTTGGGATGGTACCAATGAAATAATCCTGGAAGGAATAAAAGTTAATTCATTTACAGATTGAAGAATCATGATATAAAAATAATAAACCCTTATTCAAAATAAATAAAAACAAGGAAGGCTGTAATGAAACTATTTATTGGCGCAAGTTTTAAAAACAAAAACTTCCACAGCTTTTTGACTGCGGAAGGTTTTTGGTGGACTTACTTTTTACAGCTTGTCCGGGGATCTTTAGTTTTTTAAGAGGGGTTTTCCTCTCCAGAAATAATTTACTTCTGGGTTTCAGTGTGTTGGTTTTTCCGCCATCATCGCTTTTTACGGCATAGGCAGGATTTGGATTTTGGTTCTTCAATCTTCAGCTTTTTACAGCTTGGATATTGAATTTGATTTTTGGTTTTTCCTTTGGATTTGAATTTTTAGTTTTCACAGGAAAGCGTTTATTGTTTTTTATTTGGATTATCTTATAAACGACGGATTATAAATTTTATTTTAAAAAAGGAATACATTCTTATATGATTTCAGCCCTGCTGTGGAATAAATGTGGAATGAGCAAACATCTTGTCTGCAATAATAAAATGAAATCATTTTCATTTTTAGCTTGAATAAAAATGGTTTGGATAATGAGATTAATTGCATTGAATAAATGCAGTAAATCAGGATAAATTTTACAGACCTTGTGAAAATGAAATTATAAATCAATCACCGGATTGGGCAAAAAAAAACTTCCACAGTTCCAGTTTTTACCGGCTGTGGAAGAACATTTTTTGAATAAGCTTTTTTAAGGCTTATCCTGGGATCAATTTTTTGAGGTGTTTCCTCTCCAGAAATAAGTTCATTCTGGTTTCAGTGTGTTTGGTCTTTCTGCCATCATCGCTTTTTACAGCATAGGCCAGGATATTGCATTCATTCGGTCTTTAGAGCTATCATCGCTTTTTAAGGCATAAGCTCAGGATATTTGATTTTGGTTTTTCACGCCATTTTTTAAATGGCATAGGATTTTAATTTTTAGTCTTCCTTAGGATTTTGAACTAACGGGCTTTGTTTACCCCTTTTGTTTTTGTCTAGATTGGAAACGATCTTTATTATCTATATCAATTAATAATATCAAAGAAAAATAGAAGTTGACTGATATTGGATTTTTACAGCTTTTTCAAGATTTTGGATCGAAATCTTACTGGTTTATCAGGATTTTGGATAAGATTGATAATTAATAAATAACATCAATCAACTTCTGACACAAATATCAACCCCTTCAGTTGTTTCACAAAGAGAACAAACGCCCTGTTTTACCGTCAGTATTAATACCGGCTCAATCGTAGAATTACATACGTAGTATAACGGGACCGCCGGGGGCATTTACACCTTACACGTTTTTACTTAAAATTTAAAAAAAACTTGTAAAAGCCTGTCCCTGCTTGCTTTTACTCATTATTTAAGCTAACGTAATTTTTCGATAGTGATACCTGTGCCGTCGCTAATTTCATTCATTTTCAACTTTTTTGAGTAAAATCCGGTATTTGAAATATCCAGAAGTAATCCACAATTTTTATTATCCGCAAATTCTTTTTTTTTAAAAATTATTGTTGAAAAGGTATTGTTGAAAAGTATTCCTGGGTAAACAATGAAAGTAAAAACACCTGCAAATAAAATCAGGATATGTTATATATAAAAAAACTCCCCCGGTTAATCGGGGGAGCCATACTTCC
>JAYVLZ010000387.1:0-7330 GCA_043759175.1 Chitinophagaceae bacterium | reverse complement strand
ATCCTGGCGCCGCCGGAATCATTGAGGCCGATCATGGGTGCGCCGGTCTTCATGGCAAGGTCCATGATCTTACAAATTTTTTCTGCATGTGTTTCTGATAAGGCGCCACCAAACACCGTAAAGTCCTGTGCAAATACATACACTAACTTTCCGTTCACAGTGCCATAACCAGTGATGACACCATCTCCATAATATTGCTGTTCTTCCATTCCAAAATCCTTGGTGCGGTGAATCACCAATGCACCCACTTCTTCAAAGGAACCGGGATCCATTAATAACTCTACCCTTTCTCTTGCAGTGAGTTTTCCTTTTTTATGTTGCGCCTCAATTCTTATCTCACCCCCACCCAACTTACCTTCTTCAATCTTTTCTCTTAAAATTTCAACTTTCGATTTCATCAAATAATATTTATGATGTATGATGTTTGATTTATGATGTCCGATTTATGATTTGATATTTATTGCGCCAGCCTTCTTTTCCAACTGGTAGATTTATTATCCACCGGCCTTACTATTTTTTGTTGTTCCATCCAATACTTTAATCCAGCAATAGCAGCGATTTCCGCATTAGTTTTTTGTTTTTCTTTTATTTTTTCCGGCGTATAATAATTTTTTACAAAGTTGGTATCAAAATTTCCGGTAATAAAAGCATCATGCTCAAAAACAAAAGTGCCAAAGGGCAAAGTAGTGGCCACGCCTTCTATTTTATATTCCTTAATGACCAGCAGCATTTTCTGGATCGCTTCTGTTCTTGTTTTTCCATGCACCACCAGCTTGGCAATTAACGGATCATAATAAATAGAGACCTCCATTCCTTCTTCATATCCATCATCCACCCTTATTCCTTCACCAACAGGTTTTACATATTTGGTAAGTGTGCCGATAGAAGGCAAAAAATTATTCAGCGGATCTTCTGCACATACCCGGAGCTCAATGGCATGGCCGTTTAATTTTAAATCTTCCTGTGTAAAACTTAACTTTTCGCCCCTTGCTATTTTTATTTGTTCTTCCACTAAATCCAAACCGGTGATCATTTCAGATACGGCATGCTCCACCTGCAGCCGGGTATTCATCTCCAAAAAATAAAAATTCAATTGATCATCCATTAAAAATTCTACAGTGCCGGTACTGGTGTAATGGCATGACCGGGCAACCATCACTGCTGCTTCACAAATTTTTTCTCTTAGTGCCGGAGTAATGATGGCAGAAGGCGTTTCTTCTATCACTTTCTGGTGACGCCGCTGTATGCTGCATTCCCTTTCAAAGGCATGAATGATGTTGCCAAATTTATCAGCCACCACCTGCACTTCAATATGGCGTGGGGAAGAAACATATTTTTCAATGAAGACAGCGCCATCACCAAAGGCTGCTTTGGCTTCGCTGATGGCTCTTTCCATTTGCTCTTTCATTTCACTTGCTTTTTCAATAATTCTCATTCCTTTGCCACCACCACCGGCAGATGCTTTTATCAAAACAGGATAACCCACTTCGTCAGCTATTTTTATTGCCAGTTGTACATCCTCTATTGCCTTATCAATTCCCGGAACCATTGGAATATTGTAATGACTCACACATTCTTTGGCTGCCAGCTTGGAACCCATGATACGCATGGCTGCAGGGCTGGGTCCGATAAAATTAATACCGGCATCTTCCACCTTCTGTGCAAAGTCTGCATTCTCACTCAGGAAACCATAACCCGGATGAATGGCATCCACACCCAGCGCTTTGCAAAAAGCAATGATTTTATCTCCGTTCAAATACGACTGATTAGATGGCGCCCGGCCCAAACAAACTGCTTCATCAGCAAACAACACATGCGGTGAATTGCGGTCTGCCTCTGAATAAACAGCTACGGATTGAATACCCATTTTACGAATGGTCCGCATGATACGTAAAGCAATTTCACCACGATTGGCAACTAATATTTTTTGCATACTGAGAGATTTTTTTTGAGGTATGAGCCTTGAGCTATGAGCTGTGAGCAAGGCACTTTAAATCTTTAAACATCAAACATCAGACATCAGACATCATAAATCAGACATCAGACATTAACCTTCAACTATTCCAACTATTCCAATTCCACCAGCACCTGCCCTTTTTCCACCGCCTGACCAACAGATACGGCTACCCTTTTTATTTTTGCATCCGCCTGCACCAGGATGCTGTTCTCCATTTTCATGGCTCCCAATATTAAAATCTTTTCACCTTCATTTACTTCCTGGCCATCTGATACTACAATTTCCAATACCATACCCGGCATAGGAGCTTTTACTTCTTTAATTTGTTTAGTAGTGGCAATGCCGAACCCCATTACATCCAGCATCTGGTCCAGTTCATCTTTTATTTCCACATTGTATATTTCACCATCCACATCTATGGTTAATTTTTTGCCTGTAGCATCACTGTTAAGCAATGTTGCATTTACAGAACGGTGATCTTTGATGATATTAAATTCCGTGGGAGATTTTTGGATGAGGTCTGCAACGGCTGCTTCTTTTTTATCAATGGAAAAAACAAACTCGTTTGCCTTCACTTTATACGATTGATTACTGTCTGGCATATCGCTGGAGATTTTATTGTAAGTTAAAGGATTTAGTGGTTATGAAATACGGCGGATGTATTTGATTTTTTCGTTTTCTGATTACTATACCTGATATTATCCCTTTGGGCAATTTCATTAAATTAAGGTGGGATAATAAGGTTATCGATTTTTTATTCTATTTTCTACTAAGGTTTTTCTTTGAGTGAATTTAATCTTACCAGAAAAATAGTTATTGTGGTACTTAATAGCTCATTACCGATTGCGACAAACTTTTAGTCATATCCTTTTTGACTAACGTAATTTAAAATAGTCCCAGCAAAACCTGGCTCTTTAATTAACTTTAGATCAGTAATTACAAATCATTGTTCATATTATCACAACTGCAACAGTCCTGCCCTATACAAAGTATTCACCGGTTTGTTATCCCAAAATAATTCAAAATCATTGAGGTCGGCAGCTTCATAGTTATCTTTTATTTCCTGTAAGGTATAAGATTTTTCTGCAACAGATAATTGCCTGAGCAAGGCCCCCAGCCACCTCCCCTGCGGTTCATTTACTTTAATATTGAAAGTTTCTTTTTTTGTTTGAAAGGTCAGCGAACAAAGTTCCCAGCTGCTGCCTTTTTTTGTTTTGGTGATGGTTTCAATGCTGGGAAGATTGCCCAGCCAAACTATTTTAGTGGTGGGTTTGTTGTGGCTGATCTCTTCTTCTTCCAATGCCTTTACAATATAATCCGGCGGCACTGTTGGTTTGGGTGTTTAAAAATCAAACCATTTATGCAGCGGATAATCTAAGCAGGTACCATGCATAAAATTTAGCAAAGATTTTTTCAAGCCAAAACTGAACACGTCATGATCTGCTCCTGTAGGATCAGTATGAACAATATCGTTATTGGCAAAACTCCCGGCAACGGTTGTTTGCTTTTCTACTTTATATTTTTCAGGTTCCATACCCACAGGGCTGTGTGCCGTCATGGTAAACTGGTGCCAGAAGGCAGACTGCAAAATACCGGCTTCAAATAACTGCCGGACCATCTCTAATGAATCAATGGTTTCCTGTGCTGTTTGTGTGGGGAAGCCATACATCAAATAAGCATGCACCATGATGCCTGCTTCGGTAAAATGTTTGTTCACCCTGGCCACCTGCGCCACGGTGATACCTTTCTGAATCAATTGCAGCAACCTGTCGCTGGCTACTTCCAGCCCACCGGAAACACCAATGCAGCCGGAGGTTTTCAGCAGCAAACAAAGATCACGGGTGAAACTTTTTTCAAAGCGAATATTTGTCCACCAGCTTACCGTGAGTTTTCTTTTGATGATCTCCAGTGCCAGCGAACGCATAAGCGCAGGTGGTGCTGCCTCATCCACAAAATGAAAACCATTTTGTCCGGTTTGAGCAATCATCTCTTCCATGCGGTCGCAAAGAATATGGGCAGTAAGGGGTTTGTAATTTTTAATATAGTCTAATGAAACATCACAGAAGGTACACTTACCCCAGTAGCAGCCATGCGCCATCGTTAGTTTGTTCCAGCGGCCATCGCTCCACAGGCTGTGCATGGGATTAATAATCTCAATGGCAGAAATATATTGGTCGAGAAAAAAATCACTATAGTCTGGTGTGCCCACCTGCCCCTGCCGATAATCTGTGCAGGAAGTATTATTGATATATGTTACCTGCCTGTCCGCCGGGCAGGCTTCATGGGTTGCAAGAGTGAAAGTGCGTTTTAATTCATCCATTGTTTTATTGCCTTGCAGATACAGCAATAAATTTTCTATGGGTGCTTCACCATCATCAAGTGTGATAAAATCTACCAACTCAAAAACCCTTGTATCTGATAAGGACCGCAACTCAGTGTTAGGAAATCCTCCGCCCATCACCACTTTTGCAGAAGGAAAGTTTTGTTTGATCCATTGTCCGCAACGCAGGCCTGCATAAAGGTTACCAGGAAAAGGAATGGAAAGTGCAACCAATTGCGGTTGCACTTCGTGTATTTTTTTTTCTAAAATTTTAATGAGGATTGTATCGATGTAGGTGTAATCTTTTTGCAATGCTTCATACAGTTCATCAAAGCTGTTGGCTGACCTGCCTAATTTTTCTGCATACCTGCTGAAACCAAAATGTTCATCCACACATTCTTTGATGAAGTCAGACAGATCTTCAAGGTACATAGTAGATAGATGTTTGGCTCTGTCCTGGATACCCATATTACCAAATGCCCACGTCAAATCTTCTGTCTGTGCAAAGCGGCTTGCTTCGGGTAAAAACCCTCTTTTGCAAATCTGATGTGCCAGTGTAGGATTTTTTCCCTGCAGGAACAGCATCACTGAATCAATGGTCTGGATATAATCTTCTTTTAAAGAAATGATGCGTTGAGAATTTTCTGATAATTCTTTTTTACGATCAACTGTTTCAAATAAATTGATCAGCCCACTCTTTGAGAATAATTCAACAGTAACTTCTATCCCAAGGTCAGACTGGAAGGCTGAAATATTTTTGGTGTTGAGAAAGCCCTTTAAATAAGCCGTAGCCGGGTACGGCGTATTTAATTGTGTAAAAGGCGGTGTTATCAGTAAGACTGCTGAAGCCATAGATACAAAAGTAGTTTTCAAACATGAAATTAAAGACATGAATTATAAATGTTCAATCATTGAATCAAAGTCAAATCCCTATATTTCAATTTACAAAAATCAAAAAAATAAACTCTGTTACATACCTTAATCTTTGATTTCTCGTTAATTGGCATGATATTGGAAATAATAAGGAAAATCTATTACCCACTAAACATTAAAAGTATCTTACTATGAAAATTAAATTAATCGCAGCAGCAGTTTTAATCAGCACTGTATCATTCCTGGCATGTAAAAAAGAAGCCCATCAATCAACACTCTCCTTACGTATGACCGATTTTCCGGGCGACTGGGAGGAAGTAAATATTGATTTAAAGGAAATTGAAGTAAAGTTCGACAGCGACTCCACTCATTGGCAAACGCTGGAAACAAAAACGGGCATGTACAACTTACTGGCCCTTCAAAATGGAATAGATACTTTGATTGCCCAGGGAACTTTTCCATCATCTTACATTGTAAAAGAGATCCGTTTAATTGTTGGTACTGAAAATACCATTAAAACAAACGGACAGATTTTTCCGCTAACAATTCCCAGTGGTGAAGAAACAGGTTTAAAAATTAAAGTGAATAAAAAACTGGAGGCAACATTGGAAACAATACTCATTGATTTTGATGCTTCACTTTCAATTAAAGAAGAAACTGACGGTTTTAAATTGAGGCCTGTAATAAAATTGAAATAAGAATAAAATAATTTAGAATGTGAAATGCCGCACCTGCTATGGATGCGGCATTTTTATTTATTCCTTTTAGAAGCTGTTTCAATTATTTGGTTCGTTGTGATAATTGTGATCCTTCGATACTGAGCGTACTTCGGCTTCGCTCAGTACCGAAGTACGCTGAGGACGATGCCAAATGGTATGCCGATGAAAGGATTGTGACACAACAATGATGATATGATACTTCAACTTCGCTCAGTACTTGTGCTGGTATCAAAAAATTTAATTCAAACAGTTTCTAAAACACCTCCTGTTGCTGATATCAATTATCTTGCACCCAATGCAGGGCCTTTCAAAAATTACCATCACCCAATTTAAAAATTATGATATTGAAACTTTTAGTTTTACTGAAAGAGTGATAGGTATTTGCGGCTTAAATGGTAAAGGAAAAACCAATCTGCTGGATGCGATTTATTATTGCTGTTTTACCAAAAGTTATTTTGCCAAAACAGATGCATTGAATGCACAATTTGGTAAAGATGGTTTTCGCCTGGAAGGATTAATTAATAAGGATAAGATCATTTGTATATACCGGGGTACAGGTAAAAAAGAATTTTACCTGAATGATGTGGAGTACAATAAATTCTCAGAACACATTGGTAAGTTTCCTGCAGTGATGATTGCCCCGGATGATGTGGTACTTATAACTGGCACCAGCGAAGAACGCAGGCGTTATATGGATACCGTACTAAGCCAGGTGGATGCCGGTTACCTGCAGCAACTGATACAATACAACAAAGTATTGCAGCAACGCAACAGCCTGCTGAAGCGATTTGCGGACCAAGGCAAAACGGACTGGTCCTTATTAGAAGTGATAGATGAACAACTGATACAACCGGGCAAATATATTCATGCAAAAAGAAAGACATTTACTGAGCAATTGATTCCACTGGTACAAAATTTTTACCGGCAGATAGCCAATAACAATGAAACCGTAACACTGCAATATGATAGTCAGCTGAACAATACAAGCTTTACAGATCTGCTGAACCAGGTTAGGGAAAAAGACTTTTATTTGCAACGGAGCAACGGCGGCATTCATAAGGATGATCTGCTGATGCAACTAAATGGACAGGTATTTAAAAATATTGCATCTCAGGGACAGCGAAAGAGTTTGCTTTTTGCACTGAAGCTGGCAGAATTTGAAATCATCCGCTCTGATAAAGGTTTTGCTCCCATCCTCCTGCTGGATGATGTATTTGAAAAATTAGACGACACCCGGATGCAGCACCTGCTGCACTGGGTTTGTTGTGAAAACAAAGGACAAGTATTTATTACTGACACCCACAAAGAAAGACTGGCAGAAGCTTTTGTCGCTTTAAAAATTTCTTACCAAATTATTGAATTGTAGAATTTTTCGAGTGTATTTCAAATTCGCTGGCTGGTGGGACACCAGCCAGAGCAACCCGCCGTGGTCGGTGTCCACACCATAGCCGTCAACTTAAG
>JAYVLZ010000386.1:0-2736 GCA_043759175.1 Chitinophagaceae bacterium | reverse complement strand
CAACAGCCCCGCTGTTATCAGTAACTCTTAATTCGTATCTGTAAATACCTTGTAACAATCCGCTAACGCTTGTTGAAGCTAAGGCCGGATTAGCAATAGCGCCACCTCCTGGCCCTGAAATTTTTGTCCATAAATAAGCTGCAATAGTGCCATCAGGGTCGTTGCCTGAACCAGAAAGATTGGCTGTATTAACCGGTAAAGTAATGGTTTGATCAGCACCTGCATTAGCAGTTGGTGCAATATTAGGATCGGGGTTAACAGTAATCTGCATTGTATCTCTGCCCACAGCCCCGCTGTTATCAGTAACCCTTAATTCGTAACTGTAAATACCTTGTAGTAATCCACTAACACTTGTTGAAGCTAAGGCCGGATTAGCAATAGCGCCACCTGCCGGCCCTGAAATTTTTGTCCATAAATAAGCTGCAATAGTGCCATCAGGATCACTACCTGAGCCAGAAAGATTGGCCGTATTAACAGGTAAAGTAATGGTTTGATCAGCGCCTGCATTTGCAGTTGGCACCCTGTTGGTTAGCGTAATTTGAATGGTATCCCTTCCAGCAGCACCATTATTATCAGTAACCCTTAATTCGTATCTGTAAATGCCTGACAAAACAAAGCCGGTAATATCAGTTAATGCAGAGCTTGGATTTGATATCACCCCGCCAGCAGGCCCAGAAATTTTTGTCCAAAGGTAAGCAGCAATAGTTCCATCTGGGTCAGTGCCAGAGCCTGAAACGGTTACCATATTTATCGGAAAACTAATTGTTTGATCTGCACCTGCATTAGCTGTTGGCGCAATATTGGGATCGGGGTTAACTGTTACCAGTATTGTATCCCTTCCAAATGCACCATTATTATCAGTAACCCTTAATTCAAATTGATAGGTTCCTGCCGTTAAAAATCCGGTAATGGCAGTTGTTGCCAAAGTAGGGGTTGCTATTACCGGACCAGCAGGTCCAGAAATCTTTGTCCATAAATATGCAGTAATAGTGCCATCAGTATCGGCGCCGGTGCCGGTAACGTTAACAGTGTTAACAGGCAAAGTAATTGTTTGATCTGCTCCGGCATTGGCAGAGGGCGGTGAATTGGTTACACCTGAATATTCTGCATATCCTATATCAGGTGCAGATCCGTTAAATGTTAATCCTACATTTACACCTGCATTAATTAACGGGCTTCCGGCCTGCAAAGTAAAATTACCGCCACCAACATATAAAGGATTAACAGTTGCTAAATTATTTGAAACTATAGTACTTGGGGGAAACGAAGTACCAGTCGCTGCCCATGTGGGGATTAAATTAACATCATCTCCATTTAAATAAAAATCGTTGTACTGAAATTGGCAATTAATGAACTTAGAGCGGTCGTTGGTTAACATAGCTGCTAAAGAACTACCTTGTAAAATATTGTTTTTTACTTTAAGCCCGTTTACCAAATCGGCAGCACCTATTCCAGAAATATTTAAGGCAACATAAGGCAGGCCAGTGGCATGAAAAGTATTATTATATATTTCACAGTTATTTATTTGCCAGCTGCCTAAAGCGCCGTTAAACCCACCAAACATATATCCTTCAGAATTAGTACCCATGTTAGAAAATAAATTCTTACGAATGACCATATCTTTTAATATAGTGCCTGTTCTTGGGTAAAAAACTATTCCCTGATTAATATTATTGAAAGTATTGTTTTCTATAATAGCACCATCAACACTGAATTCAAAAATTATTCCTTCTTCATTGTAGGTATTTTTTACAGGTTGTGCAATGATGTTATCATGTATCCAAACAACATACGGATAATTTCCCCTGTTGCCCTGGTAGTTAAAATCTAAACTGCCCTGTATGGTGTTACCATAAATTTCCATTCCCTGTGTTTCAAATATCTCTAAACAAAAACTCCAGCCATCATTTTGATATGGCCTTTTAGTAAGTATGTTATTATAAATTTTACAGCCCTGGGTCCATCCTTCGTTAGTGTATTTTATTGGCCATCCGTTTTGTCCGCTTGGTCTCTGGGTTTGAGTAATAGTATTGTCATTGATCAACATTCCAATCTGGCCACCAAACATTAAGCAACCGCTTCCGTTGCCGTTGTATGATGCACAATTGTTAATAATATTATTATATACTGTATTTCCAGTTGCGTATATGGTTGGTGGTAGTGGGTTACCATTATTTCTGCCACTAAAAATTAATCCACTTTCAAATACATCTACTATTGTACAGTTATTAACACTCACATTGCTTCTGCCACCTACCCATATACCACGCTGCGCTGTCAATGTACCATCCACTTTTATATTGCTTATATGCTGGTTGCCATTTGTACCCTCTGGTGATACCACGTTAATCATCTCCTGGTATTGAGCAGTAATAGTGCTTTTAATAATTGAAGTAACACCGTCGCCTTCTATACTAACGCCAACACGTAAGTAACAGGTTGCTGTTTCAATATATGTTCCTGCGTTTACATAAATAATATCGCCGGGGTTTGTAACTGTGGCAGTTGCTTTTAATAACGTTCTCCACGGGTTGGCGGCTGTACCGTTACCTGTGGCATCATTACCCGAAGGGCTAATAAAATAGGTGGTTGCGTTTGTAATAATACTTATACAAATAGATATAAGCAGAAGAAAAATTTTCATAAGATTATAGGATTTTAATATTGGATTCTTAGTGGCGGATACCACTTGCTTAACGAAAATGGATTCCATTTTATTGTTAAAAAAAATTGTTG
>JAYVLZ010000385.1:0-4555 GCA_043759175.1 Chitinophagaceae bacterium | reverse complement strand
ATAGACTTATGAAAGTAAGATGGCTTGGCATCCTGGAACGGATCGCCGCCTGTTAAATCAAATACCCTAAAATTGGGATCTACATCTTTCATGATGATCTGGTCTGCATCAGTGGGAGAAAATTCATTGGCTTTATATTTTTCTTCTGTTTCAAAACTTTTTTCATTGATGTAGTGCATGCCAAATGGTAACAGGTCTAACAGCACCAGCAGCGGTAATCCAATTATTAAAACAGTGCTGTTGATTTTTTTATAGGCAAATAAACCTGTTAAACCTAATGCAAGCAAAACAAACAGCAATGCTCTTAAAATATCTCCACCGAAAAATGCCTGCCTGTCTTTTCTTAGAGCAGTAAGTACACCTTTGGCGATTTGACTGTCTCCTTTACTTTGATAAAGCAATTCTTCATAAACCCTGTTATCTGTTTCAGCTTCGTATTGCTGATTGATTTGTTGCATTTTTGCACCCAGTTTACTATCCTGTACCGCAAAGGCAGTATTGATAGCAGCGGTGCGTTGTTTGTTTTCCTTGCTGTAATCAAAGCTGAAATACATTGCACCAGCTACTGCAAAAATGACTGCCATCGTAATGGCCGTATGTTTCAGTTTTTTTATTGCAATTGCTTTTTCCAGGTCAATCAATTTATCAATGCTCATCACAGCCAGCATCGGGAATAATATCTGCGGAATTACCAATGCCATTTCCGGTGTACGGAACTTATTGTACAATGGTAAATAATTAAAAAGAAAATCATTGATGGATGGAAAATATTTACCCATTGCTAAAATGATACCCACAAGACTGGCCGTGAGTATCCACCATTTATGTTTATTATCCAGTACAAACATACCCAGTACAAAAAGGAAACAAATTACAGCACCCAAATAGGCAGGACCAGAAGTAAAAGGTTTTCCTCCCCAATAAATTCTTCCGGAAAGATTGCCGGTAAAATTATTGATCTGGTCTTCCGGCATGTTTAGTTTTTCTGCCAGGTAAGTTGATACATGGGATGTTTCACTCAGCTTTGGAAAGATATTATACTCACCATCTCTTTGAGAAAAATAACTACCATAACCTGCAATGCCGGGAAATATCAGCGTTAATGATTCTTTCTTTTCATTGCTCCATTGAAATGCATAATCTCTTGACAGGCCTGCAGTCTTATTTTTTTCCACCCGGTCATTAGCTTTGTTGTCTGTTTTATTATCCATTACTAACTGTCCGCCACGTTTTGATTCTTTTGCAAAGTCGTACACAGGAAAAAGAAATATCGCATTGATCATTATACCTATCACGGCGGCCAATGCAGCTAAGCCAATTGCTTTTACACCATGCAGCAATTCTTTTTCTTTAATCCATCTAACAAAGAAAAAAATAGTCATGATTCCAATGATGAGAAAAACATAATAACTGATCTGCTGGTGATTTTGCCCCAGGTGCAAGTCGGCAAATAATGCAGTAAGAACAAACCCCGAAATATATTTTTTGTCAAAGAGTAACAACATACCCCCTATCAATGCAGGGGCATAAGCCATCGCCAGTAATTTAGTATCATGCCCTGCCACTACTAATATTGGATTGTAGGTGGCATAAGCAAAAGCAAGGCTCGCAAATATGCCAAGGTATGGCCGGATCTTTATACAAAGGCAAAAAATATAAAAACAGATACAGGAAAGAAAAAAGAAATTCAACGGTTTGGGTAGCCATAGCTGAAAGGCTTTGTCTATATAATAAAGAGGATTAAAAGCGCCTTCAAAAATAATATTATAAGCTGGCATACCGCTGAACATACTGGTGATCCACAAAGGGTAAACGCCATGTTTTTCCCGGTACTGTTCACTTTGGTGTTTCATACTCTGTACCGCCGTTACATCACTTTGCTGTGCTACTACACCACTTTCCAGGGCTGGCTTGCAAAAAATAACTGCAACAATCAAAAAAACGGCAATGGCTATTCCATGCGGCAACAGCATTTTCAAATTAAGGTTCTTCATGAATCAGGTGAAATTTAAGGCGGCAAATTAACTTAAATATGTTGAATAAAAAGGGGGTGAATTGGTTTAGGCGCCTGACTGCCGCACAGGCAGGTTTAGCGGGTTAGGATGTTTAGTGCGGAAGCAAGATCAAAACTTTATTGTTTTATGAAAAGTTTTAGATGCTGCCGCTGAACATGCTTCTATCCTTAGTTTACTTTACTGCTGCCCACCACCAGGTGTTCCAGGTTATGTTCTTCAAAATATACTTTGGTAATATTTTCTGCTTTGTCTAATAATGTTTGCAGTTGCTCCTTTTTTTCCCCTGTTAGTTGATAAGCCTTTTTAAAGGCTGCTGGTTCACTTAATGAGGCGGTTTGCTGTAATGCTTCTTTTAGGGCAATAATATGTAAGCCGTTATCTTTTAAATTTCCCAGTTCAGCAATCATCCAGCTAAGGGCGTAAAAATATTTTTGGTCCAGCAGCAAAAAGTGTTCGTTGTCACCTGCATCCGGCATTTTATTATAGGGCGATGTGATGATTTCTTTTGTGAGATATTTTGTAAGATGCTTTGGTGCCTTTTTATTTTCTGCCAGTTGAACACATCCCTGCAGTGCCTGTGGGTAAATACTTAACCAACGAAATTTCCGGCGTAGTTCATGCACATCGGTTTCCATATTTTCATAATGGTATTTTTTCTTTTGAATAAATTCAATGATCTCATAAATAGCTTCACCATAAAATTCTCTGATCTGGTCTATTTCTTCTTTTTCATCCAGCCAGCCGGCATCATTTAATTTCTCTCTTATTTTTTTAATTCTGCTTTCATCGGCATTGAGCCATTTTTTTTCAATCAATAATTCATTCAGGCTTTGTATTTTTTCCCTTGTTTGGGCCTGGATATAATTTATCAAAGCAGCAGGAATATTCTTGTTGGCTACAAAATCTTTTGCTATTGCATCGTAATAATCAATTGCTCCCAATGCATCTTCCAGTAATTTGAAATGTTCTTTTATTTTAGAGAACCTTTTTTTGTTGTGCAGTTCAGTATATATTTTTGCCAATGCTTCCAGCATAAAAAGTGGTGTCCGGGCATTATTGTTATACAACCACAAAGCAGGATTTTTTTGTTTTGCAGCTTTGTCTAACAGCGTTTGTAACTGGTTGTGGTAAAAATTAAATCTTTGTTCGCCTTTATGCATCTTGATGATTTTAATATTAATGAAAACCGGTTTTTATTTTTCAAAAAATGCTACGGTGCCGCCTACCCATTTCTTGTCTTTGTTGTACCGGGTGCCAATCATTTTGCCTTTACTCAATCTTGAAAGATTGTGTACTCCCACAGGCCTGGCCCATTCTTGTTTCCAGAAATAAAATAACCTGATCTCTGCTTTGGCAGGCTCATCCGGGGTTTTAATAATAGCAGCATATTTTACCTTGCGTTGCAGTATCCAGTTCTCCGGATCTTTTACATTTTCAATATCTTCTTTTGTAACATCAATTACCACACCCATACCTGCAAAGGAGAACAATGGTTTTAAAACATAATTTTCCAGGTCTGCCGGCATCTCTTTTATGTCACTTAAAAAAACAGTTTTTGGAACATAAGCATGGCTGATAAATGGCAACGTAAATTTACTGATGCGGTTAAACCAGTTTGGATGTGATACCCATTCCACTTCCCAGGGTTGTGTGAAATCAATAATATTAGTTAAGTCTTTTTGTTGTTGAAGATCATCGAAAATAAGCCGGTTGTAGATCTTCTTTACCTGTATCCTTTCTCCATTATTTTCATAATATAATTTGTTGTCATCTGCAATCAGTTTGGTAACACAAACCGTTTTTATACCCAGCACTTTTTCTGTGCAATAAAAATCAATCCTTGTTTTTTGTTGTTCAGGAAAAATTTCCAGCAGTATTACATGTTCCGGTTTCTCATTACCAACAATAATCTCTTTCAGCAATTGCAAATACGTTTCTTCATTATAGTTATTCAGATAAGCATCATGTGTGGCCGGAACGTTGGCATACAATCTTGTATAGTAAGTATGGTATGCCTGGAAAGCAAACAGGGTGGGAAAGCCCTGCATTTCTATCAACTGTGGCTCCAGTTGGCCGGCGTCATTTTCACATACTCCAAAATCAAAAACAACAAAATCTGCATGGGACGTTTCGTTGGGCACCAAAACATTTTTTGGTATGGCCCTGTCGGTAAGTTTTTTGAAATCAGGCTGTACAATTACATCTATAATCTCCTCACAGGCATCCAGCATTTTCTGAGTAAAATCTCTGGGAACATATATGGGAGTTTCAGCATTCCTGAAATCCAATGCACCGGGATGGAGCTCTTCAATCTGCTGAAGATAAGCCTGGTATTTCTCTTCGGTAAACTGGCTGTTAAAAGCTTCCCGTAGTTCTTTCTGCATAATCTGTCAGATAGTGAAATGAATAAATAATGTATAAATAAAAATAGGTATAAAAATTAATTGTCGTATAGCACCACATAGGTAACACTTTTTCTATACCCTTAGAGACTTCCCCTAAAGTGGGGTCGCCCTTAAGGGCCGTTAAGGCTCCAAACT
>JAYVLZ010000384.1:0-7903 GCA_043759175.1 Chitinophagaceae bacterium | reverse complement strand
GTTTTAGCTGTAAAATTGGGAGCAACGTCCCCTAATCTTAAACTCATAATAAAATGTTTTAGAATGCAAATATACAGTAGTCTATAAATTAAGTGGACTTAATTTTAATTTTTTTATTTTTATTTTTAGAACTAATTTGTTCCCATGCTTTCCAAGAAGACCCAATACGCACTTAAAGCACTCGGTTACCTCGCCAGTAAATACGGGGAAGGGCCAGTACTCATTTCAGAAATTTCCAAGACAAAAAAGATCCCTATCAAATTCCTCGAAACCATCCTGCTGGAATTGAAGCAGGCCGGAGTACTGGATAGTAAAAAAGGCAAGGGCGGTGGATATTATCTTGCCCAGAACCCCAAAAAAATTACACTGGCAAAAGCTATCCGGCTGGTAGGCGGCCCAATAGCCCTGATACCCTGTGTAAGCTTAAATTTTTACGAAAAATGTACAGACTGCGATGAAGCCACCTGCGGATTATACAAAGCAATGGCAGTAACGAGGGATGCCACTCTTAAGATACTGGAAAAGAAAACCTTGATGGAATTGGTTGATGTTAAACAATAGCTCTCACTTACTTTTTATATTTCAAATCTTGTGTTTAAGGAATGCGAAACCTTCGTTTAATCACTGGTTTGGGTAATGTATGCCGTTTAGGTATTTTTGCAAACTTGTCTAAACGGGGATTGGGGTGGGTTTGAAGGATTTAAAGGATGATGCCTTCAATCTTCAAAATCATTTTAATTTTTTTTAATCCCGTTCATACAGACAAACAGCAATTATGGAAAATCCAAAAAGATATTTAGTTACGGCGGCATTGCCTTATGCCAATGGCCCCGTGCACATTGGGCACCTGGCGGGCTGTTATATTCCGGCAGATATTTATGTACGTTATTTACGGGCTCAAAAAAGAGATGTAAAATTTGTAGGTGGCAGCGATGAACATGGTGTGCCCATCACCATCCGTGCAATGAAAGAAGGTATTACGCCACAACAGGTAGTAGATAAATTTCATGCCATCATAAAAGAGAGTATGGCCCAGATGGGTATTTCTTTCGATATCTATTCCCGTACTTCCAATAAAATGCATCATGAAACTGCGGCTGCATTTTTCAAAAAAATGTATGATGATGGTTTGTTTGAAGAGAAAGAAACAGAGCAGTATTATGATGAAAATGCTAAAACATTTTTAGCCGACCGTTATATTACCGGCACCTGCCCTGTATGCAGTAACCCCAATGCCTATGGCGACCAGTGTGAAAAATGCGGAAGCACTTTATCACCTGAACAATTGATTAATCCCCGGAGTACTTTAAGTGATGCAGTGCCGGTGAAAAAGAAAACAACGCACTGGTATTTTCCTTTGCAGAATTATGAAGCATGGTTAAAGGAATGGATACTGGAAGGACATAAAGAATGGAAGAACAATGTGTATGGTCAATGTAAAAGCTGGCTGGATAGCGGTTTGCAAAGCCGTGCTATGACGAGAGACAGCAACTGGGGCATAAAAGTGCCAATTGAAGGGGCGCAGGGGAAGGTGCTCTATGTTTGGTTTGATGCTCCAATTGGATACATCAGTGCCACTAAAGAATTAACAGATCAATGGGCTGATTACTGGTGTAAGGAAGACACCAAACTGGTGCATTTCATTGGTAAGGACAACATCGTTTTTCATTGCATTATTTTTCCTGCAATGCTGAAAGCGCATGGTGGTTTTGTATTACCAGACAATGTACCTGCCAATGAATTTTTAAATATTGAAGGCGAAAAAGTAAGTACCAGCCGTAACTGGGCCGTATGGGTGAATGAATATGTAAAAGATTTTCCGGGTTGTGAAGATGTATTGCGTTATGTGCTTTGTGCCAACGCACCAGAAACAAAAGACAATGACTTTACATGGAAAGATTTCCAGGACAGGAATAACAGTGAGTTGGTGAACATCTTCGGAAATTTTGTAAACCGCACCTGGGTGCTGATGCACAAACTATGCGGCGGCAAAGTACCCAAACTGCACGAAGATATTTTAGATAAAAAGGATAAGATGTTAATTGAAGAAATTCAAAATGCAAAAGTAAAAATTGAAAAAAATATTGAGGAGTTCAAGTTCAGGGATGCGTTGTTTGAAGTGATTGATCTCAGCCGCAAGGGAAATAAATACATGCAGGAAAAAGAGCCGTGGATAGTTGCGAAACAAACAGACGCTGACGGCCAGCCAACAACCGATGCTCAAAAATCAATTGACAATTGTTTGCATTTATGTTTGCAATTAACAGCTAATCTCACCATTTTTATTAATCCATTTTTGCCAAACACTGCTCAGAAATTACTCGGTATGATGAAGGTGGTAGATAAGATGCTGGATTGGGGTAATGCAGGAAAAATAAAATTATTGAGTATCGGCTATAGTTTAAGGGAGCCACAATTATTATTCAGAAAAATAGAAGATGCAGAAATAATCGCACAGGTGGAAAAATTAAAAAGTGGACTGATCCAATCACAAACTGAAAAAAAGCAAATTACAGTTATGGAAGAAATTAAATCAGAAATCATACATCAGAAATCAGAAATTGTCTATGACGATTTTGATAAGATTGACTTGAAAGTGGGAACAATAGTAGCTGCCGAAAAAGTTGAGAAAGCTGATAAATTATTGAAGTTGCAAATAGATCTGGGCTTTGAAGTAAGAACTGTGGTAAGCGGTATCGCTATGCATTATCAGCCTGAAGCCATTGTGGGCAAACAAGTGGTAGTCGTAGCTAACCTTGCCCCAAGAAAAATGAGGGGCATTGAAAGCAACGGAATGATTTTGATGTCAGAAGATAAAGCAGGCAAGCTTCATTTTGTTAGCCCCGAATCTGTGACAGATAACGGAAGCGGAGTAAAGTAAACAGGTTAAAAATTAATTGAAACTGCAATTTGTAAATTGTTTTTACAGGTTGCGTTTTTTTATTTTTTGCAGAATTGATAAAGGCTTAATTTCGATTTCTAAAATAGTTGTTTAGCTAACTAATTGCCCCAACCCCTCCCGACAGCCATCGGGATAAATTCCGGGGCTTAACAAAAAACATATGAAAAGAACGATCAAAAAAGTCGCTGTTTTAGGAAGCGGTGTAATGGGAAGCCGCATTGCCTGTCATTTTGCAGGTGTTGGTTTACAGGTTTTGTTGCTGGACATTCAAGCCCCCTCCAACTCCCCCGAAGGGGGAGAGAAAAAGCAAGACCCTAATAAAATTGTAAATGATGCTTTGGCGGCGGCTATCAAATCAAATCCTTCACCAGTATATACTGCTGATGTGGTTAAGAAAATTTCAACCGGCAACTTTACGGATGATATGAAGAAGATTGCAGATTGTGATTGGGTGATTGAAGTCGTGGTAGAAAGATTGGATATTAAGCAATCTGTTTTTACTGAAGTTGAAAAATACCGTAAGCCGGGAACATTAATTACTTCAAACACTTCCGGCATTCCCATTCATTTAATGGCTGAAGGCAGGAGTGATGATTTTAAAAAGCATTTCTGCGGCACCCACTTTTTTAATCCGCCAAGATATTTACGGTTATTAGAAATCATTCCCACACCACATACCGATCCTGAAGTGGTAGATTTTTTAATGCACTACGGTGATTTGGTATTGGGTAAAACCACCGTGTTGTGTAAAGACACCCCGGCATTTATTGCCAACCGCATTGGGGTGTTTGGTATGATGGCGATAATGAACACCATGGAAAAATTACAGTTAGGTATAGACGAAATAGATGCGTTAACAGGACCAATCATTGGCAGACCAAAATCAGCCACCTTCAGAACAGCAGATGTAGTGGGCATTGATACTTTAGTAAAAGTGGCAAAAGGCGTAGCAGAAAATTGTCCCAATGATGAAGCGAAAGCAATGTTTGCAATTCCTTCATGGTTAGATAAGATGGTTACCAATAACTGGCTGGGGGATAAAACAGGCCAGGGATTTTTTAAAAAGATGCCCCCATCCCCGCTGGCCAGCGGGGAGAAAGAGATTTATGTTTTGAATCTCTCTTCACATGAATATGAGCCCAGGAAAAAACCAAAGTTTGCCACAATTGAAACTGCCAAACCAATTGAAGACCTTAAAACAAGATTGAAAGCATTGTGTGCAGGTACGGATAAGGCAGGGGAATTCTATCGCCTGTTTCATTACAATTTATTTTCCTACATCAGTCACCGCATACCTGAAATAAGTGATGAATTATACAGGGTGGATGACGGCATGATGGCGGGTTTTGGCTGGGAGATCGGCGCTTTTGAAAGCTGGGATACGCTGGGTGTTGCTAAAACTACAGAAGCAATGAAGGCCGCAGGATTTAAAGTAGCTGCCTGGATAGATGAAATGATTGCAGCCGGTAACAAATCATTTTACAAAGTAGAAAATGGAAAACGGCTCTGCTACGACGTTAGCAGCAAATCTTATAAAATACTTCCTGGTGGAGATGCATTTATTGTAATGCGGAATTTTGAAAATCAAACAGTTTGGAAAAACAGTACCTGCCGTACTTATCATCTCGGTGATGATGTATTAGGACTGGAGTGGTACACAAAAATGGGAAGCATTGGTGGCGAAGTATTAGAAGGTATTCAAAAGTCAATTGCATTGGCAGAAGAAAAATATAAAGGCCTGGTAATTGCCAATGAAGGCCAAAATTTTTCTGCAGGGGCCAATGTGGGAATGATATTTATGCTTGCCATTGAGCAGGATTATGATGAAATCGATATGGCCATCCGTATGTTCCAGAACACCATGATGAGGGCAAGATACTCTTCTATACCAGTAGTGGTAGCGCCACATGGTTTGGCGTTGGGTGGTGCCTGTGAGTTGAGTTTGCATTCAGATAAAGTGGTGGCTGCTGCAGAAACTTATACCGGCTTAGTGGAAGTAGGTATTGGCGTAATACCCGGTGGTGGAGGTACCAAAGAATTTGTGTTAAGAGCATCGGATGAATTACACAATGGCGAAGTGGATACCAATACATTACAAAATCGGTTCCTCACTATCGCTACAGCAAAGGTTGCTACCTCTGCTCATGAAGCTTATGACCTTGGTATTTACAGGAAAGGCAAAGACCAAATAAGCATGAACATCGGCAGAAGAATTTCAGAAGCTAAGCAGGCCGTGATTGAACTATATGATGATGGCTATGTTATGCCCATTCAAAGAAAAGATATCAAAGTGCTTGGCCGTAGTGCATTAGGCGTTATGTATGCAGGCATCAATGGAATGCGTACTGGTAACTATGCAACAGCGCATGATGTAATTGTTGCAAAAAAGTTGGCGTATGTAATGGCCGGTGGTGATTTAAGTGAACCCACTTTGGTGACCGAACAATATCTGCTCGACTTAGAGAGAGAAGCTTTTCTAAGTTTAACTGGAGAGAAAAAAACATTGGAACGGATACAGAGTGTTTTAAAGAGTGGTAAGCCATTGAGGAACTGACCCGGAATAATACTTTAAAATTAATGCAATTGCCTGTTCCCTAAAAGAGCAGGTTTTTTATTGCTTTAGCATCTTTAATAGTGCTTTTTTTGACTATTTTATCCTTGCATTTATTTGTGATTCATAAAAATGATTTCTATTTTTTGAAATGCTAAAACCAAAATACATACTTCCAATTTTTTGGGTAGTCATCATTATATTATCTGTTTATTTTTTCATCACCAACGCAGCAGTTTATTTTAACGGTTTTCGCAAAAAAATATAAATTATGATTTATAAAGGAGTCATTCTTTGAAAGCTGGTTTTATTTTTTCAGTTACAGCGCAGCCACAAAAAAAAATCATCCTTGTTGTATTTGCCCATCAATCGTACCTGGCTGCCCTATTTTCAATATGGAACTTTTGAATTGCTGTGGCGGCAGTTGACATACTGGAAGAAGTTACCACTTTGCAAACAATCAACATGATTGACTGGATTTGATTGATGCTTCAAATACTATTCAGCAGTATTTCCCGGAATCCATGCAATGATTCTTAATGGTCCGCCGGTACCAGCTTTTATTTTCATGGGCAACGCAATAATATATGCGCCTTTCACCGGAAGCTTATCAAGCGATGCAATGTTCTCAAATCCTAAAATATTTTCAGCATACAGTAACTGGTGTGTTTTAAAATCTTTTGATTGTCCATAATCAACGCTTGGTGTATCCACGCCCAGTGCTTTTATTTTCCTGTTCCTGATCAGCCATGCCGCAAGATCAGGATGCACAGAAGGAAAATGCAGGTTGGCAACCGCTGCTGCACCTTTTTCTGCTGTTCCTAAATATTTTTCAGCATCGGGATAATATTTACTCCAGCCTGTTTTAAACAGGAGGATGGCATTGTCTGGAATCTTTCCGTTTTGTTTTTCCCATGCTTCCATATCCGCCACCGTTACCTGGTAATCTGCATTGTTGTTTACACTGGCTGAAACGTCCACCACCACTGCTTCTCCCAATAGCTGCTGCAGCGGAATTTCATCTGTACTCCATTTCCCTTTTGCAAAATGCGCAGGAGCATCCAGGTGAGTGCCGCCATGCTCCGGGGCAAAAAAAGCATTGGAAGCATAATAATAACCAGCAGCTGTTATACCATTAAATTGTGTATCTAACTTAAAACCCGATGGGTTATTGGGCCAGTATAATGTTTTGTCAGAAAAATCATAACTCAGATCAACCCAGGTACCGGTGGATAGTAATTCCTGCAATGAAATTTTTTTTGCAGGCTGATTGCATCCTGCTGCAATCAACAAAAAAATGGCTGTGAATTTTATCATCATGTATATTTTATCAGTTCAGAAAGAACGCCTGTTTTTTTGAATGAATAAAAAAAGATTCATCATGGATATAAATTTGAACTCTTCATAGTTCCCCCTTTAGGGGGCGGAGGGGGTTTTCATGCTCTCCGCAATCAACCTGTGAAAATGATGGGTACCTGTTTCCCTCGTTACCGAATACCTGCCATGATTATAAAATCTTGAAACAATTCCTTTCTGCACACTCTCAACAATCTCTTCATCTTCCAGTTCCACTTTGTCTAAGTTACTGCCGGCGCCTTTATCATAGCGGTCTTCTTTCCACATATAGGTGATAAACTGAACCCTGGTTTTATTTACATTCACAGGGGTCACAATATTTACAGATAATCCCCAGGGATAAAAATTGAACATCATATTGGGGTACACCCAAAAATAATAAGCCGCCACTTTTATTCCGAAGTCTTCTGAAGTTTCCGGCAAATCAAAGCAATCTTCTTCTTCCTTTCCTACTCCTAACTGCAGGCTTGCTTTTGCATACAGCTCTGTACTGTAATCTCCAAAATTTAATGAGGCGTTCAAAGCTGCATGCACAAACGGTATATGAAAACCTTCTAAATAATTTTCGCAGTACAATGCCCAGTTAGCATCCACATCAAATGTTTTGTTCAGGTCTGGCCGCAGCACAAATTCATCAATAGGCAACCAGCTCATCCGCTGCATCATTTGCTGGAAATAAATATGTGCATCTTCTTTTGACTGTAAAGATGCAAACAACAAATTGCCCCAGGAGAATATTGGGAGGGAGGGAAGGTTATCTTCTTCACAGGGAAAATCTTCTACCTCTTTAAACTCCGGCATCGAAATAAATTTTCCATCCAGTTCAAACAAACGGCCATGATATTTGCACCGTAAACTGTTTGCCTTGCTGCAGGCTTTGTAAGCAACAATATTGCCCCTGTGTGTGCAGACATTGCTCAGGCAATGAATGATTCCATCCTTGTCTTTTGTAAGCATCAATGGTTCATCCATATAATCTTTCAGCAAAGTAAAAGGCTGCACATCGCCATTGTATTTCACCATTTCTTTGCTGCCAGCAAACTGCCAGGAAGGTGCAAATATTTTTTCCTTTGCTTCTGCCAAATATTCTGCAG
>JAYVLZ010000383.1:0-7139 GCA_043759175.1 Chitinophagaceae bacterium | reverse complement strand
GATAACATCATCATCAATAAATCTTTTATTCCTGAATTGCCCGGTGAGTGGGCAGGAGGCCTGATACAGGTAAATACAAAAGATGTACCTGCAAAAAACTTTTTTAATGTACAGATAGGTATAGGTTTCAACAGTAACACCATTGGTAATGATTTTTACAGTTACAAAGGCGGTAATACCGATTGGTTGGGTTACGACAATGGCATAAGAGGTTTACCAGCCAACTTACCACTGAAGGCCAGTTTTGCAGATTTAACAAAGGCCGAAAAAACTGCTTATGCAAAAGATTTTGAAAATATCTGGAATGCTGATAAAAAGAACTCCACTTTTACACCTGCTTTAAATCAAAGCTTTGCTTTCAATTTCGGATTCAATAAAAAGCTAAGCAGTAAAAATAAGCTGGCAGCTGTATTTGCGGTCAATTATAACAAAAGCAACAAAAGAACTGCTTATGAAAACCAGGTAAATACATTTCAAAACAATGTTCCAAGCCTGAGTTTTGATTATAACAATAATAAATACAGCCGGGATATTTTAGCAGGAGCACTTGCAAACATTACACTTCAACTGGGTAATAACAGCAAGATCTCTTTTAAAAATTTATTGAACGTAAATACCACAAACTATACTACCATACGTAATGGTAAAGATTTTGACGGGTTTGCATCTGGCCAGGGTATAAAAGCCACTGAACTTGCTTTTAAAGCCAATACTTTTTTTAATACACAGTTATCCGGTGATCATAATATCCGCAGGTACAAAGCAAAACTGCATTGGTTTGGAGGTTTTAATATATTAGACCAATACATTCCTGATCAGCGTAGATTACAATACATACAGGATAATCCGGCCAATCCCAATTCCATATACATTGCTGCAATAGGGGCATCCAATGCATCACAAAAAAGCGGAAGCCGTTATTATGGTTTTTTAAATGATTATATCTACACAGCCGGTGGCGACCTTAGCAAAGACTTTCAGATAGGTAAGCTTACACAATCTGTAAAAGCCGGTTATTTCTTCCAGGTAAAAGACAGGCTGTTTGATTCAAGACCTTTTGCCATTTACCTACCGATTGATAACAGGCAGTTATTGATGTTATCGTCAGATAAGATTTTTGCTCCTGAAAATTTTGGCAACGGTTCCGATAACAAATTTGCTTTTAATGAACTGGCAGGATCAAGTTACAGGTACATAGCCAACTCAATTTTAAACGCCGGCTTTTTACAGTTTGATAACCAAATAACTGAAAAGCTTAAAATTGTTTGGGGCCTGCGTATTGAAGACTTTGACCAGGTGATAGGAAGCATGAAAAAAAGTGATCCCCGCCATGTACATAATAAAGTAACCGATTATTTACCCGGTTTAAATGCAACTTATAAGTTAAATACCAAAACAAATATCCGTTTGTCAGGTTCTCAAACAGTTATCCGTCCCGAGTTCAGGGAGTTGAGTACGTTTCAATTTTACGATTTTGATTTAGGTGCTACTGTAGCCGGTTTTACAGGCCTGCAAAGGACCAAGGTTTCTAATTTTGACCTGCGGTATGAACTCTATCCAAAAAGTGGAGAGCTGTTTACTATAGGTGTTTTCTATAAATATTTTAACAAGCCTATTGAAGCCTATTTTAACCCAAGTTCAGGAGGTGCAAGTACCTACAATTTTATAAATGCCAAAGAAGCAAACAGTTTTGGGGCCGAAGTTGAATTCAGAAAAAAACTTGATTTTTCCAATGCGTTAAAAAACTTTACTGTACAGGGAAATGTTTCTTACATCTACAACCGTGTATCAAAAATTGGTAATGATGCCGAAAGGCCTATGCAGGGACAAAGCCCTTATTTATTTAACGCAGCCATACAATACGACATTGAAAAATATGGTATAAACACTACTTTGTTATTTAACCAGATTGGCAGAAGGATCGCTTACGTTGGCGGATCCGATCAACCACCTATTTGGGAAAATCCACGCCCGGTACTGGATTTTCAGATAGCTAAAAAAGTTTTGAAAAATAAAGGTGAAGTAAAAATGAATGTCTCTGACATCTTCAATAAAAATGCCATTTTCTACAACGATCTCAACGACAATAAAAAGTATGATAAAGGCACTGATGCCTTTGCCATTAAAAGAAAATACGGCACAAACTTCAGCTTAACATTCGGCTACAATTTTTAACTCATATACCAATTTCTAAAACACAATAAAAAAATAAAAACATGAAAAAGTTATTTCTTTACAGCGTATTGATTGCAGCTACTGCACTTAGCTGTCGTAAAATTGAAGTCGATGGCGGCACTACCGTTGTAACCAGCGGTGGTGGCACTACTACCGAAAATACCATCCTGGAAGGAAGGATAAGTGAGAACCGCACCTTAAAAGCTGCCTATACTTATAAGCTGCGTGGCTTGGTTTATGTAACCAATGGCGCTATTCTTACCATTGAACCCGGAACCAAAATTGTTGGCGAAAAAGGAAAACAAGGTGGTTTGATTATAACCCGCAGTTGCAAAATTATTGCCGATGGTACAGTTGATAAACCAATTGTATTTACATCTGAAGAAACTACGCCGCAACGTGGCGACTGGAGTGGTCTTATTTTGCTGGGCAATGCCCCTACAAACTCTTCTTTCAATGGTGTGCAGGGTGTTGGCGAAATTGAAGGCGGTGTAAATAACAGTGATGGTTTGGGTTTATATGGCACACCATCAACCCAGGCACAAAACCCGGCTGATAACAGTGGTATTTTACGCTATGTGCGTATTGAATATGCAGGCTATGCTTTTTTACCCGATAAGGAAATTAACGGTTTAACTTTTGGTGGCGTTGGCAATTCTACAATTGTAGATAATGTGCAGGTATCTTATGCAAACGATGATTCTTTTGAGTGGTTTGGTGGCACAGTTAATTGCAAGCACTTAATTTCTTTCCGCACACTGGATGATGATTTTGATACCGATAATGGTTTCAGCGGTAAAATACAGTTTGGTATTTCATTAAGAGATTCGGCAGTTGCTGATATTTCAAACAGCGAGGCTTTTGAAAGTGATAATGATGCAAACGGAAGTTCACTTTTACCCCAAACAAATGCAGTGTTCAGCAACATGACGGTGATGGGGCCCAAAGCAACTTTGTCCAATGTAGGCAACGCTACCTATTTTAAATGGGGGGCACAAATCAGAAGAAATTCTACCATGTCTCTTTTTAATTCAATCATTATGGGATACCCTGTTGGTTTGTATATTGATGCAACCAAAGGCGTACCAACGGATAACAATATACCAGCATCATTATTTGTACAGAATACTATTATTGCCGGTTGCCCTTCGCCAATTTTATACAGCCTCGGTACAAATGCAAATGTTCCAACTACGCCTAATACAACAGCTACCATTACAACCTGGTTTAATACTGCTGCTTATGGCAACAGTATTTTAACCAACAATACAGAAGTTGGTTTAACAGCTCCATTTAATTATACATCGCCCGATTTTAATCCAACCGCTGGGGCTGCAGCAGCAGCCGGAGCAAGCTTTACAAACCCTAAAGTATCAACAGGCTTTACTGCGGTTACTTACAAAGGAGCTTGTGCAATTGGCGATACCTGGTGGAAAACATGGACTAAATTTTAATTAAATATTATCATTAGTTAAAAAATATCCCGGCCATTTTATGGCCGGGATATTTTTTTAAATCTAAATTTGCAGA
This sequence comes from Chitinophagaceae bacterium, assembly GCA_043759175.1. Lineage (GTDB taxonomy): Bacteria > Bacteroidota > Bacteroidia > Chitinophagales > Chitinophagaceae > Ferruginibacter. The sequence goes on along the minus strand of JAYVLZ010000383.1, from coordinate 3,434 downwards.
TAAAAACTTATGAAGAAAATATTTTTACTTTCAATCGCTTTTCTGCTGATACTGGCCGGCTGCTCCCAACAAAACAGTAATAATAAAATGGCTGTAAAAAGCATTAACCGAAGCTGGTTAGATTCCATCATAAAAGACAGTGACAGCAGCTATACCAAACCTTATAAAAGAACTGATTTTGTAACAGCCGTATTTTACATAAATAAAAAAGATTCTTCTGTGTGCCAGGTTATGAAAGATTCTGCTGACAGCATCCGTCAGATCATCATTGCAAAAAAAGATACCCGAACATTTTTTGCGCAGTATTATGCTAAAGGAAATTTGCAGGCCGATCTGCCACTTGATGCATTTGGCCAATACCACGGAACGGGTAAATTCTTTTACGAAGATGGAAGTCTGCAAAGCACAGGCAATTACAACCATGGTTTTAAAACCGGTTCCTGGAAAGTGTATGATGAAAAAGGCCAGGTAACTGCCACCGATTCTTACGACGAAAATGGTAATCTAATTCCCCAAAAACTGCCCTAAGTATAACATTTACATAATCATTCATTCAACTTCCCGTAACATACCGGTTGTACTTTACACCTTGACAGTTAGTTTGAACAATCGATACAAATTTCCTTAGCAATTAGCAAGTTTTCTCATGCTTCCCACCCGGTATTCTTATCAGGGTGGCTTTTTTTTACTACTAATTTAATGTTACGTAATTGTTACTATTCACATTTACGGCACATTTTTTGGCACATAGTACAATTAAAGGATTTTAAAATTATATTCACATTCTCTTAAATCAAAAAACTATAAGTATGAAATGGGTTAACATCAACAACACTTCATCTACAGAAAATTTTGAATTACGGGAAGATGAAAAAGTGCTGGCCGGTATCTCATTCAGCAAACAAACCAGGTTTGCACGTATTGTAAGCCATCTTGGTAAAAGAATGTTTTCCTTTGAAACAAGAGGTTTTTTAAAACCCAACAAAGTAATCAGGAATGAATATGGCATTAAACTGGGTAAAGTAGAAGAATTAAAACCCGGTGCCAGGAAAGGTTATGTGGAACTTGATGGAAAAAAATATTTTTACACTTTCGACCAGGATAATTCCGGCGAGCTTGTTTTGTATGATGAAGCCATGCAGAAAAATTTGCTAACCTGCAGTTTTAATACCATCAACCTGGGTATAAACAAAACAAAATCCCTGTTGGATAGTAAGTTTGCCAGCCTGTTGCTGGTGCTTTGCTGGTTCAGTTTCCAGCCACATCATACAGCGGTAACCAAGATTTTATCAGATGCAGATTTGATATTGGCATAATACCATCCTTAATGATCCCGGTGAGAACCTCCTCTTTAACAATAGTAACACTGGCTTAACTTTAAGATAATAGTTTGATAAACATCATCAAATAATTTGCATTTTAAAGAAACTGGTCATGCAAAGAAAAACTGCTGTTTTAGTTCAAAATAAAATTTACTTTACCGGTTTATTAATCGTTTTGCTATCGGGCATTTTGTTTTTATCACTTAATGGAAAAAAAGCGGCCTTTATTTCACTTAACAGTTATCATCCATTTTTTCTGAATGTACTTTTTATAAACTATACATTTATAGGCGATGGTATTTTTGCTATATGCCTGATTGCGGCCATGTTTTTTTATTTTAAAAGAAAACAGTGTGGTTTTGCCTTGCTCTATTCGTTTTTAATTTCGGGTTTAGTTTCTCAAATATTAAAGAACATAGTTAGTTCACCCAGGCCAAAACTTTATTTTGAAGCCGGCACTTATTTAAATTTTATAGATGGTGTTACACTTACCGGAAATTCAGGCTTCCCTTCAGGCCATACTGCCACTTCATTTGCCATCGCCACCGTACTGGCATTGATGATGAAAAATAAAAAATGGCAGTTGTTGATTATTCCCGCTGCTGCATTAGTAGGGTATTCCCGCATTTACCTGGCGCAGCATTTTTTGCTCGATGTAATTGCCGGTGCATTTTTGGGCAGCGTCTCCGGAGTGTTTGCTTTTTATCTGGCTCAAAGCAGCATAAATATCAAAGTATTATTTAAAAAGATGCATCGGATTTCTTCGCAAACACAATCACCGCCAACCGGCATACAAACTGCATGAGTAAAGCTTTTGATACCCATTTATTAAAATTTGGGGCTGTAGGTTTAAGTGGTATGGCTGTCGATTTTTCCATTACCTGGCTATGTAAAGAAAAATTCGGGTTAAACAAATACCTATCTAACTCACTGGGCTTTTGCTGTGCAGTTACCAGCAATTTTTTATTGAACCGGTACTGGACATTTGAAAACAGTACACAAGCTTTTGCAACACAGTTTGCCAGGTTTGCACTGGTATCTATATCGGGTTTACTTATTAACAACCTGTTGCTTTATCTGCTGGTTAAAAAAGTAAAATCAAATTTTTATTTTTTGAAACTGGTTGTTATCGGCTTTGTTTTCTTCTGGAATTATTTTGTAAATTTTCTGTTTACTTTTAATTAAGCCTGTTGAATTATAAAAAGAAAACGCTTTTTGTTATTGTTATTGCAACTGCAATACGATGTATAAGTGCCTCTTGTATAGATCTGGGCAATGATGAAGTGTACTACCGTATGTATGCCCAATACCCGCAATGGAATTATTTTGATCATCCGCCCATGGTTGGCTGGCTGATAAGGTTTACCACTGCCAATCTTTTTTTTGATAACGAATTATTTATCCGCCTTGGTGCCATAATTTCCGCAGCAATAACAACCTGGTTTATTTTTTTAAGCGGAAAAAGATTGAATAATGAATACACCGGTTTTTTAGCTGCGATAATTTATACCTGTAGTATTTATGGAAGTATTATTGCCGGCACTTTTATCCTGCCCGATTCGCCACAAATGATCTGCTGGTCTGCAGCTTTGTTATTATTGATCAGGATTAGCAGATACACAAATATTAACCGCACAAAAAAAAGAGACCTGCTGTTATTTGGCCTTATTGCTGGCATAGGTATGTTGTGCAAAATACACACTGCATTTTTATGGCTGGGCTTGTTGCTTTATATAATACTGCACAACCGGCAATGGCTTAAAGAACCGGCATTATACATTTCGGCAATCATAACCATAACATTATTTTACCCGGTAATAAAATGGAACATTGATAGCCATTTTATTACTTACCTGTACCACAGCAAAAGGGTTGATGTAACAAACAGCGGCATTGATATCAGTTCTTTTTTAAGTTTTACCGGCGGGCAAATATTTTACTGCAACCCCATCATTTTCTTTTTAATTATTGTGGCAACTATAGCTGCTTTTAAAAATAATTTGCCGGTTTCTGTATCACAGAAAAGAATATTATTGTATTGTAGTTTACCGCTGATAATTGTTGCAACTGCCATCTCCCCGTTTAAAAACGTGCTTCCACACTGGACCGGGC
>JAYVLZ010000382.1:0-7681 GCA_043759175.1 Chitinophagaceae bacterium | reverse complement strand
AAAATAATGAGTGAAAAAAATATTGGGGCACTCCCGGTAATAGATGATGGAAAATTAACCGGTATTCTTTCTGAAAGAGATTATGCACGTAAAATTATTTTGAAAGGGAAAGCATCTTATGATACAGCAGTTAGCGAAATCATGACAGAAAACCCTTTTACCATTTCCCCGGAGGATAAAATTGAAACCTGCATGTCCATCATGAGTGACAGGCATTTTCGTCACCTTCCTGTGATGAAAGAAAATGTTGTGGTGGGTATGATATCAATAGGAGATGTAGTTACAGCGATCATCAATTCCCAAAAAGAAATCATTGATCATCTTCAAAACTATATTGCTCAATAAGCAAATGCTTATTGTTTAAACTTTTTTAGAACGTTGCTCATTTGAGCAACGTTATTTTTTTTTGCTTATTGAAAATTCTTTTTCTTCAGGGGGCAAACAATAATCATATTTTGTTATGATTCTTTTTGTTTCTATTCCCGGTTGCAGCATTGGTTGTGGATATCCATTCCTTTTTTGGTTGCTGTAAGAAATGCTTGTTAAAATAAAACTACCATTTAAGTTTTGCATGTTTTTCATAAATCAATTTTTTTATTTGGCTATACTTTATCACACAAAGTTCATGCTTATAAATTAAGCTGCAATCCCATAAACATGTGAAAACTGTTAATTAAAATTGAAATCATTTCTATTGTAAATGGAATGTTAACAGGATTATTTCACTGTGGTTCATATTTTCTGTGTGACCTGCTGAAAGTGTGATCTTATTTCACAAATAAGTTGAGGAAATCTGTAGTTTGTTGATAGAATTTTTTAAAACTCTTACTCCTGGTAACTAACCAGTCAATATTGCCTTGTAGTGATAATTTTTCAGAAAGTTCCTCTTTGATAACACCTGGTTTATACATTTTATTTTTCAAATCTTTTCTCCTTGTATTCTCAACCTCATCAGAAATGTTTTTTGTTGAAGCAGGGTTTTCGATTTTAAATTGTAAGATGTATAGCCAATGCTCAATAGCCTGAACAGGGGAAAAAATAATTGTTTTATTTTTTGCTATTGTATCAACTCTGTTATATAAATTTTGCAGCTCTTTTTCAAAATTAGCTTTGGGTCTGTCATCAAAATCAATACCAGCTAATAATAAATCTAAATTATATTTTGGTAACACTGTGTATGCTGATGCTTGAGGTAAAGCTTTTAATACATCTTTATTATTGCGGCATCTAAATTGTTTGAAATAACTGTTATCAAAAACACATTCAGCCTTTTCAACAGCAATTCTTTCAAATAAAATCTTGATAGCAACTCTTGTGGTTTCATCTTCACAAAGCAGGCTGTACTTCAGTTTTTTCATACTGGTACACCTCCCAGAAAGCCATAAACCCATTTTTCACCAAGAGTGGTTTCATAGTCCTGGGTAACATCAACACCTTTTTTTTGTAGCTCTTTATTGGTTGGATCAATAATATCAGTCTTAAGGTTTTTGATTTCTGTAAATCCATCTTTCATTTCAAACACATGGATACATTCTGGTTCATCTTCAAATAAATCCACTACCAGTGGGCTGTGCGAAGTCATAATTACCTGTATATCTTTCTCATCAGAAAGTTTTCTTATAAGGTCAATTACTTCTTTTATTCTTCTTGGATGAATGCTTCTTTCTGGTTCTTCCAACATTAATAATTTTGGCGGCTCTGGTTGATGAATAATACAAAGTAACGCAAGAAAGTATAAGGCACCTTCAGATAAATCTTCTGCCCAGATTATTCTTTCTGCAAAATCCCTGAAGCCGATTTTTATTTGATGAGATTCAGTAGAAAGAGGTCTGTTTTTTTTAGTCTGTACAGGCTGGCTTTCTTGTGTAGGTTCAACGTTTTCGATAATTATTTCCTCAAATATTGGCAGTACTTTTTTTAATTCATCTGTTATTTTATTAAAATACTTTCTATGTTTATTTAAACAAGTTTGCAAGAAAGAAGCAATATTACTGGCATCTTCTAAAACCCTGTCATCATTTTGAAAAATAGTATAAGGAAGGTGTAGTTTGCCTAAATCGGGTTTATATATTTTAATACCCCTAAGACTGTCTTCAAGTTTATATAGGGATTCGTTTAAAAAATATTTATCTGATGAAAGGTTGTTTTCGAATATTTCATCAATTGATAGTTCTGATCGTTTGGAGCTTACTGCATATTTGTTATCAAAGTAGATTTCATATTCTGTAGAATTATCATCTTGATTATCGCTATAAACATGAAATGAAACTCTTCCTATACCAGTATCCTCATGAATGGATGACTTCAAATGTATAATAGATTTTAAAAAATTACTCTTTCCGGAATTATTTGGCCCAATAAGTAAATTCATTTTGTTTAGCCTGACATCCGCAGATTTTATACTTTTAAAGTTGTCTATTATTATTCTGTCAATCATTTTTTGATTATTTAATTCCATAAAAATAGAAAACCCTTTTGTGAAAGCCGTCTTATCTTCTACTAATTATTTTCCATTTATTTAGGCACAAAACCTAACTCCTCGCCGCAAATTCCCTCCTGATAATATTTAATGCACCACCAGCTTTAAACCATTCTATCTGCTGATCATTATAAGTATGATTTACGGGTATGGTTTCGCTGCTGCCATCAGCATGGTTTAATACCAGTTGTAAATATTTGCTGGGAGCAAATTCCTTTAAACCAATAATGTCAATGCTGTCATCTTCCAGTATCTTATCATAGTCTTCCTTGTTGGCAAAGGTGAGTGCAAGCATACCCTGTTTTTTCAAATTGGTTTCATGTATTCTTGCAAAAGATTTTACCAGTACAGCCCTCACACCGAGATGGCGTGGCTCCATGGCTGCATGTTCCCTTGAACTTCCTTCTCCATAGTTTTCATCACCCACTACTATTGTTCCTATGCATTCTGCTTTATATGCTCTTTGCGTAGTTGGTACTGTTCCATACGTTCCTGTTAGTTGATTTTTTACGCTGTCTGTTTTTTCATTGTAGAAATTAACAGCACCAATCAGCATATTATTGCTGATATTATCCAAATGGCCACGGAATTTTAACCAGGGGCCTGCCATACTGATATGGTCAGTAGTACATTTTCCTTTTGCCTTTATCAGCAGTTTCAATCCCTTTAGGTCAGTGCCTTCCCATGCTGCAAATGGATCTAACAATTGTAAACGCTTGCTGTCTGGCGCTACTTTTACCTGTACGCTACTTCCATCTTCAGCAGGTTTTTGATAACCTGCATCTTCTACAGCAAAACCTCTTGGTGGTAATTCATCTCCGCTTGGTGGGTCGAGCTTTACCATTTCACCTTTATCATTTATTAATGTATCGGTTAATGGATTAAAGTTTAAATCACCGGCAATAGCCATTGCAGTTACAATTTCAGGAGAACCCACAAACGCATAAGTATTAGGATTGCCATCGGCACGTTTAGCAAAGTTCCTGTTGAAACTGTGAACGATAGTATTTTTCTCTGCTTTTTCTGCACCAACCCTTGCCCACATACCTATACATGGGCCACAGGCATTTGCAAAAACGGTAGCTCCAATTTTATCAAACACACCCAGGAAACCATCTCTTTCAATAGTATAACGAACCTGTTCACTGCCTGGTGTAATGGTAAATTCAGAATTTAATTTTAATCCTTTTTCACTTACCTGCCTGGCTAAACTTACTGCACGGCTAATATCCTCATAAGATGAGTTGGTGCAGCTTCCGATCAAACCCACCTCAATTTTTGTAGGCCATCCGTTAGCAGCAGCAGCTTCTTTCATTTTAGAAATAGGCGTAGCTAAATCCGGAGTGAAGGGGCCGTTTAAATGCGGTTCCAGTTCACTTAAATTAATTTCAATTACCTGGTCAAAATATTTTTCGGGTTCAGCGTAAACGTCCGCATCACCTGTTAAGTGCTCTTTTATTGCATCTGCAGCAGCTGCTATGTCTGCTCTGTCTGTGGCTTTCAAATAACGGCTCATGCTTTCATCATATCCAAAAGTAGAAGTGGTAGCACCAATCTCAGCGCCCATATTACAGATGGTTCCTTTACCTGTACAGCTCATGTTAGTAGCACCTTCACCAAAATATTCCACCACAGCACCGGTACCACCTTTCACGGTAAGTATGCCTGCTACTTTTAATATTACATCTTTTGGAGCAGTCCAGCCATTTAATTTACCTGTCAGTTTTACACCAATCAGTTTGGGCATCTTCAGTTCCCAGGGCAAACCTGCCATTACATCACAGGCATCTGCACCACCCACCCCAATAGCAATCATACCAAGACCGCCTGCATTCACCGTGTGACTGTCCGTTCCAATCATCATCCCACCAGGGAATGCATAATTTTCCAGTACTACCTGGTGAATGATACCGGCACCGGGTTTCCAGAAACCAATACCATATTTATTACTAACACTTGCCAAAAAATCATACACTTCACTGCTTTCATGCACAGCCCTGTCCAAATCTGTTTTGCTGTTTACTTTTGCTTCAATCAAATGATCGCAGTGAACGGTGCTTGGTACGGCTACTTTGGTGCGGCCGCTCTGCATAAACTGGAGCAAAGCCATTTGTGCGGTTGCATCCTGCATGGCTACCCTGTCCGGGGCAAAATCTACATAATCCTTTCCTCTTTCGTAAGGTTTTGTGGCATTGCCTCCGGTAAGATGGGCATACAATATTTTTTCCGTAAGGGTTAAAGGTTTGCCCACTACTTTTCGGGCTGCTTCAATGCGGCTGCCAAAATTGGCATACAGCGTTTTGATCATTTCAATGTCGAAGGCCATGGTGTAAATTTGAAAATTTAATTGAAAAAATTGCTAATTGTCTCATTTGCTGTTTAAAGCGCCATAAAATTACTAAAAATAGACTGAGTAGTGCAATCAAAAATTACCTGTTATCAGATATATTTTTTTAGCTTTGCAATATGAACCGTTTTAAACAATTTATCGAATGGCATGTGTTCGGCGTTTGTACCGCCATTGGTGAAAAAATGGGAATTGCTACTTCTACCATTCGTAAATACTTTATCTATATTTCTTTCCTCACCATGGGGTCACCAGTAATCATCTACCTGTTTATTGCATTTTGGATGAATATTAAACGATCTATCTTTAATGCAAGACGTAATCCTTTGAGATACCTGTAAAATATTGATCATCTCACCTTAAAATAATTTTATGATTGTTTTAAGTATCAATCATACTGATTATAAATTGTTGCTTCGGGACATGGCTGCTGCATTGAACATTCCATATAACGGTGCTGATTTTATCAATATACCCAATACAAGAGGAAGCGGCACTGTAAAAGTGTTGCAACTTTTTAATGAACTGAATGTACTGCTGGTGGACGCAGTTTATAATGAACCCCTGATATACAAAAGGCCACCATCAGAAACACGTTATTATGTTTTGCATTTTGAAGACGTGTATATTGCCGGCACTGCAAAATCTACAATAGATGATGAACAACTTCAAAAGACCAATACACACCACTCTTTAGTACGGCTTACCAGTAATATTTTTTCTTTCATAGAAGAATTACCACCTGGTATCCATATAAAAAGTATTAAAATTTTATTTGATGAAAAATGGTTAAAAAAATATTTAGGTCTATCTGCTGAAACCAATGTGCTTCAGAAATATCTTTCTTTAAAAACTGAAAGCTACGATATTGAACCATTAGATGCAGAATACCTGAAACTGATGGAAGAAATACTGAGTGTACCGCAGAATGACCCTTTGCAGAATATTTACCTGCAAAACCGGGTAGCGCTGCTGGTTGAACGTTTTTTTACCAGGATACATGAAAAATCCGACCTTGTGGGTGGAGTGTTTAAATTAACGGAAGACGAAATTCAGCGGTTGATAAAAGTGGAGCAGTCACTCATAAAAGATTTTAGTGAAACCCCACCCACCATTGAAGAATTTTCTAAAATGGTATCTATGAGCAGCACCAGGCTTAAAAGGTCTTTCAAAGAAATGTATGGCAACAGTATTTACTCTTATTATCAAAAACTGCGTATGCAAAAGGCAAGGGAATTGTTACTTACCGGTAACTACAATATAAGGCAAACTGCCGAAAAAGTTGGTTATATAAATACCGCTAACTTTATCACTGCTTTTAAAAAGCAGTATGGCATTTTACCGACACAAGTATTGCAGAAATAAATAAAAATTTCCCGGGATACTTTTAATCATCAACTGTGTTTCATTTTACTTACGATTATTGTGATCATATCGATTATCTGTTTTTGATTGCGGGTGCATTAGGTGTGCCAGTAAAGGATAATACGCTATGGTTGCCACCCGGTGCAGGTACCGGCTATATCAAAGTGGTAGAGCTGGCTAACGGTCTCCAGGTGCTTTTTAATGAATGTACACTGCACCAGGAATTTTTGATTCACCGGAATCAATCAGACGGTAATGGTTATACATTAAGGTTTGATGAAGTGAGAAACCTAAAAGCATTGTCAGCTAAAATCGGAGACATGGTGCTGGAGGATAATACAGACATTTATTCAGGCGCTTTTTTATCCAACTCATTTTCAGAACTGGAATACATAGTGAATGCTGAAACCGTGAGCCGCAGTATTAATATATATTTTACCAACAAATGGCTGGATCAGTATTCGGGGCTCAAAACTGCCGGCGCAATTATGAAACAAGCTTTGGCTGTTCCTGGTTCGGCAATTCATTTTGAAGTATTAACATTGGAATACAGGGAACTGATGGAAGAAATATTTGAACTGAAACCGGCACATCCTGTTTACCTGGCCGTTTTGCAAAACAGGGCAATGTTGCTGCTGGAAAAGTTTTTAAGAGGGCTTTATATGAAACTGGTAGATCCATCTTACGGGTACGGTATAGCAGACGAAGAACTGAAGAGGATGGTGCAGATAGAAGCTATACTGGTAAAGGATCTTGGGGTGGCACCACCTCCTGTAACAGAACTGGCCAGGATTGCCATGATGAGTGAAACAAAGCTGAAATATACCTTCAAAAGAATTTACCAGTATGGTCTCTATGAGTACTATCAAAAGAACCGTATGATGAAGGCAAGGCAGCTGTTAGTACAAAAAAAGAACGCTGTAAAAGAAGTGGGCATGCAGCTCGGATTTAAGAACCTTAGTAATTTTACCATCGCCTTTAAAAAGGAATTTAATATTCTTCCAAGCCAGCTTTAGGCTTATCATAGCATTTCAGTTAAAATAAATATGTCTTTTGCAATTAGTAAACTGACCGTTAGATACATTAAAAGTTAATTTGACAATTTATATTTGCTGCACAAAAATTTTGGCCTTTTAACCAAAATGTGTTACTCAAACGGTAAGCAAGTTGGTTTCGGAATTTAACGATAATGCTCAGGTTTGCCTTTGAAACACAATGTTAGCCCCGCTTTAAAATCATCCTATAACCTTAGTTGAAGGTAGTTATGTTTAATTACAGGTTGGATTTGTTTTCAAAATGATTTGTCTTTACAGGCAAATCATTTTTTTTTGTCTTCTTTTTTGCACTAATAATTTCTCAAAATATTTTATCTTCTTTCGGCTGCAGCCGCCCTTTAAAATATTGCTTAGTCTGATAAAACAGTTCAAAATATTGGTGTGATCAAAAAAACTGGTAATTTAGATTTATCCTGTTATTTAGTTTACCCAGGC
>JAYVLZ010000381.1:0-4913 GCA_043759175.1 Chitinophagaceae bacterium | reverse complement strand
GCAAAAAAATTAGCCTTGCAGTTTATACAAAATTTTGAAAAATATGCCAGCGGCGTTACAGATGAAATATTAGCCGCAGCTCCTGCTGTATAGCAGCAGCAGCGATTGTTAGCCAACAAAGGAATCCTCCTGACTGATCGGGAGGATTTTCTTTTTTAATTTTTTTTGAGCATCATTTGAAGGGAAATGCCATCAATATCAAATAAATTTAATTTCAATAATTTTTTGATAAAATTGGCAGGCTTTAATATTATTTTAAAATTCCGAATCAAGAAAATTATTAATAGCTGCAGCTTTAATGCGGTAATCAAAAAGAGGTGCCGCTTTATTTTTTCCGTCTATACCAATTTTTTTAGCCTCCTCCGGATGATCAATAACAAACTGCATTTTTTCAGCATATAAATCTATATCATACTGCTCTGCCAGCAACAAATCTTTCCTATCCTGAAAATAAAATTTAACCTCTCCATAGTTTGTTGAAATAATTGGATTGCCTGAAGCAAAGTATTCCCCAATCTTATGCGGAAAACGGGCAATGTCCTGGTAAGTATCCCGTAGCGGAATAAGAAGGGCAATTGCATTTTTGTAATAACTGTTCAGCTGGCTTTCCGGGAGTTTTGAAAATACTTTTATATGATCTTTTTGAGGCGTATTATTAATGTAGTTTTTAATTGTTGTTTTATCATTTTCAGTTCCATTAATAACCAAATATAGTAAGGCGGAAGATGTATTTAAACGGTTATATGCATCAATAATAAAAAAAACTACTTCCTTGTAACTTGCCGCACCACAATACATAAAATACTTTTCTGTCTCTATGATTTCTGTATTCTTAAATCTTTCGTAGTCTGTTAAATTAGGGATCTTTAAATACTTTTTATCAGGAGAAGTTTTTTTAAAATGATTGATGATAAATTCACTGATGGGGAAAATTCCGCTTACCAGCCTGGCAGAATAGGAATCATGCAAATAGTCATGCAGCCTTGTACCGAACCGGTACCATTTCTTGGGTATTTTTGAATGGAATTCTACATAACTCAAAATGGTTTTAAACCCAAACAACTTACCCAAAATAGAATAGTACAAAACCAAAGTAAAACTATGTGTGGACAGCACTGCAAAATCCAGTTTACGTTCTTTCGTTCTTTTTTTCAGGTATAAAAATTCATTAATTTTTCCTTTAACCTTTAATAGGTTCCTGCTAATAAATTTTTCATTGTAATAAGGATCACCTGAAGTATAAATGTATTCTACATCTTCAAATTTACCATGCGGCTTCAGATCAGGGTGATCTTTCTTTGTGTGAATACCGTTAGTACAAACAACTGTAACATTGTTACCTGTTAAAAGAAGACAATTTGCAATTAAAATGATCTTTTGATTTTCTGCCCAACCATAGGGAAATCCGGAATTTCCTAAAACAACAACGTGTTTTTTATTTGTCATAATTTTTTAATTATTTTTTCCATGAAGGTTTTGGAAAATCACTTTTACAGATAATCTGCAATTGTATGCGATAAGTTAATAAATACAGCAATCAGCTAAATTATATTGATTGGATATTCTGCGTAAATGTGTCAACAGCAATAAGCAATTTTTAAAAAAATCTGCTGTGATATAACAATTCCGTCAGCAGTAAATTAATACTGATGACGGAATTAACTCGATGCTTATCTTCTGAAAAAATACATTGTTTAATGCTGAGATTAGGCAGTAACTGCCATCTGGCTACTTATCCAATGATATGTTTTGGAGATACCTTCCAGCAACGAATGCGAAGGTGCCCAGCCTAATTTTTCTCTAATCAGGTTATTATCAGAATTTCTGCCCCTTACACCAGTAGGGCCAGGAATGTTTTTTATTTTAATTTCTTTTTTAGCAACCCCCGCAACCATCTTCACTAAATCATTAATTGCTATCATTTCTTCAGATCCAACATTTACGGGACCTGTAAAATCACTTTCCATTAATCTTCTGATGGCTTCCACACATTCATCAATGAATAAAAATGAACGGGTTTGTTTTCCATCGCCCCAAATTTCAACCTCTCCGTTCTCAGATTCAGCCACCTTTCTGCAAACTGCGGCGGGAGCTTTTTCTTTTCCTCCTGTCCATGTACCCTGTGGCCCAAAAATGTTATGAAAACGGGCTATCCGTACTTCCATTTTATAATTCCTGTAATAGGCAAGATATAAACGCTCACTAAATAATTTTTCCCACCCATATTCACTATCCGGCGCTGCTGGATAAGCGGATTCTTCAGAACATTTAGGGTTGTTGGGGTCCATTTGATTGTATTCAGGATACATGCAGGCAGAAGAAGAATAAAATATTTTTTTTACTCCATGTATTCTGCTGGCTTCTGCCATATTTAAATTAATGGTTGCTGAATTATGCATTACTTCTGCATCATGCTCACCTGTAAAAATATATCCTGCACCTCCCATATCCGCAGCTAATTGATAAACTTCATCTATCTGTCTGTCAAATAATTTCTCACACACAACAGGATCTCTTAAATCTCCCAGTGTAAAATCATCTGAGAAAGTATTTCCGTATTCATTTTCTTTAAGATCTACTCCTCTCACCCAATACCCTTCTTCTTTTAATCTTTTAACTAAATGGCCGCCAATAAAGCCACCTGCACCACATACAATGGCAGTTTTGTTTTTGTTCATAGTTTTTATTTTATTTTTTTACGACTAAGTTTTCAAATATTATGCTAGTTGTTAAGATCAACCTTTAAATTGTATCATCAAAAAATTGATTAGGTAACAGGTATGTTTAAAAATTCAAACTTATACCAGAATCTTTTATATTGACAAAGGGGTTACAAAAAGTAACTCAGTGCCTGTCAATTCAAATTTAACGCCAAAATTAAAGAATAATTGTTTACTGGTTACCTTTTTTAATAATATTAAAACATTAAAGTTCTGTAATAAATTATTGAAGTAATATACCCTTTACAGGTAGTTTTGTAATAAGAAGAAATATTTTTTCAAAGGCTATTTTTAAAAAATCATTTCAGGAATTTCTCCTTCAATTATCAATTTCCCCGCCGTTTTAGTTTTTATTTCTTCCACACTTACACCGGGGGCTCTTTCTATTAATTTAAAACCATCCGGGGTAACATCAAGCACAGCCAGTTCTGTTACAATCTTTTTTATACAGTTTACACCAGTAAGTGGCAGTGTGCAGGCAGGTAATAGTTTCGATTCGCCTTTGGGGTTGGTATGCATCATGGCTACTATAATATTTTTAGCACTGGCTACTAAATCCATTGCACCCCCCATGCCTTTTACCATTTTGCCGGGGATTTTCCAGTTGGCTATATCGCCTGTTTCGCTTACTTCCATTGCACCCAAAATAGTCAAGTCAACTTTGCCTGCCCTGATCATTCCAAAGCTCATGGCGCTGTCAAAAAATGCCGAGCCGGGTATCGTGGTAATGGTTTGTTTTCCAGCATTGATCAAGTCTGGATCTTCCTCTCCTTCAAAAGGGAAAGGCCCCATGCCCAGCAATCCATTTTCACTCTGCAATACTACATTCATTCCTTTGGGAATATAATTGGCAACCAGTGTGGGAATACCAATCCCGAGGTTTACATAATAACCATCTTTTAATTCTTTGGATAGCCGTTGTGCAATTTGATTTTTTGTAAGCATAGATGCAAATGTGCAAATTTGAAAATGTGAAAATATCGAAATGAATAATGCAAGTAGTGAAATTTATCGGTAAGCATTTTTGAATTTGCAGATTTGCAAATTTTCTAATTTGCAAATTTCCTAACCGTTCTTTGTTCAATTCTTTTTTCATAATCAGTACCCTGGAAAATACGGTGAACATAAATGCCCGGAGTATGTATTTGATCGGGATCCAGTTCACCTGCAGGTACCAGTTCCTCCACTTCTGCAATAGTGATTTTTCCTGCCATTGCCATCAGGGGATTAAAATTCCTGGCGGTGGCTTTATAAATCAAGTTTCCATCAGTATCCCCTTTCCATGCTTTTACGATAGCAAAATCTGAATCAAAAGCATACTCCATTAAATATGCTTTATTATTAAATTCTCTTACTTCCTTGCCTATGGCTACTTCTGTACCCACACCTGCAGGAGTGAAGATGGCTGGCATTCCATATCCGGCCGCCATGCACCTGGTGGCCAATGTTCCCTGCGGTATTAATTCTACTTCCAGTTCACCACTTAACAGCTGTCTTTCAAACTCTGCATTTTCACCTACATAAGAGGAGATCATTTTCTTTACCTGTTTTTGTTGCAGCAAAAGACCAATACCAAAATCATCCACACCTGCATTGTTGGAAATACAGGTAAGATTTTGGGTGCCTTTTTTTACCAGCGCCGCAATACAATTTTCAGGAATTCCGCAAAGGCCAAAACCGCCTAGCATCAGCACTGCGCCATCTTCAATATCAGCAATGGCAGCAGTGGCATTTTTATATACTTTGTTCATATAGGTGTTGCAATCAAAAAATAAGAAATGAAATACAGGATATTGTTTTGTATGAGTAAGCAAATTACAAAAAATAGCGGAGTGCAGGTTTGATTATTAACTCAATCAGGAAGATAAAAAACAGAAAAAATTGGGGCGCATTTCAAATTCGCTACGCAGTATGGCTGCAAAAAAGCCAACATACACTTTTTGCAAAATATTGGAATTTAGCATTTTAGAGTAGGTGTATATATAATTGTCGCTCCATTATCAAGGCTGTGGTCGGTGGGACACCGACCACAGCGGGCTGCCCTGGCTGGTGTCCCCACCATAGCCGTCAACTTAAGGATTTTGACTGGTAATGTCAGAGCCGTAGGCTCGGCAGATATTGTAACAACGGATTTCAATCCGTTGATTAAAGCATCAAGTTAACAGAGAGCCGTAGGCTCGGCTTATATAAAAG
>JAYVLZ010000380.1:0-8034 GCA_043759175.1 Chitinophagaceae bacterium | reverse complement strand
AGCGGATGATATTATTATACAAACTCAGTAAATTAATATTGTCAAACCCCGAAGAGCAATGTTTAAGGGTATCAATTGCAGTTTCCCTGCCCGTTCCCCATCCGACTGGATTATCCGGGCGGGCTTATTACCTTATTAGGCCTAATTGTATTTTTTCACATTAATGAGAATAAGGTAACCTGCCTGCCGGTAGGCCGGTAAGGTTGAATCATTGATCTAATTATTTTCTACTAAGGTTGGTACAAGATCACTTTTTTACCCCTAGCGAAGTATAAGAAACATTTACGCTTTGATAAAAGTTCAATAATGGTATTTTGTAAAAGTGAGCCCCGCCAAGGCGGGGACGATGCTGAAAAGAATTACGCTTGTTTGCTACAAATTTTTTATCATTTTAATGATACATAAAAAATGGTTCGTAGATAACGAACCATTTTAAAACTACTTCTATAATTTTTTTAATTTTAATTTTTACTGATTCTGAACAGGATACCCGTATCCGTAACAACATACAATTTACCATTAAGTTGTGTTACGTCACGAAGCCTTTCTTTTTTATCTGAGAGTAAACTTTCTTCTCCCACCACTTTGTTGTTTTCAATAACCAACCGTATCAGCTGTGTACTGCTGAGGCAGGCAATAAACAAATTGTTTTTCCATTCAGGGATAGCATCGCTGGTATAAAAAATCATACCACTGGGAGAAGCAACCGGATCCCAGTAATACACCGGCTGTTCCATTCCTTCTTTTTCCTGAATGCCCTCACCAACTTTTTCGCCAGAGTATTCGATACCGTAAGTAATAGTGGGCCAGCCATAATTTTTACCAGCTTTTATAAGATTAACCTCATCACCACCACGGGGACCAAACTCTGCATCCCATAATTCTCCTGTTACCGGATGAATATCCAGGCCCTGCGGATTGCGGTGACCATAAGAATATATTTCGGGCATGGCATCAGCCTGGTTAATAAAAGGATTACCAGGCGCAGGCTTGCCATCTTTGGTAATTTTAAAAATCTTGCCGAGACCAGAGTTGAGCCATTGTGCCTGTTTTCTTCCTTCCAGTATAGACTTTTCACCAGTGCTTACAAACAGGTTACCATCTTTATCAAACAGCAGGCGGGAGCCATAATGCATTTCGCTTTTGAGTGCAGGTGTGGCACGAAAAATAACAACAGGTTTTTTAATGCTGGAGTCTAATTCATTTAATTGACCCTTTGCAACAGCCGTTAGATTACTATCGCCGTGGTTTTCTGAGAAGGACCAGTAAATAGTTTTATTGGTAGCAAATGCAGGATCAAGTGCAACATCCAGTAATCCACCCTGGCCGCCTTTATTTACTTTTGGAAAACCAGTGATCTTTTTAAGCAATACACCTTCAGCACTAACGATCTCCATATATCCAGTTTTTTCAGTTATCAGCAGGCGTCCGTCTGGCAGCGGGGTAATGGCCCAGGGAATCCCCAGATTTTCAGCTATCTTTTCTACCTTATAGGAGGCAGTGGTCTTTACTTTAGCAATATTTGTTTGCCCTTCAAAAGCAGGTTTGTAATCACTGTTGGGAGTACCGGCAACTTTTGGGACAGCACTGCCGGTGTCTGCATTTTTTGCACTGTTATTGCCGGAGCAGCCGGTAACAGAGATTGCTATTACGATAGCTGAAATAAAATAAAAAGATTTTGCTTGCATAAATTATGGTTGATGATTTTTTTGCAAAAATAATATAGTTAATTCATTAATGTTAACCTCAATAGTTGTGCCTTTAAAAGTATCCTGCATAAAAAATCAGATTACTGTGTTTTAAAGATTTGCAATACGGTAATTAATGAATACTTTTAGATAACAAATAAATTAAAGCCTATGCAACAGTTAATTTTAAAAAAAGTGGTGGCAATATTTCTGCCAATATTATTATTTAGTGCATCGGTTAATGCACAGGAAGATAAGTGGGTGTCTTTATTTGATGGCACACTGAACGGATGGAAAGTGGGGGATAATGCCGGCAGTTTTAAAGCAGACAGCGGCATGATTATAGTGAATGGGAATGTGGCACATTTATTTTATGATGGACCGGTGGGAAATCATGATTTTAAAAATTTTGAATTCAAAGCAGAGGTGATAACAAGACCACATTCTAATTCCGGTATATATTTTCATACTGCTTTTCAGCAGGGAGGATGGCCTGCAAAAGGATATGAAGTGCAGGTAAATAATTCTCATGGAGACTGGCGCAGAACAGGAAGCCTGTATGCGATAGTGGATGTGAAAGATACGCTGGTGGCGGATAATGTGTGGTACACAGAGTATATTAAAGTGGAGGGTAAAAGGGTGATCATTAAGATAAATGATAAAATTGTAGTGGATTATACAGAACCTGCAGATGTGAAACGACCAGAAGATATGAAAGGAAGAATTTTATCCAGTGGCACCTTTGCTTTGCAGGGGCATGATCCGGGCAGTAAGGTTTATTATAAAAATATTATGGTGAAGGTGTTGCCAGGTAATTGATAGCTACAGTTGCTTGTTGCTTTTTTGGTTCGTGCTAACGAACCATTTTTTTGTAACACAACTTAGAGAGGAGTAATCTAAAAAAATATATTTATAAATTACAGTTTCAATTATTTGCAAATTTTTTTTATGGATAAAGTTCGCTGGGGTATTTTAAGTACAGCTAAAATTGGCCGTGAAAAAGTAATCCCTGCCATGCAGGGTGGCCGCTATTGCAGCATGGATGCTATTGCCAGCAGGGACCTAAAACAGGCAACAGCAACGGCTGCTTTACTTGGTATAGCAAAAGCATACGGGTCGTATGAAGCGTTATTGAATGACAAGGACATCGATGCAATCTATATTCCTTTGCCGAACCACCTCCATGTACCCTGGGCAATAAAAGCATTGGAAGCCAACAAGCATGTGTTGTGTGAAAAGCCAATCGGGCTTACGTCTGCAGAAGCAAAACAACTGCAGTTGGTGGCATCACAAAAACCAAATTTAAAAGTGATGGAAGCTTTTATGTACCGCTTTCATCCGCAATGGCAGCATGCAAAAAAATTAGTTCAGAGTGGTTCCATAGGTAAATTGAAAACTATCCAGTCTTTTTTTTCTTATTATAATGATGATGCCAGTAACATTCGTAACCAGGAAGGAATGGGGGGTGGCGGACTGATGGATATTGGTTGCTACGGCATATCCTTATCCCGTTTTATTTTTGATGAAGAACCCTTCAGTGTTGCTGGTTCGCTGGAGTTTGATCCTGTGTTAAAAACAGATAGAATGGCATCAGGGATATTAAATTTTACAAATGGCACCGCAAGTTTTACCTGCTCCACACAATTAGTATCTTACCAGCGGGTAAATATTTTTGGAACAGCAGGAAGAATAGAAATTGAAATACCTTTTAATGCACCGCCTTTAGCATCCACAAAAATTTGGCTGCATACAAATAAAGGAACGGAAGAAATTGTTTTTGATGCGGTTGATCAATACACAATACAGGGCGATCTTTTTTCAAAAGCAATAATCGATAACACACCTGTGCCAACCGATCTGCAGGATGCCATCAGCAATATGATAGTAATAGAGGCAATTTTTAAAAGCTCAGCAGAAGGCAGAACTATCGTCATTAATAAAAATTAAATTAATAGTAATCCTCCATACATTATGATCAGATATTTTGTAACGTTTGTATCCTTGTTAACTTCTTTTTCGTTAGCTGCACAAATTCCCATCAATGGCCTGGATGTGCAACATTATCATTTTGAATTAGAACTGAACGACAATAATAACAACATCAAAGGCGAAGCCGCCATTACAGTTAAGTTTACAAAACCAGTTGATAAAGTTTATTTTGACCTTGTGCAAAAACAAAGAAATGGCAAAGGGATGACAGTAACGGCTGTAAAAAAGAATGACCAGCCAATTGCATTTACGCAAGAGGCACAACATCTAATAATTGAAGATGCAGGGACTATTTCAACTCAAAGAGTTTATCATATCTCTTATGAAGGTGTTCCGGCAGACGGACTCATCATTGGCACCAACAAATATGGTCACCGTACTTTTTTTGCAGATAACTGGCCCAACCGGGGGCACAATTGGTTGCCCTGCAATGATCATCTTTCAGATAAAGCGTCTGTTGAATTTATAGTGACAGCACCCGACCATTATCAAATTATTTCAAATGGCTTACAGGTGGAAGAAACTAATTTGCCTAACCATTTAAAGCGTACCTCTTATAAGGAAGAGGTATTGCTTCCAACCAAAGTAATGGCAATTGGTGCTGCTGATTTTGCGGTGAATGCTGCTGGCAGTATTGATTGTATCCAGGTGTATAGCTGGGTTTATCCTGAAGACAGGGAAAAAGGATTTACAGAGTATGCTGCGGCTGCAACTATTCTACCCTGGTTCATTAAGCATGTTGGAAATTATCCTTATCAAAAGCTTGCCAATGTACAATCTAAAACCATTTTTAGTGGTATGGAAAATGCCAGCGCTATTTTTTATTCTGAAAACTCTGTTACCGATAAAACGCTGGAAGGTTTGCTGGTACATGAAATAGCACACCAGTGGTTTGGTAATTCTGTATCAGAAAAAGACTGGAGCCACTTATGGCTGAGCGAAGGATTTGTTACTTACATGACAAACGTTTACCATGAAGAAAAATATGGACTGGACAGCCTAAACAACCGGTTGAAAAAAGACCGGAATAAAATTGTTGCATTTGCTGAACAACGTTTTACCCCGCTTTCAGATTCATCTGCCGCCGATGATTTGATGCAGTTGCTCAATGCAAACAGTTATGAAAAGGGGAGTTGGGTATTACACATGCTTCGCAGGAAAATTGGAGATAGTTTTTTCTGGAAAGGTATTCGTAATTATTACGGTACTTATGCTGGTGGTAACGCCAACAGCGATGATGCAAAAAAAATATTTGAAAAAGTAAGTCATCAAAACCTGGATACATTTTTTAGGCAATGGGTTTATACAGCAGGGCAACCGATACTCGATATAAAATGGAATTACAATAAAAATAAAAAAGTAATCAGCGTTACGATCACTCAACAACAGGAAAATCTTTTTAATTTTCCATTGGAGCTAATGATAGATAAAACAATTTTAAAAGCAGTTAGGGTGAATGGTAAGGTTACAACTGTTTTATTGAGTTATGCAAAGCAACCGGCGGAAATGGTATTGGACCCAAAAGTAAATTTGTTATTTACCGGTTCAATTCAACAAGCGAAATAAAAATTATTTTCAACATCCTGTTTTAATCTATCCTGCAAGAAAATATAAAACGGGACTATTTTTTTTCTCTAAACATTTTATTGTTACCTTAATACATTCGATCAAAGTCTTTGTATCGATTTGCTAATTCTGTCATTCAATTAAATAAATTATTCATGTTTGTTAAAAAAACTTCTCTGTTGTTTACATTGCTTTTTGTAATATTAGCCTGCAGCTATTCACAGGCAACGGTATCTACTTATGCTGAAAAATTAGGGTATCCAAAAGGGGCAAAAGTGTTGATCATACATGTAGATGATGTTGGTATGAGTTACGATTCCAACCAGGGAGCTATAGATGCTATTACCAAAGGGGCAGCCAATTCCTGCAGTGTAATGATGCCCTGCTCATGGGTTCCTGCGTTTGTACATTATTTAAAACAACATCCCGGTATAGATGCAGGTCTGCACCTTACCCTAACTTCAGAATGGAGTGAATACCGATGGGGCTCCGTGACAGGAAAAACAGTCACTCCCGGCCTCACAGATATGGAGGGGAATTTATGGCCATCCGTGGAAGAAGTAGTAAATCATGCGTCTGCAGATGAAGTGGAAAAAGAAATAATAGCTCAATTAGAAAAAGCTAGAACCATGGGTTTTGAACCTACACATTTGGACTCACATATGGGAACCTTATTTGCATCACCTGAATTTCTTAAAAGATATGTAACCGTTGGAATAGAAAATCATATCCCGGTAATGCTGCCTGGCGGACATGATGCATTGATCCAGGCGCAAATGCATGCTCCGGACGATTTGATCAATGGATTGCGTACGCTGGGTAATGTTTTATGGGCAGGTGGTTTACCGGTACTGGATGATTTGCATAACTATAGTTATGACTGGCCAATAGCAGACAGCATTGCAAACAATGATAAAAAATTGCAGGCATATAAAACAGCAAAATATATAGACGGTATTCATTCATTAAAACCCGGTGTTACCATGATGATCATGCATTGCACTAAACCTTCAGAAATATTTAAAGAGATATCAGACTCTGGCCCTGTTCGTAAAGGAGACTTGCTGGCCATGCAGGATCCTGCATTTAAAAAAGCGTTGCAGGAGGAAGGCATCATCCTCACCACCTGGCGGGAATTAAAAGAAAGAAGGATGAAAATAAAATGAGAAAGATTGCTGAAATAATAAATTAATTAAATTTATATCCATGCTTTTTCAATATCCTGTTATAATAATTTTTTTTAATTTTAATTAAACAAACAACTATGTCATCACGTAGAAAATTTTTACACCAGTCTTCATTAGTTATTGGTGCAGGTGCTTTGATGTCTGCATTTGACAGCAAAGCTTTTGCTATTTTCAACAACCGCATAGCTCCAAGTGATCAATTAAATATTGGTGTAATTGGTGTAAGCGGAATGGGCTGGTCCAATGTAAAAGCAGCCATAAAAGTGCCCGGCATAAACTTAATTGGTATTTGTGATGTGGACCGAAATGCTATTGATAAAAGACTGGGAGAATTAGCAGAGCTAAAGATAGATGCGGCCAAAGTAAAAACTTATGATGACTACCGGAAAATGTTAGCACAAAAAGATATTGATGCGGTAATCATTGGCACACCGGATCACTGGCATGCATTAATAATGATACATGCATGTGAGGCAGGCAAAGATGTATATGTAGAAAAACCGGTTGGTAATTCTATTGAAGAATGTAACCGGATGGTGGCCGCACAACAGCGCTACAACAAAGTAGTACAGGCCGGCCAGTGGCAACGCAGCCAGCAGCATTTTAAAGATGCTGTTGATTTTGTACAGAGCGGTCAGTTGGGAAATATCCGTACTGTAAAAGTATGGTGCTACCAGGGCTGGATGAAACCCGGACCTGTAGTGCCGGACTCAATGCCACCGGCAGGCGTGGATTACAAACAATGGTTAGGTCCAGCCAGTATAAGGCCATTTAATTCCAGCCGTTTTCATTTTAACTTCCGCTGGTTTTGGGATTATGCAGGTGGATTAATGACAGACTGGGGTGTGCACTTATTAGACTATGGACTGCTGGGAATGAAAGCCAGTTTACCCATTAGCATAGTAGGGTTGGGGGGAAGATTCGCTTATCCGGATTTGTATGAAGAAACACCGGATACACTGACAACTTTGTATGAATTTGATAAATTTAATTTGGTGTGGGATTCGGCAATGGGTATCGATAATGGTTCTTATGAAAGAGATCATGGCATTGCTTTTATCGGGAACAATGGAACATTAATTTTAAACCGTGGGGGATGGGAAGTAATTGAAGAAAAGCAAAGTAAAAATAAAGTGCTGGTACCTTTTGCAAAACCTTCAGATAATGGACTGGATAAACATTGGGAGAATTTTGTGAGTGTGGTTAAATCAAGAAAAATAAGTGAGCTGCATTGTTCTATACAGGATGGTGCACATGTAGCCACGGTAGCACAAATGGGAAATATTTCTTACAGGAGCGGAAAGAAACTATTGTGGGATAAATCAAAAGCCGGCTTTACCGATGAGGCAATCAACAAAGAATATTTAATGAAAGAATATCACAACGCTTATCAGCTTCCTAAAGTGTAAATGAATAGTATTGAACAGAATTTTATTTATTGCTTTTCATATTTCAATTTCATTTAAGGATATTTTTCAATTACAAGTTTCAATTGCACTGCCCTTTAGGGCAGTGATAAAAGAAATTATTCTCTCTTCCGGGCTTTAGCCCAAAAAGTCTTTGGGCTAAAGCCCGATACTTTTATTTATCCCCGACCTATGCAC
>JAYVLZ010000379.1:0-12097 GCA_043759175.1 Chitinophagaceae bacterium | reverse complement strand
GGGTTTACCAACCGCACTAAAGATATGCAGCGGTTAAAAACCAATTTTACCAACCAGGTAAATACCATCATTATTTCTCCCCGCCGCTGGGGCAAATCTTCGCTGGTAAAAAAAGTGGCAGCAGGCGTTAACGGCCGGCAAACCAAAGTGGTGATGCTTGATATGATGGGCATACGCAACGAAGAAGGGTTTTACAAAGCATTTGCCGCAGCCACCATCAGAGCCACTTCCAATAAAGTGGAAGAATGGATAGCCACCGGCAAACAGTTTTTAAAAAATGTATCACCAAAAATATCCATTGGCAGCGACCCCATGCAGGAGCTTGATATTTCATTTGAATGGAAATCAGCAGAAAAAAACTACCAGGAAATTTTAAACCTGCCCGAAAAAATTGCCCTTGCAAAAAATATACAAATTATAGTATGCCTGGATGAATTTCAAAACCTGGCAAGCTTTAATGAACCGGAACTTTTTCAAAAACGCCTGCGTACAGAATGGCAGCACCATACCAAAGTGTGCTATTGCCTGTATGGCAGCCGCCAGCACATGATGACGGAATTGTTTACCAAACAGTCCAAAGCATTTTATAAGTTTGGCGAAATATTATACCTGCCAAAAATACAAAGGGCTGAATGGGTGAAATTTGTTCAGCAACAGTTTGCAAATACTAAAAAGAAAATATCAGAACAGTTGGCAGATGAAATTGCAGCTACTGTAAAAGACCATTCTTATTATGTGCAGCAGTTATCTCATTTGGTATGGATTAAAACAGAAAAAACAGCTACACAAAATATATTGCAGGATGCCCTTGAAGACCTGCTTGCTCAAAATGCAATACTATATTCAAGAGATACAGAGAACCTTACTACCCCTCAGTTTAATTTTTTAAAAGCCCTGGCTGATGGTATTACAAAAAACTTCAGCTCAAAAGAAATCATTAACAGGTATGAATTGGGAACTTCTGCTAATGTGCTAAAAATAAAAAAGGCGTTGATTCAAAAAGAATTGATTGATGACAGCGGCAGCACTATAGAATTTTTAGACCCTGCATACGAATTATGGTTTCAGAAAAATATACAAACTATTTGAGGCATGAAAATTAATCCAGCTATTTAAAAATTGCATACACCATCCAGCTCATTAAATAAGCCAGCCCAGTCATATATACCAATTGTATAGCAGGCCATTTCCAGCTACGGGTTTCTCTTTTTACCACGGCTAATGTACTCATGCATTGCATGGCCAGTAAGTAAAATATCAACAGGGATAAACCCGTGGCAAGATTATAAACTTTACTACCATCTGGGCGTACTGCTGCAGCCATTTTCTGCCGGAGGGTGCTGCTGTTTTTATCTGCATCTTCCCCTACACTGTACAGTGTGGCCATGGTACCAACAAACACTTCTCTTGCTGCAAAAGAAGTAATCAAAGCAATTCCAATTTTCCAATCGTAGCCTAATGGCAGAATTGCAGGTTCTATTGCTTTACCCAGCATGCCTGCATAAGAGTTTTCCAGGCTTTCTGCTTTGCAGCGCCTGTTTAATTCAACGGCATTGGAGGAATCACTTTTTGTCAACTGCTCATATTTAGTTTTCACAGCATCCATTCTGCCCGGAGGGCCAAAGCTGCTCAGCGCCCACAACAGCAAGCTTATCATCATAATCACTTTACCTGCATCAAACACAAATATCTTTGCCTTCTCTATCATTGTAGTTAACGCATTGCCCCATCGTGGATTTCTATACACCGGTAGTTCTAAAATAAAAAAACTTTTCTCTTTGATATTGATGAACCACTTCATTATGTATGCTACTATTAATGCCATTACTGTTCCTAAAAGATAGAGCCCCATCATCACCAGGCCCTGCAGGCTTAAAAAACCAAAATAAAATTTTGAAGGAATTACCAGGGCTATTAAGATTGTAAAAACTGGCAGCCTGGCACTGCAGCTCATCATTGGGGTAATCATTATTGTTAGCAGCCGTTCTTTTCGGTTTTCAATATTTCTTGCGCTCATAATAGCAGGCACTGCACAGGCAAAGCCACTGATCATAGGCATTACACTTTTTCCGTTCAATCCTACTTTACGCATCAGCTTATCTGTAAGAAAACTAATCCTTGCCATGTAACCTGTATCCTCCAGTAATGTTATCAGGCCAAATAAAATCATTATCTGCGGCACAAAAACCAGGATACCGCTTAAGCCTGCCAGTACTCCATTAATAAACAGATCAGCCCACCATGTTTCGGGAAGATGCTCACCAAAAAAGCCACCTAGTTTTCCAAAGATCCATTCAATACCATCCATTGGATATTGTGCAATCCAAAACACACTTTGAAATAACAGGAACAAAACAGCCAGCAATATCACATATCCCCATTTCCTGTTCAGGAAAATATTATCCAGTTTTTCAGTTAATAAAGCTTTACGTAATGGATCGGCCTCCGCAACTGTTACCTGCATAATTTGTTTGATACGGGTATAGCGCTGCATGATCTCTTCTGCCTGCACCCTGGTATGATTGAACTGATGTGATGCAGCTATGGACTCTATATTTTTTTGCAGCACTTCCGGTAAGGAAAAATGGCGGTGATTAATCAAAAAATTCAATGCCTTGTAATCACTTACTCCTGGTATTAACTGCTTCACTTCCTCCACAGGCTTTTCAGCCATTGCTATGTTATTGATAAATGATCTTGGCTGTGGGAAGCCTGATGCTACAGTTTGTTCTATAACTTTTTTCAGCTGCACAATGCCTTTATTCTTTCTTGGATTTGCTGTTACTACTGATACCCCCAACTCTCTTTCCAATCCATTGATATCAATCTCAGTTCCATGTTTATGGGCCAGATCGGTCATGGTCAATACCACCACCACGGGTATTTTAAGGTCAATGATTTGGGAACAGAATAATAAATTTCTTTTAAGGTTACTGGCATCTGCCACCAGCAGCACCATATCGGGATTGATGTCTTCATCCTGTTGCAGCAGCACTTTGTAAGCTACCCATTCATCCGATCTTTTAGGATACAAACTGTACGTGCCGGGAAGGTCAATAATAGTACTGCTGAGTGATTCAGAAATTTTGCAATAGCCGGTTTTTTTATCAACAGTAACGCCGGGGAAATTTCCCACCTTTTGATTTAACCCGGTTAACAGATTGAATAAAGAAGTTTTTCCACTGTTGGGATTGCCAACTAAAGCTATGTTGATGTTTTTTACCAAAGCAATCTCGAGGAACTTTGCCGATTTTGAAAATATAAAAGCGTAAAATTAATTTTAATCATTGGTATAACCTTACGAAATGAGAAAGATGGTTTTTATATTCCGGAAAGAATATTCATTAAATTTTTTACATGCTGCACTGCAAAGCACTGTTCTGAGCTAACTTTGCTTACTCCAAAAACAACAGTATGAAATATTTCTTCTGGCTTTTTCTTTTCTCATTTCAATTAAGCCAGGCCCAGAAAATAAAAAAAGCAGATAAGGTTACATTTTCCAATTTACAATCACATATCAACTACCTGTCGGATGATAAACTGGAGGGCAGAAGAACCGGAAGCGCTGGTGAAAAGTTAGCCTATGAATATATTATTGAACAATTTTCAAAAGCAGGATTGACACCCAAAGGTGAAAACGAAACCTACCTGCAGCAATTTGAAGTAAATGATGGCAGGGCCATTAATCCATCATCTCACCTCATCATTAATAACAATGACCTGGAGGTGAATAAAGAATTTTTTCCTCTCCCTTTTTGTCCTAATAAATCCATGGAAGCGACTTCAGCAATGGCTTTACAGGAAAGTGGCGGGCCATGGTTTTATGATTTAAAAGAAATGCTGGAAAGCAACCTGCCTGGCGGACAGGCGGATAAAAATAATCCGCATTTTGATTTAACTGAAGCCATCAAAGACAAAGCAATAGAACTGCAAAAGAAAGGTGCAGCAGCTTTAATTGTTTATAATTCGGGTGCCACTGATGACGGACTGAAGTTTGAAACTAAATCAAAAGTGGCAGCTATTGAAATCCCTGTAATCTACATTACCAAAGAAACAAAAACCAAATACCTTAAAGATGAAACTGCCACACTGGATATTAAAATGAAAATACTGGTGGAGGAGAAAAAAAGAACTGGTCACAATGTGGTAGGATATATTGATAATAAAGCTGCCGGCACTATCATTATCGGAGCACATTACGATCACCTTGGATATGGAGAAGA
Source organism: Chitinophagaceae bacterium (assembly GCA_043759175.1). Taxonomy (GTDB): domain Bacteria; phylum Bacteroidota; class Bacteroidia; order Chitinophagales; family Chitinophagaceae; genus Ferruginibacter. Next base: position 7,874 of record JAYVLZ010000379.1, on the reverse strand, counting down.
TCACAATTCTATGTACACCGGAACTGAACCGGCTATACATAATGGCGCAGATGATAATGCCAGCGGAACGGCTGCCATGATTGAGATGAGCAAACTATTAAAAGCATCTAAATTTAAAAAGAACAATTACCTGTTCATCGCATTTTCCGGTGAGGAACTTGGCTTATATGGTTCTAAATATTTTACAGAACATCCTGCGCTTGACCTATCCTCTGTAAATTATATGATCAACTTAGATATGTTGGGGAGATTAAGCGACAGCTCACATGCTATGACTATTGGAGGCTACGGCACATCACCTGTATGGGGGGAATTGATAAATCAAAAGGATAAATTTTTCGTTATTAAATTTGACAGCAGCGGCACAGGCCCAAGTGATCATACTTCATTTTACAGGAAAGATATTCCTGTATTGTTTTTCTTTACAGGCCTGCATTCAGATTATCACAAACCATCTGACGATGCAGATAAAATAAACTACTCAGGAGAGCTGCAGGTGCTGAAATACATTTACAATATTGTAGCAGCAACAGATAAAAGGAGCAAGCTAACCTTTACAAAAACAAGGGAAGTATCAATGGGTAAAACAAGTTTTACAGTTACCCTTGGTATTATGCCCGATTATACTTTCAGCGGCGCAGGCGTGAGAGTGGACGGAGTTAGCGATGGAAAGATTGCACAAAAAGCAGGCATTAAAGCGGGTGATGTACTGGTACAATTAAACGACTATAAATTTATTGATGTACAAACTTATATAGAAGCTTTAAGCAAGTTTAAAAAAGGAGACCCTGCAAAAGTGAAATTGAAGAGAGGTAATGAAGAGATGAGTTTTGATATTGTTTTTTAGCACTTGCCTAATCGAAGATGGAGTATAAAAACAGGCCTTTTAAAATAAGTATTTTAAAATTTTAATTCTCAAATTCCCCGTTAGGGGATAGGGGTATGAAACTGAAAATTGATAATGAAACACTGGTAAGAGAATTTTTTGAAGATACCATCCTGCTGGGCATTGTGGCGCCGGTAAAAGATTATGTGCTCAGCTGGCACTTAAACCAGGTGCTTGGTTTTGATTTCAGGATCAATCATGATATTGAAATACAACTCAGCAAAAAAAACAGAAAATATTTTTTTTCTATTTATGAATACAAAATTCCTTCAGTGGTATTGACACATTATTTATACAACAACGAGTGTGATGGAGAATACCTGCTGCCGGAATTTAAACATCTTGACTTTTTGTGGCTGATTAAAGAAGAACCCGTATCTGCAGAGGAATTAAAAAATTTAATTCAATCCATTAAATCTTTACCAAGCGTACAATTAGTAACTGAAATGACCAACGAAAAAATAAAAAACAAACAACACTTGATTTTCTAAACTGTCTAAACATTCTAAACTCCTAAACTTATTATCATGTGGAAAGAAGAAAAAAATACACTCTATAAAAAATTTGAGTTCGCAGATTTTTCTGAGGCATTTGCATTTATGACGAGAGTAGCGCTTGCAGCAGAAAAAGCAAACCATCATCCGCTATGGACCAACGTGTATAACAAAGTGGAGATATGGTTAAATACGCATGATGCAGGTGATATTGTTACAGAGAAAGACAGGAAACTTTCTAAGGTGATTGATAAAATTGCCGAAGGCAAATAAAAATTTCTGCTTAATCAACAGCACTATTCTTTATAGTGATCACTGCGTTTTGGTGAGCGTATAATTTACCAACAGGCATAGTAAAACGATCCAGTCCATTTTGCTGTAGGATAGTTTTTACTTCTTCCACTGAACCGGGTGATACTGCAATCAACAAACCTCCACTCGTTTGCGGATCAGCCAATATTGCTTTTTGATAATCTGTGATAGTTCCGATTTTGTCGCCATAACTGTCCCAATTTCTATGAGTACCTCCCGGTATTGATTGCTGATCAATATAACTTTTCAGGTCATCAATAATGGTCGGGATTTTATCAAATTCAATTACTGCACTCAATCCGCTGCCTTCTGCCATTTCCACCAAATGACCCAGCAATGCAAAACCGGTAACATCCGTCATGGCATGTACACCTTTTACTTTCCCCAGCTGCTCTCCCACTTTATTCAGTTGCATCATTTGCTTTGCTGCTATGCCCTTGTGTTCTTCTTTTAAAATACCTTTTTTTTCTGCAGTCGTTAAAATACCCACACCTAATGGTTTGGTTAAAAACAACAGGTCTCCTTCCTGGGCTGTATTGTTTTGTTTTATATTTTCTATTGCAACAAATCCATTTACAGCTAATCCAAAAATTGGTTCAGGGGAATCAATGCTATGTCCACCGGCTAACGGAATGCCAGCTTCCATGCAAATGCTCCTGCTGCCTTCAATTACTTTTTTTGCAACTGCTGGTGGCAGTACATTGACGGGCCACCCAAGTATGGCAATTGCCAGCACAGGTTTACCACCCATTGCATACACATCACTGATAGCGTTGGCAGATGCAATGCGGCCAAACTCGTAAGGATCATCTACAATGGGCATAAAAAAATCAGTGGTGGAAATAAGGGCCGTACCATTACCAATATCATACACAGCTGCATCGTCTTTGCTGTGATTGCCTACAATCAGTTTATCATTATCGGGCATTGCAAAATTGCTGCTCAATATCTCATCTAATATTTTAGGAGATATTTTGCAGCCGCATCCTGCGCCATGAGAATACTTAGTTAACTGTATTTTATCCAGGCTTATCTGTTCCATTTTATTCTTTCTTTTTTCTTCTCAAAATTATGGCAGCATTCGTTTTTAAATCCGCACTAAAACGTACATCATATCTTTTTTCACCATCATTCACAATCAGCAAACCGGTATTAGGCGGAATTTCACCCAGGCTTTCTGCATACATCACCAGGTTTACAGAATCCATGTTAGAAGTAATGTAAATGGTTTTACTATTCGCCTTTGCTGTAAGACCAACTTTTGAAAAAACTACATTACCGTTCATTAACACCGTCACAGTATCACCATCCACTTCTCCGTTATCATACAACGTAAGCAGCAGGCTGTCTGATTCAAAATAAAATGACTGGTCAGATTTAGTAACCCGTTTCTCTATTTCTGCAGCGCCCTGTATTTGAGATGGTTTTTCAAATACCGGTGCTGGTAGCTGCTTAACCACAGCAACGGTTGTTTCAATTTTCTTTTCTGCCACAGGAGCAGGCTTAACTGGTGGTGCTGGTTTTACCACTACTTGCGGAGCCTCTTTTTTAGGAACAACTGCTGCTGCTGGTTTTTTATCTGCCACAGCTACTTCTGTTTCCTTTGGTTTATATATGACGGTTGTTTTAGCCAGCGATGCAAACAATAATTTTTTCTGCCTGGAAGGCGCTTCAATTTTTACAACTGCAGGCTGTCGTTTTTTAGGAACAGGTAATAACGAAAGATCATTCAATTTATCAATGGAAGCCAGTAAAGGAATTTCCACTTCAGGTTCAGGAATTGGTATCACCTCTTTTTTCTCTTCTACAACTGGTGGAGGAATTGCTTTCACCGCTTGCTTTGGTGGCTCAACTGCAGCAATCATTTTATCCGGCTGTGCAAAAGATAACTTCGGCCCAATTTTTAATGAATCTAATTTTTTGAACAATGCAGTTTCCTGGAAATCTTTTTTTCTTTTTAAAAACGTAGTGCCGGTAGCAACCAGGTAATACCGTGTGCGGTTAGTTTGCCAGTTGCCTTTCAGGATCATATCTGTATCAGAACTTATCAGCAACAATGTCATTTCTTTTTTCACTCTTTTAGATGGCTTATGAGAAAAACTGTGTTCAAAAAAACCTTGATCGTTGATGACAAGATTTTTTCCTTCCCACTTCAATGATATATTTTCAAAACCTGCCTCTTCCTTTCCATCTTCAAAAAAAATAATTCTTGAGTAACCAGTCAGTTTGCCTTTATTTTCACTCACCGCAATTTCGTATGGCAGGTATTGCTTTGTTGAGTCCACATAGATTTCTCCTTTCCATAAGCCCGTAACATCCTGCTGCTGTGCAAAAGATGCCAGTTTACAGAAAAAAACGAAACCTGCTATGCTTAAAAAATATTTCATGCTGCTTTATTTTGATTGCTTACTTTAATTATTCAGTAAGCCGTGGTTGTACTTTTTTGTATTTGCCCTATCACCAGTTTAGTAATATTATCTACATCAATGTTATTACAGGATATTTTATTTAACAGATCAGTTACCTTATCCCTGTTAAACAATCCTTTGGTGTACCATTTGTCGTAATACTTCAGCAAAATGCGGAAACATTCTTTGTGATTATCGTCCAGCAAATAACCAATCGCTGTTTTTGTTTCCAGTCCACCCAGTCTTTTTTGTATCCTTATAATGGCGTTTACCAATTGCTCTTTTTCAAACTTGCCATATTCAGCTGTTAAATAATCTAATCTCTCCTCAAATGGTATTTCTAAAAAACAAATGGTACTGTTACGCATGGCTGCCCAAAATGGATCAGGTATTTTTAATAAGCCGATCCGCTGGCTTTCATCTTCAATAAAAATTTTCACTTTTAATAAACGTTCTAATTTGTTCAATTCTTGTGCAAGCAGGTTTTCAAACATTTCCTGTGTGGGTTGTTTTGGCTCACCCAGGGCACCGAATGCCGAGCCTTTGTGATGTGCCAATCCTTCAAGATCCACTATGGGCCAATCTTTTTTTTGTAACTGGTGCAGCACTGCTGTTTTGCCTGATCCTGTATATCCACCCAATACGGTTAGGTCATATGATTTTTCAAATTGATCCCTCACCCATTTTCTATATGCTTTGTAACCACCTGCAAGTGTATAAACTTTAAAACCATATAAGTCTAATAACCAGGCCACACCTGCACTACGCATACCACCACGCCAGCAGTGTACTAAAACTTCCTGTGAATTTGGGATTTGGGATTTGGAATTTGTAGCATCCTTACTAATTCCCAATTCCTTATTACAAATTCCTTCTACTTCTTCCACCATCTTCCGCATCTTAATACCAAAATAATCAAGCCCAATTTTGATAGCTGTTTGCCGGCTTTGCTGCTTATAGGCAGTGCCCACTACTTTTCTTTCTTCATCTGTAAACAAAGGTAAACTGTATGCACCTGGAATATGAGCATGCAGGTATTCTCCCGGGCTGCGTACATCCAGCACAGGATACTGCCGGGACATTTCTAAAAACTGTTCTATCGTAATTTTTTGTATCAATATTTTATTTACGCATTTAGCGGCTAAGATACAAAAAGGGTAAAGGTTATACCTGAAGGAATTATCAGTACCCAGATTTTCGAATTTATCATCTCCTAAACTTCATCTTTTTTAATAAATAAATTTAAAACAATAAAAAGCCAAAATATCTTTCAAAAAATCAGAACTTCATTGCTCAAAAATTTAAAACGATAATATGAAAAAAAATTTGCTCCCCTTTCTTTTGATATCCCTCCTGTTTGGAGCATGCAATAACACTTTACAAAATTCAACAGCGGGCAACACGGATAGCCTTGCCACAACTATTGATCCAGTTAAAGACTGGAAATTGGGAGTTGCGTTATGGACCTTCCATACTTTTAATTTCCCTGAATCGCTTGACAAGGTTGACAGCGCAGGTGTGAAATATATTGAGCCCAATACTTTTCATAAAACTGGGCCTGATCTGAAAGATTCCGTTGCCTCCCAGCTTTCGCCAGGCGGAATTGAAAAACTCAAAGCAATGATTGCAAAGAAGGGCCTTACGGTAGAATCTATATATATCGGAGGTGATTCAACTGTTGAATCCTGGAAAAAGCAATTTGATATAGCCAAACAGTTGGGAGTAAAATTTGTAACCACGGAACCACCTGTTAATTTGTGGGATGCCATTGACAGCCTTGCAGGTGTGTATGGTGTAAAGGTTGCTATACATGAACACTGGAAAGGAGTTAGCCGTTACTGGAACCCGGATACCGTGTTGATGGCAATTAAAAATCATCCAAATTTTGGTGCATGTGCGGATCTTGGTCACTGGCCAAAAAGTGGTATCAATCCGCTGGAAGCTGTAAAAAAATTAAGTGGACATATCATTGGTATTCATCTGAAAGATATTGCTGCATATAATGATCCCACATTAAAAGATGTGCCTGTTGGTAAAGGCGTTGTGGATTTTCCGGCGATTTTTGCTGAGTTAAAAAAACAAAATTTTAAAGGGCATATTTACATAGAAAGAGATGCAGAAGATTTGCCAAGCAATCTTTCATCCGTAATTGAAACAGTAAAATATTACAACGACCAAATAGCTAAGTTGAAATAATAAAGCTGATAAATACGATGCATTAAAGGTTTTCAATGCATTGCAATTTTTATTGATTGTTAACCATACTATTTATCAAAAGATAAAGCCGCTGAGACTATCAGCGGCTTTTGCACATTTGCAATATTTTCTCATTTGCTTATTTTCTTATCTGCTTTATCCATTCATACTTGTCAAAAACTCTGCATTATCCTTTGTTCCTTTCATATTTTTTAGCAAAGTATTAATGGCTTCTTCACTGTTCATATCTGCCATGTGTTTTCGCAATACCCACATACGCTGGAATGTTTCTTTATCTAGTAACAAATCATCACGGCGGGTGGAAGATGCAACGATATCAATAGCAGGATAAATTCTCCTGTTGCTCAGTTTCCTGTCTAATTGCAATTCCATGTTACCGGTACCTTTAAATTCTTCAAAGATCACCTCGTCCATTTTACTTCCGGTATCTACTAATGCAGTTGCAATGATAGTCAATGATCCGCCAAATTCTATTTTACGGGCAGCACCAAAAAACTGTTTTGGTTTCTGCATTGCGTTGGCTTCCACACCACCACTCAGTACTTTACCGCTTGATGGGGCAACTGTATTGTGTGCTCTTGCCAACCTGGTGATACTGTCTAACAAGATCACCACGTCATGTCCACATTCTACCAAACGTTTTGCTTTTTGTAATGCGATCGTTGAAACCTTTACATGTTTTTCAGCAGGCTCATCAAATGTAGAAGCAATTACTTCTGCCTTTACACTACGTTCCATATCAGTCACCTCTTCCGGTCTTTCATCTACCAGCACAATCATCAAATAACATTCAGGATGGTTTTCTGCAATGGCATTTGCCAGTTCTTTCAGCAACATGGTCTTACCTGTCTTTGGCTGTGCAACAATCAATCCACGCTGGCCTTTACCAATTGGAGTGAATAAATCCATTATCCTGGTACTGTAGTTATTAGATTCAGTAGTCAGGTTTAATTTTTCAAACGGAAATAACGGTGTCAGGTAATCAAACGGAACCCTGTCCCTTACTTCATCCGGGCTTTTGCCATTGATGGTTTCCACTTTTAGTAAAGCAAAATATTTTTCACCTTCTTTTGGCGGACGAACAGAACCATACACCGTATCACCAGTCTTTAAACCAAATAATTTTATTTGGGATGGTGATACATAAATATCATCAGGAGAAGATAAATAATTGTAATCACTGCTTCTTAAAAAGCCGTATCCGTCAGGCATCATTTCCAGTACGCCTTCACCTAAAATAATTCCATCAAACTCAATGTTAAAAACATTCGTGTCCCGGCGTTGCTGGTATTGCTGTTTTGGTAATGGCTGGGCTGTTTGCTGAGGCATTTCAAACTGCTGATTTTCCTGGCCCTGCTGTATATCAGCTTCATCTTCCTGCTGCAGCAGCGAAGCTATCAAAGGTGGTATAGTGCTTTGTTCACTTGTTATTGGCTGCAGTTCCTCTTCCTCCTGTTGAGGCTGTAATTCCTGGTCGGCCTTTTTAAGCGGTTTTCTTTTTTCCGGCACCACCTCGGTTTTTTTTGAGTGGCGTGGTTTTTCTTCCGGTGCTTTTAT
>JAYVLZ010000378.1:0-9457 GCA_043759175.1 Chitinophagaceae bacterium | reverse complement strand
TGCTGAGTAATGCGGTGTTCCTGGCAGGTCAATAGTAATTAGCTAATTTGCTGATGTGCTAATTTGCTAATATTGATACCGAAAATGTATGATGTGATTACCGGCGTTTTATAATCGCTTTTATTTACAAACTATTTGTTAATACTTGTCTCCGGCTTACCCCGGAGACAAGTTGTTTTTACAAACGGTGGTTGATCATTCATTCAAAACCTTACATTCGTGAATTATTATTATACTATGCATAAATTTTTTACTCTTTTTATTGCTGTCATTTTTTCGTTTGCTGCTACTGCTCAAACACCTAAAACATATAGCTCATCAGAAATATTATTGCAGTTAAAAAAACTGAATGTGCTGGGCGCTGTGCTGTACATTGCTGCACACCCGGATGATGAGAATACCAGGTTACTGGCTTACCTGGCCAATGAAAAATTATACCGCACAGGCTACCTCAGTTTAACAAGGGGCGATGGTGGACAAAACTTAATTGGTGACGAACAGGGCATTGATCTCGGCCTGATAAGAACACAGGAATTATTATCAGCAAGAAGGATAGATGGTGCTGAACAATTTTTTACAAGGGCTTATGATTTTGGTTTTTGCAAAAGCCCGGAAGAAGCATTGGCTACCTGGGGTCATGATAAAATATTAAGTGATGCAGTGTGGGTAATAAGAAAGTTCAGACCCGATGTAATCATTTGCCGTTTTCCTGAAGATGCAAGGGCAGGGCATGGGCATCATGCAGCTTCGGGTATCATTGCCCGTGAGGCCTTTGATGCAGCAGCAGATCCAACAAAATTCCCCGAGCAGTTATCACAGGGTGTAACTGTCTGGCAGGCAAAAAGAATGTTGTGGAATACGTTCAACTTTGGAGGAACCAGCACACAAAACGAAAGCCAGTTTAAAGTAGATGTAGGCATGTACAATCCTTTGCTGGGAAAAAGCTATGGAGAAATAGCAGCCCTCAGCCGTAGCCAGCACAAGAGCCAGGGCTTTGGCGTACCTGCACAAAGGGGTGCTGTGATTGAATATTTTGAAACCATCAAAGGGGAAAAGCCGGTGAATGATCTGATGGATGGAGTGGATGTAAGCTGGGGGAAAATTAATCAAAGCAGTATTGAAGATTCCATAAAAAATATTATTCAAAAATATGATCTGCAAAATCCTTCTACCTCTATTAAAAGTTTGGTGTGTTTGTATGGCACCGTTCAAAAATTAGAAGACAGTTACTGGAAGCAACAAAAACTAAAAGAGATACAAAATGTAATTGAGAACTGCAGTGGCTTATTTATTGAAGCAACTGCCAGCAGCCAGTATGCGGTGCAGGGGGACACTGTGAAAATAACAGCTTCAGCAAATAACAGGCTGGGTGTAAACGTTAGCAGCATCAATGGAAATTTTAATGGATCATTGTTCATGCTGGATTCATTGAAAATGAATAACACTGTTTCAAAAACACTTCCTGTTTTTATAAAAGAAAATGAAAAACTCAATCAACCTTACTGGCTGGAAAACCAAATGGATAAAGGGAGTTTTAATGTTACTAACCAGCAGTTGATTGGTAAGGCAGAGAATGATCCTTTGAGTGCTGAATTCAAAATAAATATTGAAGGAACAGATTTTACTTTTAAAAAACCAGTGCGCTATAAATTTACCGATCCCGTAAAAGGAGAGATTTATCAGCCTGTAAATATTATTCCTTCTTTTTCAGTAAAACCTGTTCCTGCATTAAAATATAATGATTGCACATATGAACTGGAAGTAAAATCATTTAAGGATAAGAATATTTTTACCAATAATATAAAGTCGGGGTTTATTGCGGTAAGTAATAAAAATGCAGAGTTTGCAAAGAATGAAGTAAGAAAAATAAAAGCCGGAAGCGATTGTGATCAGCCTCCATCAGAAATGAAATCAGCCAGGCTGGTTACAAAAAACTATAAAGAGGATGGAACAGAATATCTTGAGCTGGAACAAATAAATTACGATCATATTCCTCCCATCATTTATACAAAACCGTCAACCTTTACTGCATTGTTTTTTAATTTGAAAATAGCTGGCCGTACAGTAGGTTACATTGCAGGTGCAGGTGATAAAGTACCACAGGCATTAGAACAAATGGGTTACAAAGTAACCATGCTGAAAGAATCAGACATTAATATAATACGGCTAAAACAATTTGATGCGGTTGTTACAGGGGTAAGAGCATACAACACTAACGACTGGATGACCAACGTGTACGAAACACTAATGCAGTATGTAAATGATGGTGGTGTACTAATAACTCAATATAATACCAGCAATTTTATCAGTAATATAAAAGGTAAAATTGGTCCTTATCCTTTCAGCATCAGCCGTACCAGGGTTACAGATGAAACAGCAAAAGTAAATTTCCTGCTGCCCAATTATCCGGCTTTAAATTATCCGAATAAAATAACAGACAAAGATTTTGAAGGATGGATACAGGAACGCAGTATTTATCATGCAGAAAAAATTGACAGCAATTATCAACGTATTCTAAGCATGAAAGATGTTGGCGAAACAGAACAGCAGGACGGCAGCCTGATCGTTGCTAATTATGGTAAAGGAAAATTTGTTTATACGGGCCTGGTTTTCTTTAGGGAACTGCCTGCAGGTGTTCCGGGTGCTTACAGGTTGTTTGCAAATTTAATTGCGGCGCCTGCTTTTACCTCACATAAATCCTCCCGACAAGAAGTCGGGAGGACTTTGAAGAGTTCAACGATCAAGAGCAGTAAACTCAGTGGGAAGAAAAGTTCTCAATAAATAATGCATTTAAAAATATAAAGTGGAACAGGAAAAACACAATACCCCTTTAGGAGATAGAGGCAAATCATATTGGAAAAAATGGTACATCGGAGTATTTGTATTTTTATTGATACAAATCATATTCTATTATTTAATCACTCAGCATTTTAAGTAACTCACTTTTATGATATACAAAAGCATCTCAAATATTTATACTCTAAAAGCTCCGCTGGCCAGCGGATTGGGGGCATGAGTTCAATCGACTGGATCATATTAATCTCCACACTCTGCATCATCATTATCTATGGTGTGTACAAGAGTAAGCATACAAAAAACCTTGATGGCTATTTTCTTAGCAACAACAGTATGCCCTGGTATTTGGTACTGTTAAGCATCATGGGTACGCAGGCAAGTGCTATTACTTTTTTGAGTGCTCCCGGTCAGGCTTACACTGACGGAATGCGTTTTGTGCAATACTATTTTGGCTTGCCCATCGCCATGATTGTAATCTGCATTTTTTTTGTTCCTGTTTTTAGAAAGCTAAAAGTATATACAGCGTATGAGTTTTTAGAAAAAAGATTTGATGTAAAAACAAGAACATTTACTTCTGCTTTGTTTTTAATATCAAGAGGTTTATCCACAGGTATCAGCATTTATGCACCATCTATTATTTTAAGTTCTTTGCTTGGATGGAATATCTACTATACTAATATAGTAATGGGAGGTTTTCTTATTATCTATACAGTTACAGGTGGTGCCAAAGCGGTTGCTTATACCCAGCAGTTGCAACTGATCATTGTGATAGCGGGAATGTTTTTGGCTGGTTATATGGTAGTGCATTTACTGCCTGCTGATATGAATTTTTCGGACGCACTCAAATCAGCCGGAAGCCACGGAAGAATGAATGTGATAACAAGCGGCATGAAAAATAATGGCTTCGACTGGAAAGACAAATACAATATGTGGAGTGGCGTAATAGGAGGATTCTTTTTAGCATTCAGTTATTTTGGAACAGATCAAAGCCAGGTGGGGCGCTTCCTTACAGCAAAGAGTGATAAAGAAAGTAAGATTGGCTTATTAATGAACGGAATAATAAAAGTGCCCATGCAGTTTTTGATACTGTTGGTGGGTGTATTGGTGTTTACATTTTACCAGCATCATAAACCACCCGTTTATTTTGATAATGCACAGGTAACTACCGCAAAAAAAACTGTTTATAAAGATTCACTAAATATTACGGAGTTGCAATATAATAGTGCTCTTACCCAAAAAAATTATCACGAAGCAGATTCATTAAGAGTCAGCTATAGAAGATACATAAGAAAAGCTTTGTCAGATAAAGATGCAAACGATACTAATTATATTTTTCTGCGTTTTGTAATTGAAAACTTACCCAAAGGTCTGGTGGGATTGTTAATAGCAATGATTTTTTTAGCATCCTGGGGAAGTATTGCCGCCGCACTAAATGCGCTGGCATCCTGTACCGTGGTGGACTTTCATAAAAAATTCATCAATAAAAATTGTACCGAAGAAAAAGACTACAGCATATCCCGGTGGTACACCTTGTTCTGGGGCATATTCTCTATTGTGGTTGCCATGTTTGCATATAATATCGGAAACAGCCTGATAGAAGCGGTGAACATTTTAGGTTCTATATTTTACGGTGTGATACTGGGTATTTTTTTAGTAGCCTTCTGGATAAAATATATCAATGGTAATTCCGTATTCATAGGTAGTGTAATTTCACAGATACTTGTAATTGTTGTTTATAATATGGACATAGTTTCTTTTTTATGGCTAAATGTAATTGGCGCTGTGCTGGTGATTGTATTGAGCCTGCTGGTTCAGCTACTATCTGGTAAGCCTAAAGCCATTGTTCTGCCTGCAATGAAATAAACAACATTTCTCATCGTTTTTTTATTGCTATATTTATTTTTCAATCCTCCTGGAGGAATAATTTGTAACCTCATTCATGAAATAAAAAATGAAATACAATCATTTAAAAATTATAACACTTGTTTTAGTTATACTTATCAGCAGTAATAAACTGCAGGCCCAAATGGTTGATACAGCTAATGCAAATGAAAAATTTAATATTCTTAAGATAAATGTGCCGGCACTTTTTTTAAAAAATATTTCTTTTCAGTATGAAAGAAAAACACGAACAAAAAATTCGTTTGTCCTGGCGGTGCGTTACAGGCCAAAATCTACCATGCCTTTTCAAAGTACGGTGGAAAAGCTGATTGATCAGTCTTCTGTAAGAGTGGATTTATTTAAGATGGGTAACTTCGGTATTACACCAGAGTACAGGTTTTACTTCGGCAAAAAGGCCGCTCCGCAAGGTTTTTATATTGGACCGTTTATAAGTTACAATCATTACAATGCAGATATCCCGATTAATTACATGAGTGATACCAAGACCGGTGTTTTTAAAGGTGGCATTAATACATTTACTGCAGGATTTCAGATAGGAGCACAATGGAAACTGAGTGAAAAAATTTATTTAGACTGGTGGATGGTGGGTCCTAATTATGGTATTTCAAAAGGAGATTTTATTTGTAATACTTCTTTAAACGAAATAGAACAAATTAGTATGGATTTTGAATTGTTCAGGCTGATGGAAGGCACCAACCCCAGAATAATTGATTCTTATAAAGTAAATTCGGATGGGGCTTCATTTAAAGTAGATGGTCCATGGGGCGGTATCAGGGCAATGGGAATTAATATTGGATATAGGTTTTAAAATCAGATTTCACAGATATAAAATTCTACAATCAAATATTACAAACAGAGTCAATGCACTGCAGGAAATTTTATACCGGGGGCTGTGTGAATTTAAATCATCGTAATAGTCTCCTGCAAAAATTGAAGGTAAAAAATACAGCAGGGCTTGTAAAAGTTGCTAAACAGGAATGACTTGAATAAATCAATTTACCAGGGTAATAAAATAACAAACGGCTCTTTTTTGAAAGAGCCGTTTTAAGGAAATGATATAAATCTTCTTTTAAAAAGGATTTGCTTGATTTTAATATCCGCCACGGTTACCGCCACCGCCGCCGTAACCACCGCCACCACCGCGGCTTCCACCGCCGCCGCCGTAGCCACCACCACCACTCTTTTTGTAACCGCCACCGCCGCCGCTGCCACCACCGCCAAAGCTGCGTTTCTTAAATCCACCGCCACTGCCACCTGTGCCTTCAGCTTTTGGTTGTGATTCGTTTACGATTAATTTACGGCCTTGTACTTCGCTGTCATTCAAAGCAGCGATAGCTGTTCTTGCAGCTTCGTCATCTTCCATTTCTACAAAACCGAAGCCCCTGCTGCGGCCACTTGTTTTGTCCTTAAGAACTTTGGCATTTGTTACAGTCCCGTATGAAATAAAGAGTTCGTTCAAATCAGCGTCGGTCATGTTCCAACTTAGATTACCTACATAAATGTTCATTGTAAAAAACTTTTTTTTAAAAAATTAAGTGAATACAATAATGACTTAGATAGTACAATGAACTGAAAACTTTCCTTGGGAGAATACTATCAGCTAATGACAAAATACTAAAACCATTAAGTGATACAAATGTAGGGATTTATTTGAAAACTTGAATTTTTCTTAAAAACTTCAAATGGAGGGTTTATCTAATATCAATTTAGATAGACGGCTATCCCTGTTGTACACATCTTTTCTGAAATTAATTTTTCCTGATCTATCCACCCAGGTGGTGAAATAGGCAATAAATACCGGAACGCTTTTACGGAGTGTTACTGTTTGTTCTTTCCCACTGTTCATCGCTGCAGTGATACTTGAATCATTCCAGTTTGGATCGTATTTCAAAAGATAAATTGCTAATTTTTTTGCTTCTGCTATCCTGATGCAGCCATGACTAAAAGCCCTGATACTTTCATTGAACAACGATTTGGAAGGAGTATCATGCAGGTAAATACTGTGGCTGTTTGGAAATAAAAACTTTACCAGACCAAGTGAATTATCGGGACCAGGTTTTTGACGAACCTTGCCATTGTTCCATTCCATGTTATGGCTGGCAAGATAGTTACCATCCCGCCTGATAGCCGGCAATGTTTCTTTTCTTAAAATGCTGGTTGGGATATTCCAGTAGGGACTAAAAACTACGTATTTCAATTCACCATTAAATACCACTGTTTTATTCTGACTTTTGCCAACCACTACATTCATGCTGAACAATCGTTTGTCATTCTCGATGACGTGTAATTTATATTCGGGAATATTTACCAGCAGGTAATCTTGTTTTAACTTTTCCGGTACCCAGCGGCTCCGTTCCATATTAATCATAATGCTTTCAATCCTTTTCTCAATTGGGATATTCATTTCTGCAATTAAACCCGGTACAATCACCCCATCATCTTTCAGTCCATTACGGCTTTGAAACTGTTTTACCCCTTCCAGCAATTCTATGTCAAATTCATTGCTGTTATTGTTTGCTGCAATATCACCCATTGTAAAAAACCATTGCCTGATATCAGTTATCACAATTCCGGAATCTCCCAACGCAAGTTTCTTGTTATCCGTTTTAATAACTGGCAAGGGGTTTTTTGCCTGAATGTCCCTGTATCTTTTCAGGTAATCTTTCAGTAAATGATATTGCCTGAAAACAGGCTCATTTGTCAATGACCTGTTTGCCAATGAATCCAGTAACTGGGAGTAGGTTAGTTTTTTTCTTGGCAGCAGCCATTCCATACTTCTGGTGTCCTTTTCACTCAGGCCTTTCCATACATTATTGGCATATTCTAAATACTGGCAGGTAAGCATTAACTCTAATGAATCTGATGGTTTATTGTCGGTTCCCGCTGCATCCATTAGTGCAGTAAAATTTTCTTTGTATGGAAGCTTGTCCGGTATGCCTTCTTCACTGATATTATTAATACGGTTATACAGGTTATTTGCCGGTTCTATTAAACCTTTCTCATCAAACCAGGCATACGCATATTTTCTGCTGCGGTAAAAAGTATAGATATCTTTTTCAAAGGGTTTGAATTTGTTGTATTTTTTTAAAAAACGCTTTAGCTGAATGCTGTCAAAAGTGAGTTGAGTTTGAGTGCTGAAACTTCCGGCAATGGAGCGATCATTGTTTGAAGGGAATATGGTATCCTTAGCAATACCAATACCAATACCTGTATTTTTACTGTTACCATTACTATCACAACCTGTAAAAATAACAATTAATAATGCTGAGGCTGTTATTATTTTACAGATCAAGGGAGAGAGATGCATTATAATTTCTTGTGAAGATAAAAACTACAGCGGATCATTTACATGACGGCTGTTTCAAATCCGCCAAATATTAATCACAATTAAATTCTTGTATCTTATCAACTGCAAAAAATAATTCGACGGTATAAAAAAATCCATCCAGACTCAGGCTGGATGGATCTGTAATAAATTACCTTAAAAATTATTCAGCATTTACTTCAAATTCAACTTCAGTTTCGTGACCGTTACCAAAATCGATCTTTGCCTTGTAAGTGCCTAATTCTTTTACGTCATCAATAATTTGAATACGACGGCGGTCAATTTCGTAGCCCTTTTGTTCTTTGATAGCACGTGCTATCTGAACAGAAGTTACACTACCGAAAATTTTACCGCTGGTACCAACTTTAGCGCCCAGTTTAAGTACGCCATCTTTCAGCTTAGCTATTACGAGATTGATCTCAGCCAATAGCTTAGCTTCTTTTTTCTGCATTTGCTTCAGCTTTTCTTCCATCTTTTTCAAGTTAGAAGAATTAGCTTCCACCGCAAATTTTTGTGGTATCAGGTAGTTACGTCCGTAACCGTTTTTTACTGTTACTAACTCATTGGCGCCGCCAAGGTTGTTTACATCCTGTATTAATATTACCTGCATTTTATTTGCATTTTTACCCAGTGCTGCCTTTGGCATCACTTTCTTTAGATTAGCCGGTAAGCCGTAAAGATGAATATTTTCTTCCCGTCTCCACGCCTTTGGGGCTAATACAAAATTAGGGTGGTGAAAAATAGTTATTGTGCCTTCCCTGCACTGTTCCTTCCCTTTGGGAAGGTTAGGATGGGCGCTTATTTCATTAAATCTGTTACATAAGGCAGTATCGCCATTTGACGGGCTTTCTTTACTGCTTCCGCTACTTTGCGCTGGTACTTTAATGAGTTACCAGACAAACGGCGTGGCAATAATTTACCTTGTTCGTTCAGAAACTTTTTTAAGAAATCGCCATCCTTATAATCAATATAGTGGATACCCATTTTCTTAAAACGGCAGTATTTTTTTGGCCGCTTTTCAGCTTTAATCGCTGTAAGATATTTGATCTCGTTTGCTTTTGCCATGATTATGCCTCCGCTTTTTCTGGTAATGAATTTACGCCACGTCTCTTTTTGGTGTTGTACTCAACGGCGTATTTATCGAGTACGGTGTACATGTGACGCATTACTGATTCGTCACGTAAAAGTTGAGTTTTCAACTTTTCATTGAAGCTGGTTGGCGCTTTATACTCTATTACCCAATACAGACCAGTGGTCTTTTTGGCAATAGGATAGGCCAGTGATTTTAGTCCCCAGGGATTGGTGTGCAGTACTTCTCCACCGTTATCGGTAACAAGAGAAGCATACTTGCTCTGAGCGGCTTTGTATTCCTCTTCAGACAGCACAGGGGTAAAAATCACCATCAATTCGTAGTTGTTCATTTCCCTGATGTTT
>JAYVLZ010000377.1:0-2584 GCA_043759175.1 Chitinophagaceae bacterium | reverse complement strand
GGCTTTTTTAAACAGCTCTGCATATTTCTCAGGCTCTGCTATCATCAGGTGCACATCGCAAACTTTGGTGGTAGCTTTCCTGAAAAATTCTATCAGCATCGGGCCAAAGCTGATGTTTGGAACGAAGTGTCCATCCATCACATCCAAATGAAACCAGTCAGCCTGGCTGGCATTCAGCATATCACAGTCTTGCTGCAGTTGTAAATAATTGGCTGATAAAAGCGATGGGGCAATGATGGGCATTTTGATATTGATAATTTATAAATGAAAAATGGAATGCGAAAATACAGGTAAAAAAGTCATAAATAATTTTACACCAAAAGTGTCTTAGAAATTTAAGGAGTCTTAATTCCTAATTTTCCTAATGCATCGGCTGCTTCAATATTGTCTTTGTTAAACTGTACAGCAAGCTGATAATTTTGAATAGCCTCTTCTTTTTTTCCTAATTTTTCGTAACAAAGCCCTATCCAGTAATAAGCTTCATCATTTGTTTTTGAAAGTGTTGTTTCCAATTCTAAAACTTTTAGTGCATCGGTATAGTTTCTTAAATCATAAAGTGCAATAGCTTTTTCCCTGTAGCCGTCCAAAAACAGATGATTTAATTTTAGACATTCATCAAAAAAAAAGATCGCTTTTATTTTATCACCAGCATAATTAAAATATAACCCTTTTATAAAAAGACCTTCTAAAGCTGCTGCTCCTTTACTTTTTTGTATAAGGGTATCCGCCAAAGAGAGCGCTAAAGGATTTCCTGTTTGAGCATACAATGTACTTAGAGAAATAATATATTGCGGATCTGGAAAAATACGGATTGCTCTTACAAAAGCATTGATAGCCCCAATGGTATCCCTGTTCAGAAAACGCAGTCTTGCATCGGAATCCCATAAATCTGCGTTGCTGCTGTCTTTCATCAACAGTTTATTGTTTTCCTTTATTGCATTTTCGTAATCACTGTTTCCGGCAAAATAATCAATGAGTTTATTTCTCAATGACAACGAATCAGGATATTGGTCAATCAGATCCCTTAATTGTTTTTCTTCTGCCGGAACAGGATTATTACTTTCGGCCGGTCCGGAATTATTACCGCAGGAATATAATATGCAGGATGCTGCAATGAAAATGAAAACGATGTATTTACTCATTTCTTGATTTAAAAGCGCAAAAATAAGCCCTTCATAATACTGACAAAATTATTACAATCTTACCTCTTCCCGTTGTTAACTTTGAGGCTAAAAATTTATATAATGAAAAGACTTGCCGGTATTGTTTCCATTTTTATATTTTTTTTAATCAATAGTTCTTTTACCAATGATCCGGCATTTACACTTGTTACAGCATCCAATCCATCTGATACCATCCATTTCCCGGAAGAAAAACATTTTGCTAATGTACGCCAGTTGACTTTTGGTGGGGATAACGCAGAAGCGTATTTTAGTTTTGATGGTAAATATTTAATTTTTCAAAAAACAAATATAAAAGAAGGTATTCAGTGCGACCAGATATGGATGGGAAAAATTCCCACCACAGCAAAGGAACCATTTGAACCCAAATTAGTAAGTACCGGAACCGGAAGAACTACTTGTGCATTTTTTTATCCTGATGGTAAACATATCCTCTATGGTTCCACACATCTGGGTAGCAAAGAATGTCCGCCAATCCCTGATAGAAAAAAATATGGTAATAAATATATCTGGCCCATTTATGAAAGCTTTGATATTTTCAAAGCAGACATCAATGGTAAAATAATAAAGCAACTGACCAACACAAAAGGTTACGATGCCGAGGCCACCATTTCTCCCAAAGGCGATAAGATATTATTTACATCCATGAGGGACGGCGACCTGGATTTATATACTATGGATTTGAATGGAAAGAATGTAAAGCGTATCACTAATACATTAGGATATGATGGCGGAGCATGGTTTAGCCCCGATGGTAAAAAAATTATCTGGCGTGCCAGCAGACCAGCAACTGATGAAGAAATAAAAGAGTATAAAGATTTGCTGAAAGAAAATTTAGTAGCACCAACACATATGGAAGTATGGGTTGCCAATGCTGATGGAAGTGATGCTCACCAGATAACATTTTTAGAACAAGCCAATTGGGCGCCTAATTTTACGCCTGATGGAAAGCACATCATTTTTTGCAGCAATCATGAATACAAAAGAGGCTTTCCGTTCAACATGTACTTAACAGATATTGACGGAAAGGGAAAAGAAAAAATAAGTCGTGATAAAGGCTTTGATGCTTTCCCAATGTTTAGCCCTGATGGTAAGAAATTTGTTTTCTGCAGCAACAGGAATAATGGTGGTACAAGAGATACCAATATTTTTATTGCAGACTGGGTGGAGTAGAAGTAAACCCTCAGCCGGCAATGGATTTTAATGCAGTACAAAATGTTTGCATTTCTTCCATTGTACCCATTGTAACCCGGCACCATTTGCCCCCAAAATGCTCACGGTATTGTACCATTATCTTTTTGGCTTCCATCTTTTCCGAAAAGCCGGGAGCGATCTTATCGATATTAAATAAAACAAAACTGGTAACAGAAGGGATATAAACCAATTTGTGTTTACGGAATGTT
>JAYVLZ010000376.1:0-5978 GCA_043759175.1 Chitinophagaceae bacterium | reverse complement strand
CTGCACTTGTCATGGTAACAGGTACCACCACCTGTGTTATAGTATTATTGGTTCCAGATAAGGTAGCAGTAAAATTATAAATAATATTATTAATAGAGCCCTGGCCGATATTGGCCGCTGCCACAGTACTGATTGGTGCAAGCGTAACAGAAGATATACCTGCACTGATTGTTTTAGTGCCTCCAATTGCTGTAGTAAGTCCATCAACCAATGTTCCAGAAGTTAATAATGTAATATTAGTGGTTGCCAGTTTAGGAGAAACCAATACCGTATTACCAATAGTGGCACATCCAGAAATATCAGCCGTTACCCAAAAGTAACCTGTAGTACTTAAATTAATAGCCTGGTTAAGTAACGCAAATGTTTGTATGCCGGTAGCAGGCCCAGTAATTGTTTTTATACTGGTGGCACCGGAGCCGGGGCCGTTGTTTGAAGTATTGAACCAAAGCTGGAAATTAACCATATCAGCAGCAACAAATGTGCTGCCGGTTGTAGGTATTCTAACCTCATCCAATACTACATTGCCAACAGCGTTTACAGTAAGATTGAAATTATAAATGATGTTATTAGTAGAACCTTGCGTAACAGATGAGGCACCTACTGCTGTTGCATTTAATGTAACTGTTGGCGGTGGAGGGAAGTTACCAACCACGAAGGCAAAACCTGTTGATCCCACAGTATTAAACCCTGCTGCCTGGCCCGTCCAGGGATTTGCTCCGCCCAGTGTTGCACTGTTTGTTTCCCAGTTAGTGCCTGTAATATACCTGCCTACAAATAAACCGCTGCCCCTTACAAAAGTTGAACCTTCATCTGTAGTAGCCCATTGTGGAGTAACAGTAAGATCGCTTCCCCCGCTCGTATTCTCAGCAATGGTCCATGTATCCTGCACATAGTTGGTGGTTAAGGTAGGCAGGTTTGCCGGGGCACCGCTGGCCACTTTTACACTAAAGCTGTCCGCAGTACCTGCGTTAGTAAGGATTATGGGGTTATACAATGCGGTGGAAGGGCCCACAGGATAAGTAACCGCTGCACCTGCCCCATTCATTTTTAATGAACCTGCAAGATCTGTTACAATATATTTTGTGGTAGTTGCCCCGGATATATTAGTTACTGATAAAGTATTGTTTCCAAGTATTACCTTACCTGCTAAAAGGGTAAGCGTAGCGTTTACAGACAGCCTTGCATCCAGGTTTACATTAGCGTTGTTATTAATAATTACATTATCAATATTGCCCGGTACAGACATGGTGATATTGGCAAAGCCCATTGTTTGTAAAACACTGCCGTTAAATTCCACAGTGGCGTCTGATTTTATATCATAAGCGCCGGTGCGTATAGATCCTGTGGTTGGAGAAGCTACCTGGCCCCTTATTCCTGCCGCATTTGCTGTATTTAATCTTGCGTTGGTCGACAGTACAAAAGTACCTGAACCGGTAAGTGCATTATTTGCATCACTGCTGCCGCATACCAAAATACCACCGCCGTCAACTGTAAAAAAGCTTCCGCTTAGTACATTAATATTGTTCGCCAGTGTAACTGTTTTGCCATTAGTAACAAAATAATTGTTCTTGTTACTTGCAGATGATGTAATAGTACCTCCACTTTGCGTATAGGTTACAGAAGGGGCTGATCCGCCCTGGAAGTAAATATTAGCAGGCGATGAACTGCTGCCTGCTGTAAATGTACCGCCGGTTTGGGTATAATTGCTCCCGATGGTAAGAGTATAAGCTTTACCTGAAGATGAAGACGTTTGCATTTCAAAAATACCGCCTGCCCCAACTGTAGGTACATCATTTCCTGTAAGTGCAAAGTTGCCAGTGCAACTAACGCTCATATTACCTGATGAGGTAGACCGTATACCGGATATACTGGTTGTACCATCACCTATTGATATAATACCAACAACATTAAGATTGAGCGTGGTGTTGCCATGTGTAAAGGTACCTGTGCCAGTAAAACTGGCATTGCCACCTGTTAGTGTAACGGTACCTATTTTGCCGCTCGTACTTCCAAAATTCAGGGTACCGGCCGATACATTCATGTTTGTACCTACATTGATATTAAATGTAGTTACACTTGCAGCATTATCGATTGTACCACCACTAATATTGAAATTACCATCAATATTGATTGTAGGTGAAGCAGAGGCAGATTGCGCTAATCTGAAAGTTCCGCCGGAAAAGGCTGCGTTGCCGAAAGTATGGATTGTATATGTGCCACCGCCTTTATCACCACAAAATATACCACCACTTACAACAAGGCTATCACCAATGTCAAGTGTAGAATTAGTGCCATTGCTCAGATCGAATATAGTTGAACCTCCGCCTGTTTGCATAATCACAAGTTTACCCTGCACTTTTTTCAAATTAGCCAATTGATGCCAATCGGAAACACCGCCAAGTGAAACCACATTTATTTTTAAATTGCCCCATCCCAATCCGCCAGATATTGAAGTTGTAGCTGGTAAAAAAGTTGGGTTAGCTCCCAGGTTTGCCCATTTTTGTATTTCCACAGTACTGCTTGCAGCAAAATTTCTTGTGGTGCCAGGTATATCGTTTACATTTCCATTTGTTGAACCACTTGTTGCATTATGTACATAAGTACCTCCATTGTCTATGGTGAAAGTGGGAACTACCACAATGAATGTAGCAGTAAGGGTTGCCCCATTTTCAATCCTTAATTCGCTTCCTGAACCAGAAATTGTCCATGCTCCAGCAGTGGTCATTGAATGAGGTGTAGTACCACCATTGCCTGTACCCTGTACTATGAATATATCACCTGATGTAAAGTTTGCCGGATTGCCACCTCCGCCTGCCCTGTTAGTATTCCAATTGGCAAATGTATTTACAGAACCGCTTACCTGCGAATAATATGTATTTGGTGTGTATACATTAACACTTATAGGAATGGCCAAAGATGAACAACCTGTAGTGGCGCTTGTTAAAAAGAGATTAGCTGTATATACCCCAACAACAGGCGCCGGTAAAGTGGGAACTGTTATTGGTATTGGCGATCCCGGTAGTGGTGTGGAAGCCACATTTGAGAAGCCACCGCCACTCCAGCCAGAAATACTATATGCATCTGCACTGCCCACAACACTATTGTATGTTAAATTAGCCGGTGTGCTTCCCTGTAAAATATTTGCAGGGTTACTCGTAACTGTAAAACCTGGTAGCGCAAATACAGTTACACTTATTGTATAATTACTGCTGCTGCAGGTACCATTACTTACTGTAAGAGTGGCTGTATATACCCCTGTCGCTGCACCTGCCGGCACAGCAATGTTAACAGGGCTTGCAGTCAACGGCGTACCGTTAGGAACATTTGCAAAACCACCGCTACTCCAGGCGGATACGCCGTAGGTAGTTGGAACTCCTGTAGTACCTGAATATGCCAGCGGGGTATTTTGTGCACCTGCTGAGAAACAAACTGCTGTAGCAATGGCCGGGTTACCCGCAGTGCCTAAACCGGTAACAAAGGTCATGGTTGGCAATGCTAATACAGATAATGCAGCAGGAACTGCATCCATATTAAATGTAATCGTACAGCCATTGGTAATACTTACCACCCTGAATGTCCTGCCGGCGTCGGCCAATACAACAGGTACTGTAAAACTTGCGTTACCAGCACCATCTGCATTAACCCCGGTTACATTCCCTGAAGCCCCACCAATGATACTGTAACTAATTGTATTGCCTAAGGAATTTGCCACCAAACCTGTCAGGTTAATGGTTGCAGTGAAGCTGGCACAGGCTGAACCTGCTTGTGCCACTGATAACAGCGTAGGTGTTGTAACAACTTTTATGGTAATTGTATAATTGGTGGTACCGTTACAGGTTCCATTATTCACAGTAAGCGTTGCTGTATAAGTTCCAACAGCCACACCTGCCGGAACTGAAATTGGAATCGGGCTTGCCGGTATTGCTGTGCTTGGCACATTGGCAAAGCCGCCACCACTCCAGCCAGATATGCTGTAATTAGTGGCATTAGTTAATGCGCTATATGGCAGGCCTGCTATTTGTGCACCTGCAGAAAAACAAACACTGTCAGCGGTTGCAACAAAAGTAACAGCAGGGTTCGTCACAGTTATATCTATGCCATTATTTACACCAACAACCGACGGGTTACTTGAAACCACCCTTACACGGTATCCATTACCGGACACAGTGCTGCCCGGTATTATACCCGGGCCGGCATTAATAGTGAAGGTTCCGGTTGCTGAACTTGTTAATGTGCCAATGGTGGGTGGCGAGCCTGCAAAAACACCTGTGGCATCCGACAACTGTGCAGTATATACATTACCGCCACCAAATACACCAGTAGAAGTGAAAGGCACTGATATGGCAGCGCCTGCACAGTAAGTTAACGGAGAAATAGTACCCGTAGTAATTCCGGATGTAGCCAGTTCCCCCACCATAAAACCACTTGACCCTGTGGTACCAAGAGTTGTCAGGGATGTTGCCGTGGTGCTGGTTGCTGTTAAAGTTCCCACTGTCGGGAATATCCAGTTGTTATTACCATCATCATAGCGGCCCATTACAAAAGCGGCAGTATTTGCGCTACCCAAGATATCCGTAGGATCAAAGTTTACGGTAATATCATAAGTAGTAAATGTTATGCTCCCTGTATTGGTCAGTTTCCAGTACCTGTTCACATATTTTGTCTGGCTCATGCCCGAACCACTATAGTTGGTATAACTTGCAGATCCTGATGAAGTGGCAGTAACATAGCCGCCGGCCCCGCCAACACCAGTAAAAATTAATGATACCGGTGCATATACGGCTCCCCCGATTTCAAATAAAGCTGTAGGGTTACCTGGATCCACCCATTTCTGCAGGTTGCCATTTACCCATCCGGCACTGCGGTTTACACTAACACCCTGTGGCACTATTACAGTGCCGGCACCTGTTGTTAAAATACCAGCAGTTAAATTAAGGCCGCCATTAACTGTTACAGAAGCATTAGTCAAAGTAACAGTTGAAGTGGCGCTGAATGTATTATTGATTGTAAGATTATTTACTGTGACAGGTAAACCTGCACCCGTAATTTGGTTTGCCGCACTGGAATTATACGTATAATTAGAAGCTGTATTAAATGTACGGGCACCTGCCAGGTTTTGAATAGAACCAGACGCAGTATTGCCACTTGAAATACCGTTGGCATTAGCTGTAATTAAACCAGCCCCATTACTAAGTACAAAATTAACAGTACTGTTAGCAGCTGTGTTTAAAGTACCGGTCCCCAAATCCAGTATAGCAGCGTTATTTACTGTTACATTAAACTGCCTGAAACTTGAAGTCTGTGCTACAAAAGAAGCTGATGAAGAAGAACTGAATATTTGCGGAGCCGTTCCGGAAAAGTTTAAATTAGCGTTTTTTATTGTGCCTGCGCTTCCACCAGTTCCGGCAAATAATATTGGCTGGGCATCGCTGCTTGAAATAGTAAGGTTTCCTTTTAAATTAACAGTATAACCATCAGCTGAACCGTTTCCCCATTCCAATCTGCCCGAACCAGTAACATTTAGGCTACCGCTAATGGTAACAGAAAGGTTTGAAGCTCCATTTGCATTAAAACGAAGTGCTGCTGTGGTTACATTAAGGTTTCCCTGCAAATTAGGAAAGAGGCCGGCACACTGCATGGAAGCCCCTCCTGTGTAAGTAAAATTTCCCAAGCCCGGGGCAGATACAGCTGCTCCGGCAGTAATACTTGAAGTAGCATTTACATTAAAATTACTTGTTGCCCCACATACTTCAATCCCAGCAAAAACTCCGTTTAGTGCTCCTGTATGGTTGTGGTTGTACGTTGCTAAATTGTCTAATTGAAATGTACCGGTAGCATTAATAGTAATCGGATTGCTTGCATTTAAAGTACCACCACCTTCAACCCATAACTTTCCTCCAGCACCAAAAGTTAAAGCTGCTCCTGTAACCGTCATACTATGCGGAGATGTGCCTCCATTACCAGTTCCCTGAACAATG
>JAYVLZ010000375.1:0-6011 GCA_043759175.1 Chitinophagaceae bacterium | reverse complement strand
AAAAATGATTTCTTTATTTTTTCCATTATGTGGAAGTAATTTTTTGAATATGGAAAACCGGAGTGTTTTTGGTTTTAAAAAGCAGGGTAGAAGAAGCGGTTAAGCTGGTTGCACATATTAAAATCAGTCTGGAGCATCAGGGGCTACTAGTTTATGTGAATATTTGTTGAATATATTTTAGCAGTAACTGCATTTTTAAAACTTGTTATTTGGTAGTGGAAGGCTTCAAAGTGACAGTTATAAAATGGCAGGAATTAAACGAAGTAAACAAACTGTATCAAAACAGTATATACGCTGTATCGAAAATGTACACTCCATTCAATCAGATTTTTATAAAGTATTGAAAAATAATGCATTTAGTTTTTGGCACGTCTTTCACATGTTGATTATCAAACAAAACAACAACATTTTAAAAACTTTTAAATTACAACATCATGAGACGTCAATCAATTTCTTTATTTACCAGGTTAACTAAAGAAGAATTAGCAAGCATCACAACAATAGTAAAAGAAGTAGTAGCAATGGAACATAAAGCTACCATCGAAAAAAAATTCAGCTCTGCGGATCTCTGGAATATCCAGCGCCAAAAAAGAACTTTTGTACAAAGAAGGTTTTCGTTATAATTCTGGGTTTGCCGGTCACAAAAATTAGAAGGAACAAATAGCCATGAACAAGTAAAATATTATCCTCACAATCAAGTAAAACCAACTGTATCAAAACCGCACACTTTTTGTATCAATAGCGTACAGTTGAAAAGCGAAAACCCATTTAACAAATTGAAAAACAGTTCATTATATTTTGGCATAGCATTGTATAATGAATAGAAGCACTCAACATTAATTTAAAAGTCTGGTAAAAACTCAGCAGGAAAACAGCAATAAAAATATGGACAGGGTAATAGAAAAAAAATTTTGGAATACAAAGAAGATAATGATGATTGCGGGCATTGCAGGTTTGCTGATACTCATTTTTGCAAGCTTTTATTTAACATCAGGTAATTCAAAATTGAATGTAGAGACAGACAGGATCACCATTAGTGAAATTAAAGAAGGCCCCTTTAAAGAATTTATCCCGGTAAATGGTGTAGTGCTTCCCGTTACTACTATATTCTTAGATGCTATGGAAGGAGGTAAAGTAGAAGAAAAATTTGTAGAAGACGGCACGATGATGAAAGCAGGGCAGCCGATATTAAGAATGAGTAATACGGATCTGGAACTGCAACTGGCCAACCAGGAAACGCAGGTATTTAACGTGCTGACGCAAATGCAGATCAGTAAAAACAATTCTGAGCAAAATTCTATTAACCGTCAAAACCAGGATGCAGATGTGGACAATGCATTAAAAGAAGCAGAGCGCCTTTATAATGTAAACAAAAAATTATACGATAAAAAAGTAATCGGGCTGCAGGAATTTCAGAGCAGTAAGAATATGTATGAATACCAGGTTCGCCGGAAAAAACTGACCGAAGAAATTATGAAAACCGATGCTGTTTCCATGAAACAACAGGTAACCCAAATGGGGGAGTCGTATGCACAGATGAAAAAGACACTGGCACTGATGCAAAAGAAAGTAGGAGACCTGATAGTGAGGGCACCGGTGGACGGGCAGTTAACTTCCCTGGATGCAGAAATTGGGCAAAATAAAAATCAGGGTCAAACATTGGGGCAGATAGACGTGATGAGTGGGTACAAAGTAAGAGTAGATGTAGATGAGCATTATATATCAAGAGTGTTTACCGGCTTAAAAGGGAATGCTTTGATAGCTGGAAAGAATTATGACCTTGCAATTAAAAAGGTTTATACGCAGGTAACTGCTGGAAGGTTCCAGGTAGATATGGTGTTTACTGATTCTGTACCTCCTTCCATCCGTAAAGGACAAACCTTGCAAATTGGTTTAACATTGAGTGATGAAAGAAGAGCAATATTATTACCAAAGGGTGGCTTCTACCAGCAAACCGGTGGCAACTGGATCTTTAAAGTAAATGAAAGTGGTACGATGGCCTATAAAGTGGATATACAATTGGGAAATCAGAATCCCGATAACTACGAAGTATTGCAGGGATTAAAACCGGGAGATAAAGTAATTACCAACAGTTATGAGAATTATGGCACCATACAGGAACTGGTGTTGAAGAAGCAGTAGGGCCCTGGTAAGTTAATCAAACTCGATGTAACTATTAAAGAAATGAAATCGTCATTATTGTAAAATCTTTTTTTATGAAACAGAAAATGCTAAAACTAATGCTGCTTTTTTTAACCATCAGTTTATTCAGTTCTTCAAAAGAGAATACAGCCATTGCAAAATGTAAATGCCTTCCGGAAGATAAGTTCCAGGAAAGCCAACTGATAAAAGGTTCTGCAGGTGACGCATCTGAAGAACATTCATTAACTATGCTGCCCGGCAACTTTTTATTCTTCTATTAATTTTTGAAAAAATAAAAATCAATATATACAATGCTCCAGGTAAACAACATGATCAGCATCAACAGTCTTGAAAAAATCTACCGCACTGAAGAAGTGGAAACGGTGGCATTGAGCAAGCTTTCAATTGAAATTAAAGAAGGCGAATTTGTAGCCATCATGGGCCCATCGGGCTGTGGCAAAAGTACGTTGCTTAATATCCTTGGATTACTGGATGACCAGGATGGGGGAAGTTTTTTATTCAATGGTATTGAAGTGTCAAAATTTAACGAACGCAGAAGAGCAGATCTGCGTAAGCACAATATTGGTTTTGTGTTCCAGAGTTTCAACCTGATAGATGAACTCACTGTTTTTGAAAATGTGGAGCTGCCACTGATCTATACAGGGGTGAAGGCTGCAGACAGAAAAAAGCGTGTGGAAGAAGTGCTGGATAAAATGCAGATCATGCACCGCCGCAATCACTACCCACAGCAGTTGAGTGGTGGTCAGCAACAGCGTGTGGCTGTGGCAAGGGCAGTGGTAAACAAACCAAAAATAATATTGGCGGATGAGCCTACCGGTAATTTGGACAGCAGCAATGGTAATGAAGTGATGCAATTATTAACGGACCTGAATGAACAGGGTACCACCGTGATAATGGTAACACACAGTGAACATGATGCCAGGTACAGTCATCGCATTATCCGTATGCTTGACGGACAAACAGTGACAGAAAATATTTTAAGCCCCCTCTAAATCTCCCCGCAGGGGCGACTTTCAGAGCCTTAGGGTCAAGGTGCTTTTTGAAAATTGAAAAGTCATAAACATTATTAACCAATTGCCTTCAAAAAAGAATAACTCTTATATCAGAAGGCTGCAAATCACTCCCCTTTGGGGAGCAAGGAGGGGCTTTATGTTCCGGCATCACATCATCACATCAATAAGAAATCTCTGGAAGAATAAAATCTTCACAGCTATTAATTTAACAGGATTGATTCTTGGATTATCAAGCATCATGGTGCTGAGCGTAATGGTGTACCAGTTCCTCACATTTGACAGTGTGCAGGATGGTAAAGCAAGAATGGCTTACCTGAAAACAACAACAAAAGATGGCAATGAATATACCCAAACAACTTATCCTTTATTATACGAAGCATTGAAGACCTGTCCTGAAATTGAAGCAGGTACTCATTTGCAAACCTGGTATAATCCATGGCTGAAAGTGAATGAAAAAGAGATACAGGAAGACCGTTGCTATTTTGTGGACAGCGGATTCTTTAAGGTATTTTCTTTTCCTTTAAAATATGGCAGCACCAATAATATTTTGAATGATAAATTCAGCGTGGTGCTTTCTGAAGAAACTGCGGAAAAATTATTTGGCAAAGAAAACCCGGTAGGAAAAGTAATGGCGGCGGATGACAGTGTACAGTTAACAGTGAGAGCAGTAATGAAACATATCAGTGCCAATAACAGTATCAGGCCCGATGTTTTATTAACTACTGCTTTATTAAATGATGTAGCGGGGTTTAAAGACAATGCCAACTGGTACAATGGCTTTGCAGAGAATTATATCAAATTAAAGCCTGGTGCTGATGTAAGTAAATTAGAAGCACAACTTAACCAGTTGGTAAAACTCAATTATCACCCGGAAAGAAAAACAGACCGGATCAAAGTAGCAGCATTTGAACAACTGCCGTCAGAATCTATGGGAACCATTGGTAAAGCCATCATCTCCGGTTCCATTGGCACCGCAATATTTATCCTGATCATCATCATTGTAAACCTTGTTAACCTGAATGCAGGCACCATGTTTACCCGTGCAAAAGAAGTGGCTGTACGACAAATGATCGGCAGTGGCAAGCGCTCTATCATTACACAATTTTGTATAGAAAATGCGGTAGTAATTTTTGTTTCGCTGCTGGTGGCTTTTCTTTTTTTTTATAATTTTTTAATACCCCGGATGAACAGTATGTTCAGCAACCAGTTTGGTGAAATGGAGCTGAATATTTCAAGAGACTACCCGCTGTTAGTATTGTTTACCATTGCAGGTATTATCATTGTGATCATCGCTGCTTCTTATCCTGCATGGCATTTAACCTCTTTGAAAGTTTCAGATACGATTAAGGGAAAACTATCCACCGGCAGCAGGAAGAGTATTACCAGGAATGTTTTTATTACGCTGCAATTTGTACTCTCTATTGTATTAATATATACCACTGTTATTTTAAACAGGCAGATGGATCACATGAAATCTGCTTCGCTTGGTTTTAATAAAGAAGATGTGGTTGTGGTGAATCTCGATCTTGCTTATAAAAATCCTAAGGTGGCAGCGGCCCGGTTCGATGCAATTCTAAATACACTTCGTAGCGATACCAGGGTTAAATCTGTTTCCACCAATGCAGTGATACCAACTGCTTACTGGAATAATTTCAACACATATTATGATGTGACGAACAATAAAGAAGTGAACCTGCGTCATGTAGGTGCGGATGCAGGATATTTTACTACGTACGAAATACCTATTACTGAAGGACGGCCTTTTGAAAATGTACCTGACAGTAATGAAAGAGGTAACGTAATAATCAACAAGGCTGCTATGAAAGCTTTTGGCTGGACAAGCGCCGTGGGCAAACAATTAAAACAAAAAAGTAACGATGAAGTATACACTGTTGTTGGTGTGACAGAAGATTTTCATTATCGTAGTATGGAGGGCAGCGTAGAACCAATACTGCATTGGTATGGCGGAAAACAAAGCCTCAATAATAATTTCCTGAGTGTGCATGTCAATAAAGGACAAACCAACAATGTACTTCAAAAAATAGAAGCGGAATTTAAGACCATGCCGGGCAGGCGTGCATTTTCTTATGAGCTGATGACGGATAAAGTGGATAAGCAATATGCCATGCTGGATAATATTTTGCAGATGACAAAATACATCGTATTCCTTACCATTTTTATTGCCTGCATGGGTATGCTGGGATTGATCACCTTATTTTCAAAACAAAGAGTAAAAGAAATTGGAGTAAGAAAAGTGTTGGGCGCCAATACCAGCAGTATTATTCTACTGCTGAGTAAAAATTTTTTACTGCTCGTAACCATTGCTGCCGTGGTAGCTGCGCCGCTGGCATGGATGGTGATGAATGGATGGCTGCAAAATTTTGCTTACCGCATTTCTATTCACTGGTGGATGTTTGCACTGGGTGCATTGGCTGCCATTTTAATTGTATGCTTCACGGTAGGTTTTCAAAGTGTGAAGGCAGCGCTGGCTAATCCGGTGAAGAGTTTGAGGACGGAGTAACCCCCTCCGCCCCCTAAAGGGGGAACTAAGGCAAGCGTACAAAAATTTGAAATGATTACTGATTTAAAGCGTGTGGGAATAATTGTTGATTAAAGAAAAATAGTTGATGTGGAAAAACAAAATGTTTATTAAAGATTTAAAGCACCGCTCCTTCCCTTTTGGGGAAGGAGAAGGAGGATGAGGCCGAAGATGTGGTGGACAAAGTTGCTCAATGGTATGCTGTACAAGAGCTACCGTGTGGACACAAATATCATAGATTTGTGCCAAATAAAAATATGTTATCAGTATCATTTGAAAATTGTTTTGGAGATAAA
>JAYVLZ010000374.1:0-7247 GCA_043759175.1 Chitinophagaceae bacterium | reverse complement strand
AAACTTTATGTAAATGAAACGTTTCATCATTGCCCTGTTAATAGCCCAACCATGTGTTTCACAACAAACCCAAAAACCGCCCCTACATGGAAAACACTGGATGGCCATTACCGGAAAACCATTGGCTGCTACAGCAGGTTCAATGGTATTTCAAAAAGGTGGTAATGCAGTAGATGCTGCCTGTGCTATGCTGGCCGCCACCTGTACCATGTGGGATGTATTGAGCTGGGGCGGTGAAACACAGGCGTTGATCTATAATCCTAAAACAGGAAAAGTAATTGGCATTAATGCTTTGGGATTTGCACCTACCGGAGCCACAGTAGATTTCTTTAAAAATAAAGGATATAATTTTCCACCAGAGTATGGGCCACTGGCTGCTGTAACGCCGGGCACAGCCGGCGGACTTTGTTACATGCTGGCCACTTATGGAAAGCTAAGTTTGAAAGAAGTATTGGAACCGGCGATGCAGTTAGCAGCAGGATATCCGATAGAAGCACAAACCGCCAACAGTATTGAACGTGGTAAACAACGCATTAAAGAATGGCCTTACAGCAAAAAAGTTTTTCTTACGCATGAAGGAGAAAAAAGAGAAGCACCGGAGGCCGGAGAAATTTTTATACAAAAAGATTTGCTGGAAATATTGACAAAAATGATCACCACAGAACAACAGGCTTTAAAAAAAGGTAAGAGCCGCAAAGAAGCGATCATGGCAGCTTATGACCGCTTTTACAAAGGAGACATTGCACAGGAATTTGTTCGTGGCTGCAAAGAGCAGGGTGGATTAATTACCATGGAAGACCTTGCTAAATGGAAACCGATTGAAGAAGAACCGATGCAGGTAAATTATAAAGGAGTAGATGTATATAAACTACAGCAATGGACCCAGGGACCAATGCTGTTGCAGAGCCTGAACATCCTTGAAAATTTTGATCTGAAAACAATGGGCTTTAACAGTGCCCGGTATATTCATACTTTGTATCAAACGATGAATCTTGCATTTGCCGACCGTGATTTTTATTATGGTGATCCTTATTTTCCACCAGCCGAACCAATGCAGGGTTTACTGAATAAAGAGTATGCAAAGCAAAGAGCCAAACTGATAACACTTGATAAAAACGATCCAACTATTGGTCCCGGTGATCCTTACCCTTTTGAAGGAAAGATCAACCCTTATCTTAATATTTTGAAACAAAGAGGATTTAGTTTTGATTCAACCAATAACAAACCTGGTTTCGTTCCTGCACATGATGTCAGAAATGTAGCGGAGAATGACGAAGATTATATGCGGCGACTGTGGGCCGGCACAACATCTGTTGAAGCTGCGGATGAAGAAGGCTGGGTTGTTTCTATTACTCCTTCCGGCGGATGGTTACCAGCCTGTATTGCAGGTAATACAGGTATCGGTATGAGCCAGCGTTTGCAAAGTTTTGTGCTGGATTCCACGTTGAATCCTTTTAATGTGATTGAACCGGGCAAGCGGCCAAGAGTCACCCTTACGCCAACGATGGCTTTAAAAGATGGTAAACCATTTTTATCATTTGCAGTACAGGGTGGCGATACACAGGATCAAAATTTATTGCAGTTCTTTTTAGATATTGTTGAATTTGGAATGACGGTGCAGGAAGCAACAGAAGCTGCTAATATCAATACCAATCAACTTTGGTTATCGTTAGGGGGAACAAAAAGCGATGACCGCAAACCAAGACCAGGCAATCTGCTGCTGCATGAAAATACACCTGAGTGGGTGAGAAAAGAATTAAGACAAATGGGATATACCCTTTCATTTGATGACCGCACCAGCGGCCCAATCAATGCTATTTATTTTGACTGGAAGCATAAGTCATTCTGGGGCGGCAGCTCTAATCATGGCGAGGATTATGGAATTTGCTGGTAAGTGATAAGGATATTATTGAGACAGATAAAAATAAATTAATTGTATATACTACGTAGATGGATCAATATTACAGGCCGCTAAATGCAGCCTTTTTTTTGTACATTTAAAATAAACAATCGCATAAATATGGGAAAAACACTTTTAATCTTGATTTGTATATTTTCCAAATCAGCAATAGCACAATATAAAGAGGGCAGCTTCTTTTTAGCGAAAGAATACAGTAAAGATCAATCACTTTATAATGGAAAGACTTTTATCATGAACGAAGTCTTAGGCAAAGAAAATAATGTAATTCAGTTTTATCTTGACCCACTTGCAGCAGCAAATTCAGGAGAGCTTACTACACTTGTCTATAGGTGTGAATCTAAGAAAAAGGAAGGATTGGTATTGGGTTTTTATGGAGCAAGATGGAATGATGCAGGTACAGAATATACTTCATACGGATTTAAAGAACTTCCCATAAAAGAAGCAAATGAACTATTAGATAGAATTGAAAAAGAGGTCGAAAATAATATTAAGTTTTTGGAGGCGGATTTAAACAATAATAATATTTATTTCAGTTATAATGACTTTAATATTTTAATCTATAAATCTTCTACAGCATTTCTAAAACTAAGAGTTTATTGGAGTGGGTTTGATTCCGAATGGGACATAAGTGAATTTAAAAAAACAAAAAAGAGGCTTGCTAAAAAACTAAAATAATCACTCTTGTCTCAAATTCGATATAGTTGCCTTTTTTGGTAACCATATATTATTACACAAACATTAGAGGCTGATAGACGCTGCCTTTTTTATTGAAAATAGGGCAACGATATATGAATTAGGGTTTATAAAAATGGGTAATATTGTACCTAAAAAATATTAAGATGAACATATTTTATAATTATGAACTAAGCGAGGAAGTCCCATTAGTTATGGCTAACCCGAATCATAAAACTATTTTAAAAGAAATAAGAGACTTTATTAAGGATAAACTAATCAATCTTGAATCCCAGATTAATAAAGAAGAAATGGAGCGCCATTGTCTTACAGTAATTTTTATCCCTACAAATAAAAGTAATTATGAGGGTGTAAAGCATGAAGGTTATTCTAAAGAATTAACAGAGAAAATGTTTAATTGTCTAAAGCCAGAAGATTTTATTCATCTGCAAATAAAATTAGTTGGCTTGTCTGGACTTAATTAATGCTAAAATATTTTCATCAGGTAATACCTTAAATTCCCGGAAACTATTAAGGGTATCTATAACTTTTTTCTTAAGTATTTCTCTATCTTGAAAAGTAGTTTTTCAGGAATATATCAACTTCTTTGTTGTATATTTTTTTCCCTTATCCCAACTTCTATATAGTTGCCATTTTAATTGCTATTTCTTTAATGGCGTTAATAAATATTCCAGGCCATTCAATTTTATCTCATACAAAGTCTGCAACAGCCTGCCCAGCTTTCCTTTTGGAAAACCTTTTCTTGCAAACCATTCCAGGTAAACAACGGGCAGATCGCAAAGCAGCCTGTCTTTGTATTTTCCAAACGGCATTTTCATTTTTACTAACTGGAGTAATAATTCTGCGTTCGGTTCGGGGGCTTGTTCCATTATTCTTCTTTCTTTTTTACAATTAAATACCAATCATGGTCCAGGGGAAGATAGCCATAATCGTAGCAATAAAAATAGGTCTTGCCTGTTTTGGTGGTATAAATATGGGTGAGGTATTTAAAATGAAAACCCAGCCGCTGCAGTTTATCTTTACTGGCTTTGGCGGTTTCTTCTGTGCCTGGCAAAATAGATTCCAGTATTTTCCTGTTTTTAAGCAGGGTATTATTGATGCTACGTACATAAGCACTATAGCTGCTTTTTGCTTTTAGTTGGTTATTGTAATTATTCCGGCAATAGTCATCACAGAATTTTTTGTCCACTCGTCCTTTTAGCGGTTTGCCACAACTCAAACAGTTTTTGGTTTCTGCTGTAATCATATCAGAGGTTTTAGGTAATGAAGATAGCAAAATTTATCCGTGTACAAACGTTTTTGCCCGGTTAGTTTCGGGAGTATAAATTTAAAAACCGGATACCGGATTCACTGTATATCATCTTTGTGTTGTCAATCGGAAATGACGTCGCCGGTTGGATGAAATAAAAAAAAATTCGCCCCCATCTCCGCTGGTTAGCGGAAGTAAGGCATAAACAATTTAAAACTTAAAAACATGTACGCATTAAAGAACAAAGTTCAACTGATTGGAAATTTGGGTAACGCCCCAGAAGTAAAAACATTAGAAGGTGGAAAAAAGATGGCCCGTTTTAGCATGGCCACCAACGAAACCTACCGTGACCGTACCGGCAGAAAAGAAACAGAAACCACCTGGCATAATATTATTGCCTGGGGCAAAGTTGCTGAGATCGCTGAAAAATTTCTTACCAAAGGAAAGGAAGTAGCCATTGAAGGTAAATTGGTAAACCGCAGTTATAATGATAAAGACGGTAACAAAAGATACATTACCGAAGTGGTAGTGAACGAACTATTACTGATAGGCGAAAAAGAAAGAGCCTAAAATGCATTGCCACGAATTGCACGAATCTTCACTAATAAAATCATTCGTGTAATTCGTGGCCTTTACCAAACCAATTAAAAATAATTTTATGGAAGAGCTTATTTATAAATCGGAGGCATACAAAATAATTGGTGCATGCATGGAAGTGTATAATACACTTGGCTACGGTTTTTTAGAAGTGGTGTATAAAGATGCCATGGAAATAGAATTTCTGCAACGGGATATGGATTACCGCCGGGAAGATGAACACTGCATTGATTACAAAGGCACCATACTGAAACATAAATTTTTTGCCGACTACACATTGAACAATGAAATTATTACAGAAGTAAAAGCAAACAAAGATGGCATCACACCCGAAGCCATTGCCCAAACATTAAATTATCTGAAAGCATCGGGCATTAAACTGGCTCTGATTATTAACTTTGGGAAAACATCACTTGAATACAAACGATTAGTGTATTAAAAAATTCGTGTTGATTCGTGTAATTCCCGCCTGAATGATTCAGTCGGGCAGGTGTGGCAAAAATTAATTTATGACAACTATTGAACGCAATGATATATTTGACCTGGCTTATCGTTTCATTACCGAAACACAGGAAAGTATTTTTCTTACAGGTAAAGCAGGTACAGGTAAAACAACTTTTCTCAAATATCTCCGGGAGCATTCTTCTAAAAATATGATCGTGGCTGCGCCAACAGGTGTGGCAGCTATTAATGCAGGAGGCGTAACGCTGCACAGTTTGTTTCAACTGCCTTTACATCCATTTTTACCAACTGAATCTAACAAGCTGCATCTGCTGCAAAACATCCGCTATAATAAACAACGGATAATGCTGCTCCGCAAAATGGAATTGCTGGTGATAGATGAGATCAGCATGGTGCGTTGCGATGTGATTGATGCGATTGATTCAATTTTAAAAAGTGTTCGGCGAAACCATACCACCGCTTTTGGTGGCGTTCAAGTTTTATTCATTGGAGATTTGTATCAGCTACCACCTGTTGCTAAAAATGATGAATGGAGAATTTTAAATGAGTATTATAGTTCACCTTTTTTCTTTGACAGTAAAGCAGTAAAAGAGTTACAGCCTTTATTAATAGAGCTAAATAAAATTTACCGCCAAAAAGAAGAAACCTTTGTTGAGTTGCTGAACAAGGTTCGCAATAACCAAATGGGCAGAGAAGATTATGACTTGCTGCATAACAGGTTTATACAAGGATTTCAGCCGGGCACCGAAGAAAAATTTATTACCCTCACTTCTCATAATAACCAGGCAGATAATATTAACCAGCTTAAGTTGCAAAAGCTCAGTACCACTGCATACACTTTTAAGGCGAAGATTGAGGGAGAGTTTCCCGAGAACATTTATCCTGCCGAAGCACAGTTGGTATTGAAGGAGGGAGCACAGGTAATGTTCATTAAAAATGATGTAGCAGAGAAAAAATATTTCAATGGCAAGATCGGCGTTGTTGCAAAATTAGCAAAAGATAAAATTGTTGTGAACTGCGATGGAAATGACATTGAAGTATCAGAAGAAACCTGGGACAATGTTCGTTATAAGTTAAATACGTCCGATGAAAAATTAGAGCAACACATTTTGGGGCGCTTTTACCAGTTCCCATTACGGTTGGCCTGGGCCATCACCATTCACAAAAGCCAGGGCTTAACGTTTGATAAAGTAATGATTGATGCTGCAGCTTCTTTCAGCAGCGGGCAGGTGTATGTAGCGCTCAGCCGCTGCACCAGTCTTGGCGGCATTGTATTACTTTCAAAAATTCCTCCCGCTGCTATTTACAGTAATGAGCAAGTGGTTACGGCGCAATCTGCACTGGCACCCAAAGGATCATTGGCAGAACGCTTTGCAGGTGCTCGCCAGCTTTTTACAATGCAGTTGCTGAGTGAATTGTTTTTAATGGAAGAAATTGATAAAGCTGCTAATGCCCTTCAATCAGCTATTGAAAAACAACATGAAAAACTGAATGATGAAACCATACAATGGCTGCAGCATTTTATAGAACAACTGAAAAAAGAAAAAGCTGTTGGAGAAAAATTCATCAACCATATTTATCAATTCATGAAAGCTGAAGCGGTAATTGAAAATAATCCGGCACTTCAAAAAAGGATACAGGATGCAGCCAATTATTTTTTACCACTGCTTAATAATTTAAAAGATCAGTTACAAAAACATCCCATCATTACAGAACACAAAGAAGCGGCCTCCGATGTGGATGAAACCCTGCTGGAGTTACTGGTGGCTTTTGTAAAAACCATTTACTTTTTGCAATATTGCAAACAACCTTTTACTGTTGCAGAATTTTTAAAACACAAACTAAATCTTTCTGTACCCAGGCTTCACATCAGTTGCTATGCAGCCAATAAAAAACAACTGGCTGCATCAGATATTCCCAACCCGGAATTATATTATACTTTAAAAAACTGGCGGGATAAAATTTGTGAAGAACATAACCTTCCCATCTATATTGTTGCCAATACAGCCAGCTTAAAAGATATCTGCACCTACCTTCCATTTACAAATCAACACTTACAACTGCTCAGCGGTTTTGGAAAAGCCAAAGCTGATAAATATGGTGCAGTCATTATTACAATGGTACAGGATTATTGTAACCTGCATGGATTGGGAAGCAATATGGAATTAAAAGTTGCCAGCCCCAAAAATCAACGCAAAGAATCGTCTGTAAATAAATCAGATAAAATACCCTCCGGTATTATCAGCTTACAGCATTATCAGCAGGGAAAAACAATTTCTGAAATTGCCAAAGAAAGAAACCTTGCTGCCAGTACTATTGAAGGAC
>JAYVLZ010000373.1:0-4161 GCA_043759175.1 Chitinophagaceae bacterium | reverse complement strand
TCATTTGCAACAGGGCCATGCTCCTTAAATACAGCCCATGATAAATAAGATACCCGGCTGCTAAAATTAAAAACACAATACAATTTCTGTTCATCTAATGTACGCAGGTAGCCCGCCACATAAATATTAAAGGGGGTAAGCCAGGTAAGATTTTTCAAGTCTGCCACCACCGGCAGTTTTTTCCGGATGGCAATCAACCGCTGTGTGGAGGTAAATATCCTGTTTTCCAAAGTACCCTCCACATCAATTTTTTTATTTTTCTCCCAGTCTATCACCGGCCGATGCATCCAGCGGTTATCATAACTTTTTCCGGGATCATTTAAATAAGAGTAGTCATTGGTATAACCCAATTCATCACCATAAAACAGCATAGGCACACCACCAATAAAAAAACTATGTGCCTGCATCAACAATATCTTTCTTACTGACAACTCTACCTGGTAATCATTGTGATCTTTCAAAGAACTTTCCAATCCGCACAAAGAAGCCAGCGAACCACTGATCCTTGCATCCTGTGTTTTTGGATTTACAGAAAACAATGCACCCGTAGCAGGTGAGCCGGGTGCAGCACCCGAATAATAATCTTTGATGTAACGGCGGTGTTCATACGGGCTGAAACCTGCATGCTGTATCATATAATCATCATAGCCCAGCCCAATATCATCATGACATCTTGTATAAGTGATCCAGGAAGTACCATAAGGTTTTTGTAATATCTCATGTTGTGCAGCCAGCATTACTTTAGTATTGCCGGTAGCCAGTGCATCCCACTGCAATGCCATGTGGGTAGCATTATAAGCAAAGTCGCATTCCTTTGCGGTATACAATCCGGTGCCAAAATATTTCATGATCTCTTTAGGTGCCACGATCGCTTCGCCCAATAATGCCATACCGGGTGTGGCTACCTGTACACATTGTTTTATCAACCTGAGCAATGTATGTGCCTGCGGCAAATTCTGGCAGGTAGTTCCCATTTGCTTCCAGATAAATGCAGGTGCATCTATTCTTAAAATATCTACACCCAAATTGGCATAAAATAAAATATTATCCAGCATCTCCACAAACACTTCCGGGTTGGTATAATTGAGGTCCCACTGGTAATGATGAAAAACTGTCATCACCCATTTGTTGCATTCCGCACTCCAGGTAAAATTGCCGGGAGAACTTTCAGGAAATATATCCGGCATTGCAGCATCAAACTGATCAGGAATATTTCTGTCATCATACATATAAAAATAATCCTGGTATTTTTTGTCGCCGCCCTTTGCTTTTTCTGCCCACTCATGTTTGTAAGAGGTATGATTGAGTACAATGTCAATCATCAGGTACATTTTCTCCTGGTTCATTTTTTGCTGCAACTTCTTCAAATCTTCTAACGTTCCAAAACGTTCATCCACATTTCTAAAATCTGATACCGCATAGCCACCATCACTTTCTCCTTCGGGGCTTTTCATTACCGGCATCAGGTGCAAAAAATTTATGCCCAGTTTTTTAAAGTAATCCAGTTTGTCCGGCATGTCTTTAAGGCTGCCACAAAAGCGGTCCACATACAAACTCATCCCGGCAATTTCATTGCTCAAAAACCAATTGCCTTTGATCTCTTTTTCTTCATCCAATTTTTTTAACCGGGTTGCTCTCCTTAGATAACCATCTGTAATGGTTTCCACCAACTGCTTAAACTGCTCTTCTCCATTAGGATGATTTTTATATAATTCGTTATACAAAAAATAAATGGTGGTTGTATTGGCTACAAATCTTGTAAAAAAAAGATTGTCTTTACCTGCAATATCAATATGCTTCTTCTGAAGACTATCATTGATCTGCTGATGTATTTTAGGATTGTACAAGGTTATATACTGTTTAGTAAAATTGTAAAATGATTATTCATTCGTCTTTCTGTTAACCTCACCCTTTGCCTCCCGATTTTCAATCGGGACAGGCTCTCTCCAAAGTAGAGGGCAGTTACAACTCTCTGTGGTAAAATATTATTATAAAATAAAAGTGGATTTATTAACCTTATTAACTTATCAACCTGTCCACTTGCCTTAATCAAAAATACTGTTGCTTAAATGTTTGAATGCTTCCATCGCACCCAGATACTCACAGGTACGGGCACCAGCTTTGTTGGCATTGGTAACAATTTTTTGCCATTGCTGTTTTTCAAGAACCGGTTGTTCTTTTGTAATGAGTTTATCTAACTGGTACAACACTGCTCCCACAAATGCATCGCCAGCACCGGTTGTATCTACCGGCTTTACCGGTATACTTGGAATAATTTCTGTTGCCCCATTCATACCGGTCATCGTTCCATCCTTACCCAATGTGATGGTGAATACTGCTTTTGTTTTTTGCAATAATGCAATGGCAGCTGTTTCTAATGTTGGTTCGCCTGTTATCAGCATGGCTTCTTCATCACTTACTTTAAAAAAGTTACAGCGTTCTAAAAAATACCAGCTCTGGTCAATAAATGTTTGTGTATTGTTACGGAACAACAGGTGCCTGTAATTAGGATCGAAGCTGATGAAAATATTTTTTACCAGAGCTTCTTTTAATAATCTTTTGTAAGCAGCCTGCAATGGTCCCGGTAAAAATCCTGTTGCTGAACCAAAATGAATAATGGACACCTCACTCAGATCGATGGCTTCAATATCTGTTTCACTCAGCTGCCCGTCTGCACCACGGTTAAAATAAAAATCACGTTCGCCACTTTCCATCAGCGATACAAATGCAAATGTGGTAAAGTAGCTGGGGTCCTGCAGCATGTACTGTGTACCCACACCAAAACTTTTCATCACATCCACCATGTGTTTGCCAAAAGGATCCACGCCTACTTTGGCAGAAAGCTCAACATTGCCGCCCAATGCAGCAACAGCAGCGGCAACATTAGTAGGCGCCCCACCTGGCTTTTTTAAAAAATTGTCCCCATCGCTTAATGCTTTTCCTTTATCGGTGCAGATCATATCGATCAGTGCTTCTCCGATGCAAAGTATCTTACTCATGTAGTTTTGTTTTGCCACGAATTACACTGATTTACACGAATGTTTTTAATTAGTGTAATTCGTAAAAATTAGTGTAATAAAATATTTTTCATGTAACCA
The DNA here is from genome assembly GCA_043759175.1 of Chitinophagaceae bacterium. GTDB lineage: Bacteria > Bacteroidota > Bacteroidia > Chitinophagales > Chitinophagaceae > Ferruginibacter. Next base: position 1,063 of record JAYVLZ010000373.1, on the reverse strand, counting down.
ACTTTAGTAATTCTATTAAACATCGTCCCCGCCGTGGCAGGGCTCACTTTTAGGGCATACCATTATTCAGCATTTCAGAATTATATATTGGTATTTGTGTTCATTAGTGCATTCGTGGCAATTAATTAATGCAGCACCACTGTTGCTTTGTCCATATCTTCCAGAGCAATGCCTTTTGTTTCCGGCATCATCTTCCAGACAAATATTAATTGCAGCACCATCATGGCACAGAAAAAACCAAAAATATAACTGCCGCCAACGTTGCTTGCAAAGAATGGAAATACCTGTGCCACTATTGCAGCCCAAACCCAGTGAGTAAGACAGCCAAAGGATGTACCGGTAGCTCTTACCGAATTGGGGAATATTTCAGAAATAAAAACCCATATCACAGCGCCCTGGCCAATGGCGTGTGCTGCAATAAACATAAATACATAGTAAGTGATAAATTGCCCTGAACCGCTGTTGAAAGAAAATGCGATCAGCGCCAATGAAACAATATAGCCAATGGAACCAATAAACATCAAAGTTCTTCTTCCAAACTTATCAATCAGCGACCACCCGATGATGGTGAACACTAAATTTACCACACCAATACCGGCAGTACTTAAAAAGGCAGCATCTTTCCCTATTCCGGCCATTTCAAAAACCCTGGGAGCAAAATAAATGATTGCATTAATGCCGGACATTTGATTAAATGTTGCCAGTAAAAATGCCAGCAGCAATGGCCTGTAAAATTTCTTGTTGAATAAAGGTTCGCTGATGTGTGTTGATGCTTCCTTTATTTCACTAATGGTTTTATCAATATTGTCTTCTGTAATGGATAACACTTCTCTTGCATGAGCTTCATCATTTTTAAACAGCAACAACCATCTTGGTGTTTCTGGCACGGTGAGCATAAATGCAGAAAACACTAATGAAGGAATAGCCACTATTCCCAACATCCAGCGCCAGTCATTATCGCCGCCAACACCCTGCAGCAAGTAGTTTGATAAGTACGCAATGAGGATACCACTCACTACATTCAGTTGAAAAGAGATCACCAAACGCCCACGGTATTTTGCCG
>JAYVLZ010000372.1:0-15988 GCA_043759175.1 Chitinophagaceae bacterium | reverse complement strand
AGGCAAAATGTATTTGCTGCTGTGGTTATAGTTCCTGCATTTAATAACCTGCACATGAAAGGGTGTATCTGCCGTTGGTTGTGTTGATACATTGTAAGTGTTGATCTCATTTGCTTTTGGCGACAGCCATTTTTCGCCGGCCAGCATCAGGGCATATTCACCAATCGTCATACCGTACACAACCGGTACAGACTGCATTCCGATAAAGCTTTTAAATTTTTTATCCAGTACAGGGCCGTCCACATAAAAACTATTTGGATTAGGGCGGTCCAATATTAATAGTGGCTTATGATTTTCCAAAACAGCTTCTAATAAATATTCTAATGATGATATATAAGTATAAAAGCGAACTCCCACATCCTGTATATCAAAAACAATTACATCTACTCCTTCAAAATCAGCAGCAGTAGGTTTTTTATGATCGCCGTAAAGGCTGGTTATTTTGATGCCTGTTTTTTTATCTACTGCATTGCCCACTTCTTCGCCGGCACTGGCAGTACCCCGGAAACCATGTTCAGGCCCAAAGATCTTTACTACATTGATACCTCTTTTAACCAATGTATCCACAAGGTGAGTGTTTTTTACCATGCTGGTTTGATTGGCATATACGGCAACAGATTTGCCTGTTAACATTGGAAGATAAACTTCCACTCTTTCTGCTCCCGGCATAATGGTTGTGCCTGCCTGTCCGGCAGGCAGGTTATTGGTTTGGGCAAGGAGTACGCCGTAGTATTGGGTAATTAAAAAACTAAATAATACCATTGTTTTTTTCATCCTGTAAAGTTGTAGAAAAACTTTTTAATTCGGCTGTACAGATTTTAATTTTTAACTTGCCGGAAATTTGTGGGTCATGCTTTTAGCCTTCTCTTTTTATTGCTCAATAGAACTGAAAAAGTAAAAGAGTGCGACGCCACTGAAGCTGATAAATGATTATCGGCTGGTAACAAAATATTTAAATCAAACTTTATTTTCCGTTGACTACCGGAGATAGGGATACAAAAAATTAACACAATGGCACAAGTAAAGAGCGGTGACACAGTGAGGGTTCACTACACCGGAAAATTAACCAGTGGTGAGCAATTTGATTCATCTGCCGGAAGAGAACCTTTGGAATTTACAGTAGGGGCTGGACAAATGATCAAAGGATTTGATGCTGCAATGCCTGGTATGAACCTGGGAGAGAAAAAAACAATCAATATACCTGCGGCAGATGCTTACGGTGAAAAAGATCTGAATGCAGTAATTGAATTCCCACTGGAAAATGTTCCTGCTGATATGAAGCTGGAACCAGGTATGCAACTAACGTTAAGCAATGAACAGGGACAGCCTTTCCCGGTAGTGGTTACAGGAGTAAAAGAAGAAGTGGTGCTGCTGGATGCCAATCATTTTTTGGCAGGAGAGGAACTGGTATTTGATATTGAGCTGGTGGAGATATTGTAAGGTGAATGGTGAAACACAGGAGCCTTAGCTTTTAGTACGCTCATTAATTATTTAGCGGTTTGCAATGCAGGCCGCTTTTTTATTGTGGATTGAGTATGTAATATTGCATGATTAATAATGATGTTTTTATTCACTATTCACCATTGACGATTCACCACCATGATTTACATAAGCCCCGATAATGTTGCCGAACGCTTTATGCGGTATGTACAAATAGATACCCAAAGCGATCCTGAAAGCAATACTTATCCTACCACAGAGAAACAAAAAGACCTTAGTAAATTATTGCGAAGGGAATTATTTGGTATGGGTATTACTGATGCCGGCACTGATGAATACGGTTATGTGTATGCGACAATTCCATCCAACAGCGAAAAGAAAAATATCCCTGTCATTTGTTTTTGCAGCCATATGGACACAGCGCCTGATTGCAGTGGTTATAATGTAAAGCCAATCCTGCACCGGTATTATGATGGTAAGGATATTGTATTGCCTGATGATGCAACGCAGGTGTTGAAGATGAGTGACTATCCTTATTTAAAAGCACATCTCCATAGTGGTATTATTACTGCAGGCGGACTGACTTTGCTCGGTGCTGATGATAAAAGTGGTGTGACTGCTATTATGGAAGCAGCGTTGTTTTTTATGCAAAACCCAGCAGTAAAACATGGCGATATAAAAATTTTATTTACGCCGGATGAAGAAGTGGGAAAAGGAACTGCAAAAGCAGATATGCAAAAATTAGGTGCACAGTTTGGCTACACACTCGATGGTGGTGAAGCAGGCAGTTTGGAAGATGAAACTTTTAGTGCGGATGGAGCTATCATTACTATTCATGGGGTGATTGTACATCCAGGTTATGCAAAAGATAAACTGGTGAATGCATTAAAGATTGCAGGTGCTGTCCTGGATGCATTGCCTAAAAATGAATGGAGCCCGGAGACTACAGGAGGCAGGCAGGGCTTTGTGCATCCGGTAGCGGTAAACGGCATTGCTGAAAAAGCAACCATACAATTTATTGCAAGAGACTTCGTAGATGAAGGATTGCAGGAGCATCACATCCGGCTAAAGCAAATTGCTGAAGAGGTGCTGGCAAAATTCCCTGGAGCAAGAATGGAGTATGTTGTAAAAGAACAATACCGTAACATGAAAAAAATATTAGACCAGCATCCACAAGTGGTGGCTTACGCCAAAGAAGCAATACAGCGGACAGGGCTACCCGTAAAAATGGAAAGTATCCGTGGAGGTACCGATGGCAGCAGGTTTAGCTATATCGGTATGCCTTGTCCGAATATTTTTACCGGTATGCAAAATATTCACAGTAAGCTGGAATGGATAGGCACAAAAGATATGGCCAAGGCTGCAGAAACGATTGTGCATTTGGGAATGATTTGGGAGGAGAAAAGCCCCTCTAAATCTCCCCGCAGGGGAGACTTTTAAGAACGTAAATATTTTTAGTCTGAGCAATTTTTAATTGCAGTAGAAAATATAAATTACTCTCAATGAAGTTTGAAATTCCTAATTGGCTGATTATTGTCGGTGGTATAGGTCAAATATTTACCGCACTTATTTATCCTTACATACGCCATGTGGTTTTTGATTGGTATAATGATATTAAAAAACTCAAACCATTAAATCAGGAGATTGCTAAAACTTATGGACGTTACATCCAGGGGTTGAATTTTGCGTTTGGATTTATTTCAATTGTATTTAGAAGTGAACTAAAAAATCAAACTGGTTTGGCGGTGGCACTCACAGGTTTGATTGCAGCTTACTGGACAGGTAAAGTGGCTACGCAATTTTCATATTACCCCATGTATGAAATTCCTAAAAATCCAATCTTTAAAATCGGCGAAGTTTTGATGAATACACTTTTCATTTCATTTGCATTAATTTTCATCTGGCTTTTTATATCTAACCTCACCGGTTATCTGAAAAACTAAAAGTGGGCTTGTGATTTTTAAAGAGGAAACGAACTGGCAAATCGTAGAAGGATTTTGTATGGTCGATATAAAATTGCACTACCTTCATTTTAAATTTATAAAACAATGGAAATATTAAGAGAATATTGGTGGCTCATCCCTATTTTTCTGGTAATAGCCGGGGGCTTATTTACCATCAACCAGGGTACCATCGGCGTGGTAACACGTTTGGGAAAATATCACAGCATCAAACGTCCGGGGCTTAATTTTAAGGTGCCCTTTTTAGATCAGATTTACAAAAGAGTCAGTATTCAAAACCGTTCGGTTGAACTGGAATTCCAGGCCGTAACAGTTGATCAGGCGAATGTTTATTTTAAATCAATGCTGTTGTATTCTGTATTGAATGTAGATGAAGAAACCATTAAAAATGTGGCATTTAAATTTATCAGTGATAAAGATTTAATGCAGGCTTTGATACGTACTGTGGAAGGAAGTATCCGTGCTTTTGTGGCTACCAAAAAACAGGCGGAAGTGTTGAATGTAAGAAGAGATATTGTAGAGAATGTAAAAGAGCAGGTAGACATTCAGCTGGAAAGCTGGGGTTATCATTTACAGGATTTGCAGATCAATGATATCACTTTTGACCAGGCAATTATTGAAAGTATGAGCAAGGTGGTGGCTTCAAATAATTTAAAAGCGGCCGCTGAAAATGAAGGACAGGCTTTGCTCATCACCAAAACAAAAGCAGCAGAAGCAGAAGGTAATTCTATCAAGATAGCAGCAGAAGCAGAAAGGCAGGCTGCACAGTTACGTGGACAGGGTGTTGCGTTGTTCCGTGAAGAAGTAGCCAAAGGTATGAGCCAGGCTGCGGAACAAATGAAGCAGGCAAACCTGGATACCAATGTGATTTTATTCAGCATGTGGACAGAAGCCATCAAAAATTTTGCAGAGTATGGTAAAGGCAATGTGATTTTCTTAGACGGCAGCAGTGAAGGTATGGAAAAGACCATGCGCCAGATAATGGCGATGCAGCAGATGGGGGATAAGAAATAACAGAGTTGAAAAGTTGAAAAGATTAGTAAGCCACGCTTTAAGCGTGGCTTTTTTTTCATGCGTATGATTGTGTATATTTGTACGACTAAATTTATTTATCATGTCTAACAGGATAACATTACTGATGAGTGAAACTAATATAAAGAAGGCCAAAAAAATTGCAGCTAAAAGGGGAAGGAGTGTTTCAAAAATTGTGGAGGACTATATTGTATTGCTTGATAAAATAGAACAACGCCTGAAAAAAGACGAACTGCATCCTTTCGTAAAAGAGTTTGGAGGTATTGTAAATACAGGGAAAGATGAAAACAAGAAAACCATCCTTGCTAAGCGCTTTGCAAAATGAGAAAAATATTTTTAGATGCCAATATTATTATTGATCTTGTTAATTCAGGAAACAAATCTCATACAGATTCTTTGTTTCTTTTCAATGAATTACTAAAGCAAAAGCTGAAACTGTATGTATCACCCACTACTTTCGCCATTACTTATTATTTTTTGAATAAGAATATAAAAGATTCAGCAAAATTAAACCAGGCTGTCGTTAAGCTGTTTGCCAATTTCTCTTTTACAAGAGAAGATGATGTTATTATGAGCAAGGTTTTAAAATCATCCTTTACTGATCTTGAAGATGGTTTGCAATATTATTCTGCTCTTGATTCGGGAGCAGGTTTAATTATTTCATATAACCAGCATGATTTTATTAATTCCTTCATTCCGGTTTATCACCCACTTCAATACATTGCTGAATTTTTATTATGAACCTGGAATAACAATTAACAATATTTTACGCCTCTTATAAGCAGCTCTCCGGTAATATTGCATACCTGTTGGCATAATTATGGCACAACAAAAAAATAAAAAATTACATTTGCCCTAAATCATTTAACCAATGTTCGATATCTTATTACAGGCAGACACACTTAGTAAAGCAGCAGCTACCAATGCACAGGTAGAATCCGCTTGGAGTTTGTTGACAAAAGGTGGTCCTTTAATGATCCCGTTAGGAATTCTGTTTGCTATTGCAGTGTTTGTTTTTATTGAACGCTTGCTGGTGGTTCGTAAAGTTTCCAAAATCGAAGATAATTTCATGAGTATTATACGTGATAATATTGTGAACAGTAATGTAAGTGCGGCAAGAAGCCTTGCAAAGAATACAGATAATCCGTTAGCAAGAATGATCGATAAAGGAATACAGCGTATTGGTAAACCTATTGATGCCATTGAAAAAAGTATGGACAATGTTGGCAAACTGGAGTTGTATAAAATGGAAAAGAATCTTTCTATTCTTGGAGTGATTGCACGAATAGCGCCGCTCTTTGGATTTGTGGGAACAATTGTTGGATTAGTTTTACTGTTGAAAGAATTTGCTGCTATCAGCAATCCCTCTGTGAGCCAGATTGCTGATGCGATGTATGTAAAATTGATTACATCCGCCAGCGGTTTGATCATTGGTATGCTGGCGTATCTTGGGTACAGTTATTTGGATACACAGATCAACAGAACAGCCAACAGGATGGAATCGGCCAGTAGTGAGTTTATAGATATTTTGCAGGAACCAACTAAGTAAGTTCCCCCATCCCCTAAAGGGGTGAAAAGAAAATGAAGTGTAATTTTGCATAATAGGTAAATTAGAAAAGACCCCATATTAAGTCACTCCTTTAGAGGATGGGGGCAAATTTTTATAAATGAGTCTTCGGAAAAATAAATTAAGAGATGGTCACAGTGAAGTGGATGCAGGTCCGCTCAATGATATTTTATTTATACTGCTGATGTTTTTTTTAATGATCTCTACACTGGCCAATCCAAATGTGATCAAGATGAGTGTGCCCAAAGCAAAGAGTGATACTAAAACAAAGCAAAGTGTAGTGGTGAGTGTGGACAAACAAAAGAATTTTTACGTTGGCGCAAAAAAAGTTATTCCTGATTCCCTGGAATCTGCATTAAGAAAATACATCAACGAAGGAGACAGTATTAAACCTGCAGTAGTGATCAATGCTGATTCATCTGCACAGTGGGGCGAAGTGGTAAGAATAATGAAAGTGGCCCGTCGCCTGGGTGCCACCACATCCGCCACCGTTAGCGGAAATGAGTAGCTTTTATCATCCGGTTCTTTCCTGACAGATCCTGCTTTAGTTCCACCTGTTCAAATTGTTTTAAAAATACATGTGCTGTACCGTTGGCAAATTCCTCATGTGTTTCAGCATAAATTTTTCCATCTTTTTTCAAATGTTTTTTTGCAAACAAAGCAATCTTCTCATAGAATAACAAAGGCGAATGATCGGGAACAAATAATGCTGTATGCGGTTCAAACAGGGTTACATTTTTATCCAGTTTTTCTTTTTCACTCACCGGTATATAAGGCGGATTGCTCACAATAATATCAAACTGCTGTAATCCTTCCCATGATAATTCATCCAAAAAATCCAGTTGTATAAAATCAATTTTTACGTTATTGTCAATGGCATTTTCTTTTGCAATTGTCAATGCTTCTTTGCTTACATCCATTGCTGTGATATGAGCCGCTGATAATTTTTTCTTTAATGCTATGGGGATACACCCACTTCCGGTACCAATATCTGCAATGAAAAGATGGTTCTCATGGTTTTCTTTTTTTTCATCTTCAATGATCCATTCCACCAGCTCTTCGGTTTCTGGTCTTGGTATTAATACATGTTTATTCACTTTAAGTTTCAGGTTACAAAACAAGGTCTCTCCTAATATATATTGTACCGGCTCATGCTGCAGCAATCTTTGTAAAGTGTAATTGAGTTTTTCAATTGTATCAATTTCTAAAATCAATTCGGGATCTTTTAAAATATCCGATCGCTTTAAACCAGCCTTGTTTTCAAATACCCATCCGGCCATTACAGAAGCCTCATCCAAATCATAAATGGTTTGTAATTTTCGCAGATAGTGGCGGTAGTATTCTTTGATGGTCATTGGCGCAAACTTAGTTTATTTTTTAGCTGATTGCTGCTTATTTTTGCCGGATGGCTTCTCATGATATATACATGCAAAGGTGCCTGCAACTGGCTTTGCCGGGCGCAGGTAATGTAGCCCCCAATCCCATGGTGGGGGCTGTGCTGGTGCATGATAATATTATTATTGGTGAAGGTTATCATAAGCGGTACGGTGAGGCACATGCGGAAGTAAATTGTATAAACAGCGTAAGTGAACACAACAAACCGTTAATAGAAAAAAGTACGATCTATGTTTCATTAGAACCCTGTGCTCACTTTGGAAAAACTCCACCCTGTGCCGACCTTATCATTGCAAATAAGATACCAGAAGTAGTGATTGCATGTAAGGATAATTACTTAGAAGTTAACGGAAAAGGAATAGAAAAACTACGCTTGGCCGGCATAGAAGTAATTGTAGGGATACTTGAAAAACAAGCTGCTGAATTGAATCAGCGTTTTTTTACTTTTTATCAAAAGACAAGACCATATATTATTTTGAAGTGGTCCCAGAGCAGTGATCGTAAAATTTCGAAAGCTGATTTTACAAAAATTGCCATCAGCAATGAATTAAGTAACCGTATAGTGCATAAATGGCGGAGTGAAGAAGCAGCCATTATGGTGGGAACCAATACAGCTTTATATGACAATCCTTCGTTGACAACAAGGCTATGGAAGGGAAATGATCCGGTAAGAATTTTATTGGATAAGGATTTAAAAGTGCCGGCTTCTCATCACCTGCTGAATGGGAAAATAAGAACCATCATCTTTAATAATATTCAAAATAAAGAAAGTGAAAAAATTGTTTACAGTAAATTGATTGCAGGCAAATCAGTGATACAACAAATACTTATGAAATTGCATCAACTCAAAATTCAAAGTGTGATCGTGGAAGGTGGTGCAAAATTACTGCAGTCATTTATCGATGAAGATTATTGGGATGAAGCCAGAGTAATTACCAATGAGCAATTAATTATTGGTAATGGTATCAATGCTCCGTCATTAAAAAATCAGGAACTCTTTAAAACAGAAAATTATTTTTCAGACAATATCAATTATTACAAACCGGCGCAGGAAACAACAAAATAAATGAATAAACAGGCAGAAAGGGAACCACATTTTTATTGTACGATTGATAAACCATCGGTTGCAGAATTTAAAGACAGGGGTAGTAAGTTTATTGCTTATGCTTATCCAATTACTGCAACCGATGATTTTAAACAATATTTGCTGGCGCTGAAAAAAGAACATCCAAAAGCAGCGCATCATTGTTTTGCTTATCGTATTGGAACTGATGGAAACAATTTCAGACTGAGTGATGATGGTGAACCTTCCGGTTCTGCAGGCAGACCAATATTAGGACAGGTGGACAGCAAAGGAATGACCAATGTGGCTGTAATTGTGGTTCGTTATTTTGGCGGCACATTGTTAGGTGTTCCAGGTTTGATTAATGCTTATAAAACGGCCACTTCTTTAGCATTGCAATTAGTACCAATCATACAAAAGCAAATTGAAATAAAGTATCAACTGCAATTTGATTATACACAAATGAATGATGTAATGATGGTGCTGAAACAATTTAACTGCAGCCATATTAGCCAGGAGCTGCAGTTGTTTTGCGTAATGAAAACAGGGATACCGCTTAACCGCCTGGATGAAGTACTGTTTAAATTAAATGATATACAGGGATTGCATCTGGATAAAATAATTTAATAAATATGCTGCGATAATGGATATTGAAATATTGAGAGAATACGTTTTAAAAAAAGCTGATGTTACAGAAGGTTTTCCTTTTGGTGATACGGTGATCGTATTTAAAGTAAAAGAAAAAATGTTTCTGCTGGTGCCATTAGATACGCAGCCGGTTCAGTTTAACGCAAAATGCGATCCGGAACAGGCGATTGAATTGAGAGAACAATATCCCTCAGCAATATTACCGGGTTATCATATGAATAAAAAGCACTGGAATACGGTGATTGCAGATGGAACACTAAACAAAAAACAATTGTTGCAAATAATTGATGATTCCTATAACCTTGTAAATAAAAAGACCAAACTATAAAACTATTTGTTATGGAACAGGAAGAAAAATTTTCGGACGATCCGCAAGAAAACCTGCGGATTGAAAATGAATTGATGAAGATAAAACTGAAAGCACAGTATGGCGATGCCTTTCAGATGGACAGCAGTGAAGCTTTGCCACCGGATGTAGAAAACCAGTTTTTAAGGAATATCCTTGCTTTTGAAGAGTCTTACGGCAAGGGAGATTTCGTAACTGTTTACGACCGCATAGGAAAACCTGGTTATAAATCTGCAGAGGAAATGGAAGCAACCGAATTAAAAGAAAGTGTGAAGCAATTATTGGAATTGTTAAATCAACACCAGATCAATCTTGATTTTTCTGACGGGCCTTATGATGATACCACCGTCTATCGTTTTATTACTGAAGAATTATTTAACGAGGAAGTGGAAAAAGATCCTGTGGATGGAATGATCATGGGCTATATCTATGAAGAATTTCATCCCAATCACAAAGCAGCAATAGAACGCCGTACACATCAATTTTTAAAAGAATGGTTCACCCGTTCCTTTGCGGATAATGAATTTATGTTGAGCCAGCACATTATTACGGCTGATGGTGTACAAATGCAAAGAGAAGAACTGTTGAATAAACTGCGGTTGTTCTTTGACGCGTTTAAAAATTTTGCTGCTGATGCCTATACAATCGATAATACCAGTTTTGAACTCCAACCGGAGGATGAACGGGGGATGGGCTTTGCAGAAGGTATGTTGAAATATGATGCTGAAATAGACAATAATGAGATCATCCATTTTGAAGGGCCTTACAAATTATACATGCAAATGGAATACAACGAATGGAGTGTGTTTTATTTTGTGATGCCGGGCTATACCTGGTGATATTTATTTAGCATATTTCCAGTTGCGGCTTTTACCTTCAACCATCATTTCTATTGCCTGTATCATTCGCTTGTTCCTGGTGTCTTCTGTTTTTGCTTCTGTTATCCATTCCACATATTCTTTTTTGTGAGAGTAGGAAAATGAATGGAATGTAGCGGCTGCTTTTTTATTTTTATTTAGCAGTTTTTCAAAATAGTCCGGAGTGGTAATTTCTTTTTTATCAGTTGCTTTAGATTTGGATGGTAACTTTATTCCTTTATCATTTAATTCCATTGATTCCTTTATCCACGCAATTATTTTTTTATTAGCAGGCAGGTCTTTTAATGATGTGATTCTCCCAAGGTGTCCCATTGCAGTTTCTGATTTTGCTGTCTCCACTAATACAGGATCTTTCATCAATGCAGCTTTCCAGAAACCAAATACAGCATGTTGTTTAAATGCTGCCATGCTGCACATCATTTCGCCATTATAGTCAAAATGCGGAAAACTCCATTTCATTTTTTCTTCCCCATCGGGGCAGGCTTTATGAACCAGCTCACGGAGATGATTTAAAATTGGTTGTGCAAAGTCAGCAGATTTGGAGATGTAAGTATCTATTAATTTATTTTTTTGCATGACTAATGAATTAAGTGTTATAAAAATAATTCTTTGCATGATGGTTTGCAAGTGGATTTAAGCAATTTAAATAATTAAATAAGAAGAGCCTATTGCTGGAGCTCTTCTTATTTCACAAATAATAATCCTTGTTATTAGTTCGCTTTGATCACTTTCACTACTTTCCTTTCCTCTCCCTGCATCACTTCTATTATGTAAGTACCACCTGTCCATTTCTGTCCTAAGCGAAGGGTTGAATTAGCTGCGATCTTTTGATTCACCTGCAGCGTTCTGCCATAAATATCCATTACCCTTACTGTTACAGGGCTATTGTTTTTACCAGTAATAGCCACATTAAAATAATTAGGTGTTGGATTCGGCATCACTTTCACGGTGAGTTCACTTGCGAATACCGGGGCTACTATTGGAACGGCAGGTTTTGTTGCAGGTGCTACACAGTTAGCGGTGCATTTACCAAGGAAGTCGCCGTGTGCAAGGTGTTCAGAAACTGCATCATTATCCACACAGATCGTTACACATGGAGTTTTGGAACTTCCTGTCTTGTGACAGAGTGTAACTTTGGTTACACCACTGTTTCCTGCAAAGCAACGTACATCGTCCGCATGTACATAAGTGGAACAAGTAGTTACACATCCATTACCATCGGTAATGGTAGCTATAACATATGCATTTTCCATTAACGTTACTGTTACAGCGTAGTTACCACCGGTTCCAATATTAGTCTTAGTGGAAAGAGGTGTTGGGCCAGTTGTATTGGGATATACAGGACAGCCAGTGCCTGTGGTAATTCCTCCGGAGGCAGTCCATATTTCATCACCTGCATCATTTACCTGGTTACATTTGATGGACCTGCTCAATGTAAACTGAACGGTATAAGGAGCGGTGCCACCAGTTGGAGCGACAGTAATTGTTTCAGTTTGATCTCCCGTATATCCGAAGTAAAGTGTGTTGTCAGGTGTATTGGTCTTGCAGCTTGCAACGAGTGCCGCAGGTGCTGCATTAATTTGTATAGTTTGTTTAGCTGTACATCCATTTGCATCTGTTGCAGTGTATGTATAAGAACCAGCATTTAATCCCGATGTTGGTGTGGCATCAAAGGTGATTGCACCTGTTCCACCAGTTGGAGTGCTTAATACAACTGAGCCTTTTTCACCAAAACATTTTGGCTGAGTTGCTGTGGCAGTAAAACTGATGGCAGATGGTGCTGCATTGATGTGAACGGTTTGTTGAGCAGTACAACCATTTGCGTCTGTTGCAGTGTAAGTGTAATCACCTGCACTCAATCCGGATGTAGCTGTAGCATTAAAATTGATAGCACCTGTTCCACCAGTTGGAGTGCTTAATACAACCGAACCTTTTTCACCAACACATTTTGGTTGAGTTGGTGTGGCAGTAAAGCTGATGGCTGCAGGTGCAGCGTTGATGTGAACCGTTTGCTGAGCAGTACAACCATTAGCATCTGTTGCAATATATGTGTAATCGCCTGCAGCAAGTGCTGTTGTTGCTGTTCCATTAAAACTGATGGCACCCGTTCCGCCGGTTGGAGTACTTAATGTAACCGAACCTTTTTCACCAAAACATTTTGGTTGAGTTGCTGTGGCAGTAAAACTGATAGCAGATGGTGCAGCATTGATGTGAACGGTTTGCTGAGCAGTACAACCATTACCATCTGTAGCGGTGTAAGTATAATCACCTGCACTCAATCCGGATGTAGCTGTTGCATCAAAATTGATAGCACCCGATCCACCCGTTGGAGTGCTTAATACAACCGAACCTTTTTCACCAAAACATTTTGGTTGAGTTGGTGTGGCAGTAAAGCTGATAGCAGCAGGTGCTGCATTAATATGAACAGTTTGTTGAGCAGTACAACCATTAGCATCTGTTGCAGTATAAGTATAATCACCTTCGTCAAGAGCTGATATTGCTGTTGCATCAAAATTGATAGCACCTGTTCCACCAGTTGGAGTGCTTAGTATAACCGAACCTTTTTCACCAAAACATTTTGGTTGAGTAGGCGTAGCAGTAAAGCTGATGGCAGATGGTGCTGCGATTGTTATTGGTTTTGTTGCGATACATCCATTAGCATCTTTAACTGTAACGGTATAAGTTCCTGCTGTGAGAGTAGCTATATCTTCCGTAGTTGCATTGCCAGGATTCCATAAATAATTGTATGGACTGGTAACTGAGTTCATAGTCATACTAAAATCATCAATTCCTAAACCATCATCAGAACTAGTAACATCCAAGTCTAACCAACGAATCCAGAAAGTACCATTTATAGGAATTGTAAGACCCGTAATTGTCGCAGTTAATGCTGTTCTGTTAGCTGCTGTATTTCCGTCCAGAGGGCCTACTGTCCCGGTAGTTACAGGAGATGTGAAATCCAGTGCGTTTACTTCAATCCAGGTTCCGGTACTAAGGCTTGTTGCATTGGTACTATATTGAAAGTCTAATTTATCAGCACCTCTTCCGGTGGCACCTAACCGCCATTGTTCACCGGTATAATTAATTGAAAGGCTTTTAACGATATTGCCCGTATTATTAATAAACAGCGATCCTGCACCGACTGTTGAAACAAGATTACCAGAAAGTAAAGTGCCAAGTGAACGATCTGTTGAGCCAGTGCTTCCATAACTGTAAGTGTTTCCTGCATTATCCGAGCCTGTACCAGCCGCATAAGAAGTATTTGCATTGGCTCCCGTTTCCATCAAGAACCAGCCACTTGGTAAAGTAGTTGATGTTCCCGAAGTTGCCAGTGTATTGAAATCTTGAGTATAGGTTACTGTTCCTCCCGGATTGGCAGGACTGCCTCCACCAACAGTCAGATCAATTGCTCCATTATTACCACCAAAGCATGATACATTGGTAACAACTTCGCTTAAGGAAATAGCAGAAGGTATCGTTATGTTTACTGTTATAGTTTTAGAACAACCATTAGCATCTGTAACTGTGTAAGCTTTTGAAGCAATTGATTGGGCAAATGTTCCGGTTCCTGTTAAGGTGCCAGTACCACCTGTAGCAGCAATTGTAACACTCGAGCTGCCATTTGCACACAATATTGGAGTAGCCGATGAGGTTATAATAATAGCCGCCGGAGATGCCATTGTACCACTTGCGCTACCTGAACAGGTACCACTTGAAACGGGGAAGTTGTAAGCTGTGCCAGCTGCAACCGTAAATGTTCCTGTTCCTGCATAAGTGCCGTTACCGCCGGTTGCAGAAACGCTTACTGTGCCATCATCACCAGCACAGGAAGGCTGTGTTATACTTTTTGAAACTACTAGTGTTGGCGTTACAGTTACTACTGTGGCGTCAGAAGTTTTGCTACCACATTCATTGGCGACAGTAACAGTATAAGAGCCCGATGTAGTTACCGTGATACTTTGTGTGGTTGCACCTGTACTCCATGTATTTCCAGTTGCGGTACTTGAGGTGAGCACCACATTACCACCCTGGCAAAAAGCCGTAGCTCCGCCTGCCGCAACAGTTGGCTTTGGGAGGGTATTTGGGGGCGTTGAAATAGTTATTGATCCATCGCATCCTCCCACTGATACTGTATAAGTACCAGCTGCATTTACAGTTATTTCAGTACCTGTAGCACCTGTACTCCAGTTACCAGAAGTTGTTGTAGTTAGTGTAGAAGTGCCATTGCAATTTTTTATTTGTGTTATAGTTGGAGGTGAACAGGATAAGCTTGAAGAAATAGTAATATCATCCAATCTTATTCTATCACGACCACTGGATGGATTATTGGTAATAATATAATAAACCCATCTTAGTTGAACAACAGCTTGATTATTTACAGCGGGGGGTAATGCAATATTTGTAAAAGTTTGTGCTGCGGCCGTACCATTTACTGTTGTCAAGTATTCTGTTGTTGGAGATACATCAGTAAAACTCCCTGATGTGCCTAAACGATACTGCAAACGCAATCCATTACTTTTTGTGTTCCCGTCATTAAGTTGTTGTGCAGTAAAAGTTACTCGTAAATCACTTCTCCCTGTGGCATTTAATGCAACAACAATAGCCCCAAGGTTATTTGAGCCACTATTTAAAATGCTTATACCGTTAGACCCTTCATTTCTAATTGAACCTGTTGCAATTGCTCCAGCATTTGCAGTCAATGCAAAATCACCTGCGGGTGCACTTGTGAGATTTGCTGCTGTTAATTCGGCTGTAAAATTCCATCCTTGCATTGAAGTTGGGTAAGCAGTAGTAGCCCCTGAAGCAAAACCTGTAAAAGTAAAATTGCTACCAGATAAAGCATGAGCAAAAGGGTCTGTGCCCGGAGCATCCGTAAATATTGCTTCGGCATGCAAACCAGAAGAAACTCCATCTGCAGTTACTCTTAAAGTAGAGCCTACACAATCATCTTCACACACATGCCAGGTAGTTACAAAATCGCCGTTCAAATCTGCATCTACTGTCCAGGGCTCATGGTCTGCACCACTATCGGGTGTGCCATCTGCATGATGTACCACCACTGTTACAGTTTCACCCGCTGTAAAACCGGTACCCGTAAAAGTAGCAGTAGTTCCGGGGCCATAATCAGCCTGGTCGGTTGACAAGGCAGCTGTTTGAGCACTCACCCAGGATGTAGTTAAACTAATTAAAAGTACCAGTAAAATAGCAGAGAGTTTTGTAAGCATCCCGCTGTTAGTTTGTGGTGTTTGGTTCAAGGTAGAAATTATCATAGTTTTATTTTTTTATTTTAAAGGCGGGTACAATTAAAATAAACCTGCTGTTTCAATATTCTTTCAAATATAGATTCAGTAACGACTATAGAAATACAGCATAGCCATTTTTAATAAGAAAATATTATTGGCTGAAATGTGGTTTAAATAAATCTGAATCAAAAATTTCTCAGTTGGTAAACAAATTAGTATTTAAAAACAAAAATTAAATCAGTAAGGAAGAGTACTATTTAAGATTTATCAGTAAAAAGTAAATATAACCGATAAATTTATTTAACAAAAAAAGGGTGCAATTAAATCTAAAATCCGCAAGCCTTAAAACAATTCATAAATCTACCTTAGCTTTTGGATATGTTTTGCAAAAATGTGTAATAGATGGCAGAAATTG
>JAYVLZ010000371.1:0-20833 GCA_043759175.1 Chitinophagaceae bacterium | reverse complement strand
GGCAGTGCGGTGAAATATTTAACAGGTATATTCCATTTTGATAAAGCATTTGCAACATTCAATTCGGCACCGCCAATATATGCTGTCATATTAGCCTTATGAATCCATTCTTTATTTAAGACCGGACTCATCCGCAATAATAGCTCACCAAAACAAAATACTTTACTCATTTTATTTCTATTCATTTTTTAATTACCCAGACGATCATTGATTTAACCTGTTGGCGGAGTTATTTTAAAATTTTGTTTTAAAAGACCCGGAAAGTCTATCCCGATTTTTGGGAAGTAGAAATGTTAGTAGAAACGAAAAGCAAAAAAACTGTATTTAGCTCCCAGGAGCAATATATTTCTTACATGCTGCTTCCCGAAAATCGGGACAGGCTCTCCGTAGCTTCAAAAAAATGATGAACTCTAATTTTGCTACTAACATTTCGCTCCTCTGAAGCTATAAAATTTAACTATGCTAACAGGTTTATTTCTTTTATTTAGTCTAACTGTTGCAAGTTGAAATATTTTTTTACATTGTTATAACAAATATCCTGAATTACTTGTCCTGCCCATTTGATATCATTTGGTAATTCTCCGTTTTCTATTTCTTCACCAAACAGGTTACAAAGTATTCTTCTGAAATATTCATGCCGTGGAAAAGAAAGAAAACTCCTGCTGTCTGTTAACATCCCGATAAAGCGGCTGAGCAGCCCCATATTGCTCAATGTATTGATCTGTTTTGTCATACCATCTTTTTGATCCAGGAACCACCATGCGCTGCCCCATTGAATTTTTCCTGCAACAGAGCCATCATTGAAGTTACCAATCATGGTTGCCATTAATTCATTGTCTGCAGGATTGAGATTATAGACAATTGTTTTAGTCAATTTATTTTCTTTATCCAGCCTGTTTAAAAATTTGGACAATGCTTTTGCCTGCGAAAAATCGCCGATGCTGTCCCAGCCGGTATCAGGCCCGAGTTGCTGCAACATTCTTGTATTGTTATTCCGCAATGCTCCCAAATGATATTGCTGTACCCATCCTTTTTCAAAATCCCATTCTGCAAAAGTGAAAAGCATAGCGCTTTTGAATTTCTTTCGCTCTTCTAAGGAGAGTGTGCCACCTAAACGAATCTTATCAAAAATATTTACGATTGCTGTTGCTGTATAGTCTTCTGCATAGATTTCTTCCAGGCCATGATCGGATACTTCACAATTATTTTCTCCAAAGAAATCATGCCTGCTTTTTAATGCATTTAAATATTCACTGAAAGTAGTAATAGAAATATCAGCAGTTCTTTCTAAGTTGGTAAGATATTGAATGAATGAATCGGTGTCATCCACATTCATTGCTTTATCCGGGCGGAAAGCGGGATTCATTTTGGTAAATGATTTTTCCTGTTGCATTTTTTGATGATGCTCCAGTGAATCAACCGGATCATCGGTAGTACAGATCAATTCTACATTCATCTTTTTCAACAAGCTTCTTACACTGTATTCCTTTGACCGTAGTTTTGCTGAGCACTCCTCATAAATTTTCTTTGCACTGTTTGCATTCAACATTTCATGTACATCAAAGTAACGTTGCAGTTCCAGGTGTGTCCAGTGGTACAAAGGATTGCGTAAGGTATATGGAACTGTTGCTGCCCATTCCTGAAATTTTTCCCAATCGTTTGCATTACCGGTAATATATTTTTCATTTACTCCATTGGTACGCATGGCCCTCCATTTATAATGATCACCATACAGCCATGCCTGTGTTAAATTTTCAAAGTTGATATCATTGGCAACCTGGTGTGGCGGCAGGTGATTGTGGTAATCTATGATGGGCATCACTGCAGCAAACTCACGATAGAGTTCTTGCGCTGTGTTGCTCTGCAATAAAAAATTTTCATCTATAAATTTTTTCATACACCACTTTCAAAAATTGATTTATAAATACCGAGTTCCAATCCTCGCAGTTCAGCAATGCCTCTTAGTCTTCCGATAGCAGAGTAACCTGGGTTTGTTTTCTTCTTCAGGTCATCCAGCATCTGGTGACCATGATCGGGACGCATGGGTATTGAAATATTTCGCTGCTTCATTACAGCGATTATTTCTTTTATCACTTTGTACATATCTACATCTCCCTCCAAATGATTGTCTTCATAAAAATCACCGAACTCATTTCTTTTAGTACTACGCAGGTGAATGAAATTGATCCTGCTGCCAAACTGCCGCACCATTGCAGGCAGATCATTGTCTGCTCTTACGCCAAATGATCCTGTACAAAAACACAGTCCATTATTTAAAGAAGGCACGGCTTCAAATAAAAATTTAATGTCATTGGCTGTACTCACCACTCTTGGCAACCCAAAAATTGGATATGGCGGATCATCAGGATGAATCACCATCTGCATTCGGCACTTATCAGCCACCGGTATTATTTGCTGCAGGAAATAAATTAGATGCTCTTGCAATTTTACAGCATCAATCCCATCGTAAGTATCCAATGCCTGCTGAAACTGTTCCACTGTAAAACTTTCTTCGCTACCCGGCAGACCTGCAATGATGTTTCGTTGAAGCAATTGTTTTTCCTCCTCATTCATTCCATCAAACCTAAGTTTTGCTCTTTGCAATTCATCATCTGTGTAATCTTTTGCTGCTGCTTTTCTTTTCAGCATGAATACATCAAAGGCAATAAAAGCAGCTTTTTCAAAACGCAATGCTTTGCTGCCATCGGCAACTGTATAACTTAAGTCAGTCCTTGTCCAATCCAGCACCGGCATGAAATTGTAGGTAACGATTGTAATTCCATTTGCGGAAAGATTACGCAGTGTCTGTTTATAATTTTCGATCTGTAATTTAAAATCACCTGTTTGTGTTTTGATGCTTTCATGCACCGGAACACTTTCTACTACCGACCAGTTTAATCCTGCAGCCTCTATCTCTTTTTTTCTTTTTAAAATTTCTTGCTCGGTCCATATTTGTCCGTTGGGAATATGATGCAAAGCAGTCACCACAACGGAACATCCTGCCTGCCTGATATCAGCCAAACTCACAGGATCTGCCGGACCAAACCAGCGCATGGTTTGCTGCATGCTGTATTGATGATTCATTAAATAAATATTTATATCCCGGTATTTTAATTAATCCTAAAATATTATTCGACCCTTTCGTCGTTATAAATCTATTGATTAACTCCGGGTTAAAATCCGGAGCTAATCATATTTAACTGCTTCGCAGTTAGAAGAACGCCTAACTAAACGTCATTTATTTATAACCTGTAATTTAAAACAGTTTAGCCAAACTATCCCTGTTCATCACTGATCAAAAAAAATTACGATTTGCCCGTTGCAGCATGCTGCTTATTTGATTGAATTTCTTTTAATGTATTCATCACTCCATCTTTACTGATTGATTTCATATAAAAGGTAACTGCATCTGTAAATCCTGGTAACAGAGAAAGATCTGTGTCCCACAAGTTACGGTCACTTAAAACTTTTTTTGGAATTTCTAAAAAGGAATGTTCTCTCCACAGTTGATAATAATAACCTGCCTGCTCATCCTGCACAGGATAAGTCTTTCCATTCATTACTCCATTATACATTCCATTTTCAGCCGGCTCACATTTCATGAATAATAAATAAGCAGCAAATCCCAATGCCATATATACCGGCACCTCAGTATGCTGTTCATAATGTTTCAGTAACAACGGAACATTACGCATCTTCATTTTTTGCGTATAGTTCAACGTTATGCTGATCCATTTATGTTCAATAAACGGATTACTAAAACGCTCAATAACTTTATTAGAAAATTCATTTGCTTCCTTTGCTAAAATGTTTTCATCACAGATGCAGGGAGCAATTTCATTTTTCATCAGGTCTGCAATATATTGCCCCATTACATTATCCTCCATCGCATCCTTCACAATTTGAAAACCAGCTAAACAGGCAACACCACAACTGAAAGTATGTGTGCCATTTAGCAGGCGAAGTTTTAATTCACGGTGTTTGTTAATATCATCTGTAATGAGCACTGTTTCATCGGCCATTGCAAAACTTAATATTTCTTTTGCTTTACCACTGGAAGTTTCAATGGCCCACAAACTATACACTTCACTCATGATCATCAGCTCATCTGAATAACCCAGCTCCGCTTCTGCAGCTGTTTGCTGAGCAGCCGGAAGTTTGCCTGGCACAATACGATCCACCAATGAATTGCAAAAACAATTGGCAGCTTCCAGCCACTCCAGAAATGGATGATCCATTTTATTGAGGTGTGCCAGTTCCACTACAATTGATTGTAGTTTTTCTCCATTGTCTGTAATCAATTCGGTTGGAATAATCACCATTCCTTTATGCAGGTCACCATGAAAACATTTATATCTTTCATACAAAAAAGCAAGCAACTTACCAGGAAAAGAAACGGGCGGCTGTGCATGAACGTTATCATCTTTCATTAATATAAGTCCTACTTCAGTAGTGTTGGAAATAATAATTTTCATTTCAGGATTGGCAGCACAATCCAGTATTTGATGCCATTGAGATTTTGCAGATAACACCCGGCTTATCGAAGCATTCACAATATATTCCTGCGTCATTTGATCATTGACAATACCTCTTATACATTGTGTATATAATCCATCCTGCACATCAAAAACATCTGTATCGCCCCTGTCCGTTGATTTCACCACTACAATCCGTCCATTAAAAATTCCCTGCCTGTTTGCTTTGTCAATATAATAATCCGGTAAACCACGCAACAATACACCGGTACCAAATTGTAATACTTTTTCTGGTAATTCAAAAATGGAACTTGCAGGAACAGGGTGAACTGTTTGATTCAGTGATGATAATATTTTTTTTGATAACTGCATACGTTAGCTTTTAATAAAGTTGATATTTCTATGTGGTTCCCGGATATAAGCTGTAATAAAACATTTGCAACGTCTAAAGCCAATAATTTGGTTCTATAATATTTTTAATTTATCCGGACAAAAATGCTAATATTTCACATTACTTTTTATCAAGGTAGTATCTGAGTTAAATACAGGCACCTGGTAACCCCCGGAATCTATTTGTGTTTTCGGAAATTCATTTTTCAACATTGCCCAATCTGATTTGCTGATATTTGTTTGGTAGAGATAAAGTGATTGAAGCTTTTTTAAATTCTTCAACTGCAGCAATCCCTTCAACGTAACTTTTGTACCAACAAGATTAAGGTAGCCAAGATTGGAAAGCGATTGTAATAGTTGTAATCCTTTATCAGAAATACTGGTATGTGAAAGATACAATTTTGTAATGTTTGCAAGTTGAGCAATCGTTGATAAAGCTTCATCATCAATTTTGGCATTATCTAATTTAAGCCACACTATTTGTTTTTTTAATTTTAGCAACAATTGAAGATCTTCTTTATCAACAACAGGATGCGTTACAAAATTCACCATCAGGTAATTACTGTTTTGTACAACAGGCAAAACCATTACACTTCTTTGCTTTAGTTGCGCCACAACTTTATCATCAGCCCTTTCAATAGCTGTTAAAGGAAAATCAAAAGATTCTTTTTTTATAACAGCCGCTTTTTGCAAAGCGATTAAAATGGGTTTTATTTTATCAGGCTGGTTAAGCTCTTTTACCTTTTTTATAAAATCATTGTTGTTGTCGATCCACCAATGCAGCAATGCAATTTGCTGTTCTGTAGGTTGTGGCTTTTCTTTGGGTGGCATGTGGTCGTCATTATCAACAGGCAGCAGTAAGCGTTTTATCATTTCACTTTCATCCGCTCTGCCAGTTTCAATTACACGACCATCTTTTCCACCTTTCATCAGCAACAAACTATCGTCCATCCGTAGTCCGCCCTTTTTCTTATTGGCATTGTGGCAGGAGTAACATTTTGTTTGAAGAATTGGTTTGATCACATCGCCGTAAACAACCGCTTCCTGCACATTAGCAATCGGTTTTATGGTTGCGTTTGCAATAGTGTCGTTATTAAAAATATCTTTCAAAGGTTTGCTAAAATAATCTGAACCATGTGTTAGTGAACCTCCCAAATGACCCGTTACAAAAACCAGTACTAATAAAATAAATGACAATATACTTTTATTGACAGCAAAGAGCGGATTCTTTTCCTTTGCATACAACACAAATGAAATAAATGTTACCGCAATTCCCATCCACATGTGCCAGTTTACAAGCGCATCATCATAGTCATCACTGATTGATAAAAGGTAACCGCTGATACAGGAAATAAATGCAGCAATGGTTCCGCACAACAATACAACCGGCACTGCTTCTTTAAAAGAATGATATTTTTCTTTTCTTGAAAGCCATTGCAATATTAATGCTATCAATAAAATACCGATGGGCAAATGAACTACCGCAGGATGAAAGTGTCCAAGAAATTCAGTGATGGATAATAACACTTATTAATCGTTTAGAAGGTTTAGAAGGTTTAGAAGGTTAGATTAGAGTATAAATCGTTAACAGAAAAAACATTTACGATTGATAACGTTTACGCAGCGTATGCATCATGTGAACATTGATGGCCCACTGGTCTGCAAGCGGCTGCCTTGTGTATGGAAGCGTTGGCATATAATCCGGTGGGCCAAATTCTGTCAATATCGTCATCACTTCACCTTGTTGTTTGTTCATTTCAATCACTTTATCCCACCATGCAAAATGCGCCTTCACTGCATCGTCCCATTCCGGCGCACGGGGATCATTTACCTGCGGCCCTTCCGGATGACCAATACGGGCATGGATATGATCTGTTCTGGATAAAACAAGGTTCACCGTTTCTTTTTGATCAGCCAGTAAACTTTCATGCACATTGCACCAATGTGAAATGTCTAATGTAAAACGCAATGCAGGAATCGTTTCCAAATAATTTCTTGCTACCGGTGCCGAATACATTAATCTTGAGCGGTGTGTTTCATGAAGAATTTTTATGCCAGTTGATTTTGATAAGGCTGTAGTGTAATCAACAAATGCTTTACCCTGCTCATATTTAAAATAATCCCGGCCCGAATGACAGTTAATGTAAAGTGGCTTCTGAATTTTATTATTTGCAGCAGCATAGATCATATTTTTAAAACTGGTGAAATGCTCATCAAAATTACTTTCACTTCCGGCGGTAAGAAAACCAACTTCCAGGTTATATTTTTTTAATGCTGCAAATAGTTCATCCTGGTCTTCTTTTTTCATGGGCCACCATGTTTCTATTCCATCATAGCCTTCTTTTTTTGCTTTGGCACAGTAGGCATCTGTAGTACCATCAAAGCCCCAACTGGTGGCCAGTATCTTCAACTGAAAATTTGTATTCATGTTATTGTTTAATTGCGGTGATGCAAATGTATCTAATGAGGAAAGCATTAATGCAGTGCTGGCAGATGCTGTGGTGTTTATAAAATTTCTTCTGTTCAAAGGATTTATTTTGCTCCTAAAGTTTTACACATTTTTTAAAAGGTGTAAACTTTAAAGGGTGTAAAAAAATTCTAAGCAATAATTTCTTCAATCACTTTCCCCCTCGTATCCGTCAGCCTGTATGGCCTTCCCTGGAATTCATACGTAAATTTTTCATGATCAAACCCAAGCTGGTTCAGGATGGTAGCCTGTATGTCAAACGGCTCTACTTTGCCACTGATAGCACTGTAACCAATCTCATCTGTTTCACCATAACTAAAACCTTTTTTAATTCCACCACCTGCCATCCAGATAGTAAATGCTTCTGTATGATGATCACGACCCTTGAAAGGCATCTTCTTTCCTTCCCTGTTTTCCTGCATCGGTGTACGTCCAAATTCTCCGCCCCATACCACCAGTGTTTCATCCAGCAAACCACGTTGTTTTAAATCCAGTATCAGCGCTGTTACACTTTTATCTACCGAGCGGCATTTATTAATTAAGCCAATATCAATCGCAAGGTTGGCATCCGTACCATGACTATCCCAACCCCAATCAAACAACTGCACAAAACGAACTCCCTTTTCCACTAATTTTCTTGCCAGCAATACATTGTTTGCAAAACATCCTGTTCCGGGTTTGGTGCCATACATTTCATGAATGTATTGCGTCTCATTATTAATATTCATTACTTCCGGCACAGAAATCTGCATTTTGTAAGCCATCTCATATTGAGAAATCCTGGAGAGAATTTCAGGATCATTGTACTCCTTGTATTCCTGTGCATTCACTTCGTTGATGGCATCAATAGATGCTTTACGCAAGTCACGGTTCATGCCGTCCGGATCTTTTATAAACAACACCGGGTCACCTTCGCTCCTGCATTGAACACCCTGGTAAACACTTGGTAAAAATCCGCTGCCCCACACACTCTTACCGGCATCAGGATTTTGTCCGCCGCTTGTTAGCACCACAAAGCCGGGCAGGTTTTGATTCTCTGTTCCCAATCCATACGTAACCCACGAGCCCAAACTTGGCCTGCCCAATCTTGGTGAACCTGTCTGCACCATCAACTGTGCAGGTGCATGATTAAACTGATCCGTTGTTACTGCTTTTAAAAAACTTATTTCATCTGCAATGGTTTGCAAATGCGGCATGTTCTCACTGATCCATGCCCCACTCTGTCCATGTTGTGCAAATTTTGCCTGTGGCCCCAGCATCTTAGGAACACCACGGATAAATGCAAAACGTTTTCCTTCCAGTAATGATTGCGGACAATCCTGTCCATCCATTTTCATCAGTTCAGGTTTGTAATCAAACAACTCCAGTTGCGATGGTGCGCCGGCCATGTGCAAATAAATTACACTCTTTGCCTTACCTGCAAACGGCGGCATTTTTGGCATTAACGGATGTGCAGGATCAAATAAAATATTACTGCTCTGTGGTGATTTACTTCCGCAGCTTCCAAACAAAGAACCCAATGCCAATGCACCCAATCCCATTGCACTTTCTTTTAAAAAGTGCCGCCGTGTGTTCATCCGCATCACAGCATGCTCTGCTTCTTTTAACAGCCGCTGATTGTGTAATTCTTTTTGTGTCATAAAAAATATTTATGTGCAATAATTTTAGAAGTTGTTTGAATTAAAAAATTTTGATACCAGCTAATATTTTCATGGGATCATCGTTGTGTCACAATCCTTTCATCGGCATACCAATTTGGAACTTTCATCGCCACTATCACAAAAAACAAACAATTCAGGTAGCAACTGAAGGCCGGTCTCTTTAACCTTAGTAGAAAAATTGATCAATAAAATATACTTAACCTTATTCCCTTATTCAATCTGATTCTATTACTATCAGGGTAATATGAATAAGGTAATAAGGTTGTAATCATTATATATTTTCTTTCTACTAAGGTTTAAGCATTCTTACTTGTTTTAACCTTATCAGAATAGTTATTAATTCTTCGTCACCACTTCATCCAAATTCAGCATTGCATTTGCCACCACTGTTAATGCGGCCGTTTCTGCATTGGTATAATTATTCATGCCGCCAATTATTTCACAGGCTTTGTCTTTATCATTTTTAAACTGGGCATACGCAGTGTGATATAATTTTTCCATTGCCTCCAAACTTTTAGTATCAATGTCTTTATAAGTAGCCAGTTTAAATCCTTTGCTGATCTGTTCTTTTGGATCGTTTGTTTTCTCCTTCATGCGGTAAGCAAAATTTCTTGCAATGTCCACATACGCAGAATCATTTAACGTGGTCAAGGCCTGCAATGGTGTGTTGGTTCGGATGCGGCGGGCTGTGCATACTTCTCTTGCCACACCATCAAAGGTCATCATAGATGGATAAGGCGCTGAACGTTTCCAGTAAGTGTATAATGCCCGGCGGTACTGGTTTCCGGCGGTATCCAGTTTCCATTTTTCCCCATTCCACGGAGACAGCCAGATACCTTCCGGCTGATAAGGAAATACACCGGGGCCATACATTTTTTTATTCATCATTCCGCTGATGCATAAGCTTTGGTCACGTACCTGTTCTGCTGATAAGCGAACTCTTGCGCCACGGGCATAATATTTATTGTATGGATCTTTTTGCTGCAGTTCAGGAGTAAGTTTTGAACTCTGCTGATACGTGGCACTGGTAACAATTTGTTTGATTAATTTTTTTGTGCTCCAGTTATCTTTATGCATAAATTGATAACTTAACCAGTCCATTAATTGCATATGCGTTGGCGGTATGCCCTGCGATCCTAAATCTTCCAGTGTTTCTGCAAGGCCATTTCCAAACAATTGTTCCCACACCCGGTTTACCATGGTACGGGCAGTAAGCGGATTTTGTTTTGATGTGAGCCACATCGCTAAACCCAATCTATTGCGTGGGGCATTGGCTGGAAAAGGATTTAACGAATGCGGAACATCCGGCTGAACTTCATCTCCTTTTACCATCCAGTTACCACGTTCAAAAACATGAGAGGTACGGTGCATGTCCATTGGATTTTCAAACATGATTGGCGTGGTATTCACTTTTGCCCTCATTAATTGATTGAATAATTTTAATGCAGTATCTGCACCTGGCTTTTCTTTACCTGGAAATTTTTCAGCAAAATAAAACCAATCAAACACCACACCGTTGTCTTCGGTATTTTTCAATTTGCTGTTGGTGTAAGTAAAATACAAATGGTGCATTCCCTGCTGCGGTACCAGCGGTGTTTCGCTGATAATTAATACGTCCTTTGATTTTTTTAATGGTACCGTCGCAATTACAGTGCCATTCGGGCCATCAATATGTATCTTCCAGATGCCGCCATCTACATAAGCCTGGTGATTAAAAATCAAAGATGTTTTGTTTGTTAAATCAACATTTTTTAACCGGCACACTGCATTGTCACGAAGCGCCAGCCACTTGGTATCCATCAGTTCACTGTTGGTAAAACTATCGCAGGTAAGGCTGTTGTAAGATGGCTGCCATGTTTTTAAAAAAGTATAATATTCTTTTGCCTTTGGCGTGGAAACATTTTCTGAAATCCATTTTGTAAGTCGCAGCAATTCCATACTGTCTTTTGAATTATACTGGCGGAGCAATGGATAATCATCTTCTGTATCTTCATCACGGCTGTTATTAAAAAATGCCAGGAATTTATAATAGTCTTCATGTTTAAAAGGATCATAAGGATGGCTGTGGCATTGTACACATGCAAAGGTGGTTCCCATTAAAGCCTGCCATGTAGTGCTTACCCTGTCCATCACAGCAGATGTTCTGAACTCTTCGTTATCTGTACCGCCTTCATCATTCGTCATAGTGTTGCGGTGAAATCCTGTTGCGATATAATCATTGTCTGTTGGATCGGGCAGCAAATCTCCGGCAAGCTGTTCTGTTAAAAATTTGTCATACGGCATATCCGCATTAAATGCATTGATCAGCCAATCACGGTATTTCCAAATTTTTCTTTCACTGTCTCTTTCATAACCCTTGCTGTCTGCATACCGTGCCAGGTCCAGCCACATCGATGTCCACTTTTCACCATAGTTTGGCAGTGCCAGTAAAGCATCCACCAGTTTTTCATAAGCAAGATCACTGCTGTCTTTTAAAAATTGATCAGCAATATTTTCCGGCGCCGGCATACCAATGATATCCAGGCTCACCCTGCGTAACAACACTTGTTTGTCTGCCTTAGGCGAAGGTTTCAGTTCCTGTTCACTGAATTTTTCTTCAATAAAATTATCTACCGGATTTTTTGCCCAGTCACTTTTTTTATTGATCCATCCAAAGAAAGTGGTTGGTTGCGGCACAGGCACTTCTTTTACCGGAACGTATGCCCAATGGTTTCCCCATTTTGCACCCTGTTTAATCCATTTGGTAAGAACTGAAATTTCTTCATTGCTTAATGGATCATGTTTATAGGGCATGCGGTCTTCAGCATCTTTACTGTTAATGCGCCTGACCAGTTCGCTGTGATCCGGATCGCCGGGAATGATACCAAATTTTCCATTCTTGGTTTTGGTAAGCGCTTCTTCCCGGAACAATAAACTAAAGCCACCTTTTTGCTTTACACCGCCGTGGCAGGTAATACAGTTTTTATTGATAATGGGTTTTACCTGTGTGGAGTAATCAATGGGTGCGTTGCCTGCATTGATCTTCCAGGCAATGGTAATTATTGCGACAAGCAATATTATTATGTAAATGATTTTCTTTTTCATTGGCAAAAAGAGAATTGGATGTTGTGTTGTAAAACTTATTGATAGCGTAAAATCATATTCACGTTAGAACAGTTAAATTTAAGATTATTTTCTGCTTTTTCTTTCTTTGGGAAGCATTTAAAATTATCGGATTTGAAAAAGGGTTGCCAACCTTTTATAAAGCTATTTAATTTAAAGAAACCTGCTAAAGGTTGGCAACCCTTGCGGCAATACGCTCTTTCCTTAACATCAAATGCGGTTTATAATTTTCATTCAAAAAAATTATATACCGCATCTTATTAAATCAAAATTTTATAGATTGATTTTTACAGCAAATTTTATCTATACTTCGCAAGGGATAAATTAGTGAATTGGGAATTTGTTCTGTTTGGAAAAATAAATAATGTTTGCCAACTATTTTTAAACCTACAACCAATCAACTAACAGCCGGTTTTTTAACCTTAGTAGAAAAATTTATCAATTAAATACCCTCAACCTTATTACCTTATGCGGCCTTATTGCAATATTTTCAGCCTAAGATAAATAAGGTAATAAGGTTGGATCATTAATGTACTTTCTTTTCTACTAAGGTTAAAGTCAAATCACTTTTTTACCTATTGTGCAGTATAACTGTCATCAATACTGAAATATTTTTCCGTCGGCCATTACTTCCTGGGCAGCTTCATCAAAGGTTGCTCTTGTTCCTGTTCTTGCTGCAGCATTCACCATAATATTTGCAATGGAATGATAATAGCCAACTTCCACCGGTGCATTAGGTTGCTTTCTGCTGCGAATACATTCCATCCAGTTTCTTACGTGTGCTGTTGTGTATTCATCTCCTCCTGCATTAGCGCTTGAATCTACCTTAACAGTTTTATCTACCAAATCCATTTCAGGTAAAATATTTGCTTTCATATTCATAGCGGAAGCAAAGTTTTGTGTCAATCCTCCACGGCCGGAGATCTTATTGGTATTCAAATTCATTTCGCCGCCATTAGAATAATAAATCTCGGTTGGCACCTCATCACCATTACCCATCCTGCTCATGAATACCACCTGGAATCCTTTGGCCGCATCATCCTGCTCACTGAGTCCTGCGGACGGACCATAATCAAATACCGCTGTGGTAGTGTCCCAATTTCGGCGGCCATCTTTCCACTGATAAATACCACCATTGGCAACCACACTTCTTGGGTGATTTAAACCAGTGTACCAGTGAACGGTATCTATCTGGTGGCTCATCCATTGACCCGGCTGACCAGAAGAGTACGGCCAGAATAACCGGTATTCCAAATATTTCCTTGGGTCAAAATTTTCGTAAGGCCTGTTTAATAAAAAACGTTTCCAGTCTAAATCTTCTTCTTTGCATTTGGCTACCAGTGCAGGCCTGCGCCATCTGCCGGGCTGGTTCACATTCCAGGTAAGTTCTACCATGGTGATGTCTCCAAACTTACCGGATTTAATATATTCTTCTGCAGCTTTATAATTTCTTCCGCTCCTGCGCTGTGATCCTATCTGCACAATTTTACCGGTTGATTTTACAGCTTTTAATGCAGCCCTTGCATCGGCCATTGTTTCTGCAAAAGGTTTTTCGCAGTACACGTCACAGTTAGCCTGTACGGCCTCTACTGTATGGAGTGCATGTTGAAAATCTGCTGTACTGATAAACACACCGTCCAGGTCTTTTACTTTATACAACTCATCATTATTGTTGCAGGCAATGATATCTGTACCCAATTTCCCTTTCAAAAACTGCTGGCCTTCCTCTCTTCTTAATTTCCAGATATCCGAAACTGCCACAATATCAAAATTAAGTTCTTTATAGTGCTGCATAAAGCTTGGGAAATGAGCACCCCGGAACCTGTCAGAAAAGCCAACCACACCTAACCTTACCCGGTCATTGGCACCCAGTATCCTCCGATAACTTTTTGCACTCAAGCTATTAGCGGCTATCACAGCGCCAGCAAAAGTAAGTGCTGAATGTTTGACGAAATTTCTTCTTGAATATGACATAAAAAGAATTGAATGATAAAAAAATAGCCCGTTAAGTTTTAAAGATCAATATTAAATACCGGTAAGTTAATAAAGAAATATTATTCGGCCCCTTCAGGGCAATGTCGTTAAGTTAAGGAGGATAATAAGGTTAATGATTTTTTGTTCTGTTTTCTTCTAAGGTTTTCCTTTGAGCGAATTTAACCTTAGTAGAAAAAATGATAGTGTTATCTGACCTTATTATCTTTAATGCTTACTCTTTTTCTTAACTTAATGACATTGCCCTTCAGGATCGTTATAAAACCCGTTATTATCACCGGGTTTACACCCTGAGCTAATAACATTTAACTGCCTGGCAGTTGAAAGAACGCTTAACTAAACTGCATTGGATCAATATTAGCAAAGCCTTATAATTTGTGCAAATACTTATAATATTTTAAAGCTTATCAAAAAAATATTATGGTCATCTAATTTACTGATATCCATTCCTATAACCTTGACAATATTTACCATAGCCATTGGATAGTATTGATACAGGTTGAATGCTTATTTTGAACATTCACCAGTGCTGTATTATTTGTGTGTCTAACTGATCACTCTGTCTAAATGAACATATCCTCCATCTACATGAATTAATTGCCCGGTAGTATGCGATGATTTTTCACTTAATAAAAATGCAACCATATCAGCAATTTCTTCTGCTTTGGTGAAACGTTTTTCCAAAGGAATCTTTGACTGTATTGCCTTCAATTTTTCTTCATGATCTGGTAAGGTCTTTATCCATGTTTCGTATTGTGGTGTATAACACTCGGCAACAATCACCGCATTCACCCTGATGCTGTATTTTAATAATTCCAATGCCCATTCTCTTGTTAGTGCATTGCGGCCTCCATTGGATGCAGCATAACCAGAAGTGCCGCCCTGGCCTGTTTCTGCTGTTTTACTGCCGATATTAACGATGACTCCCTTACTCCGGATCAATGCCGGTAAAGCAAAATGCGCCATCAAATAATAATGCACCAAAGTTTTATGAAGACTTTTCATGAAATCACCATAGTTGCCATTTTCCAAACCCACGCCGTCATTTTCACCTGCATTATTTACCAGGCCATCTATCCGGCCAAATAACTCAACAACTTTTTTTACCGATGATTCACATTCATCAGGATTGCACAAGTCTGCAACTATCTGTTGAGCTTTACCTCCCATTAAATTAATTGCTTCGACTGTGGCCTCATTATTTTTTTCATTCCTCCCGATGATTACGGGTATTGCCCCTTCCCTGGCCAATACTTTACAGATTCCTTCTCCAATACCTTTGGCACCACCTGTTACGATAATTACTTTACCCTTTAATTGCAGATCCATCTTTTTTATAAATTATAAAATGAAACAGCATTATTTCCCATGATATCATTTTGTTCATGCAGCGATAATGCCGATATAAACTGCTTTGCCAAATTAAAAGTAGTACTGTAAGAAGCAGCAAGCAAACAAACAGGCCAGTCACTGCCATACATTAATCTCTTACTGCCAAAAACTTCCAGTACCGTTTCAACGTAAGGTATAAAATCGTTTTGAGAAAAGTTTTTCCAATCCGCTTCAGTTATCAGGCCAGATAATTTACAACAAACATTTTCATTCTTTGCGATTACCGTGATATTCTTTTTCCATTCTTTCAATTCTTTCATTTTAACGGCAGGCTTTGCCAGGTGGTCAATTACAAATTTCTGCGCCGGGAACTGTTTTACTAATTCACCAGCAAATATTAACTGATCTTTTAAAATCAATATATCATAAGTAAACCCATATTCATTTAAATAACTGAGATTTTTTTTAAACAACGGAGATAATATCAGATCCCTTTTTGGTTTATCCTGCAATACATACCTGAAGCCTTTCATTTTTTCAAAGCCTTTATATTGCCGCAGTTTTGATTCTATGTTTTCTGCAAGCATATCTATCCAACCTACTACCGCTTTTATAAACTTGTTTTCTTCAGCCATCTGTAATAAAAAAATGTTTTCATCTTCACTTTCTTCTGCCTGCACCGCCACACAAGCATCCACTCCATTGCTTTTCAACAACGGTTCCAGATCTGCAGGCATAAAATTATTTTTCAAAACAGCCATATCATCTCCAATCCAGCTATGCGTTACAGAATTATATTTCCAAAAATGCTGATGACTGTCAATGATCATAATTTTTCCAGTAAACTTTTTAACTATTCAGTTTTATAAACCCACCATCAATTGGATAATCATTACCTGTAATAAATGAAGCCTCATCACTGCACAGATATAAAACCAATGCAGCAACTTCATCAGGATTACCCATGCGGCCAATGGGTTGGCTTTTTGAAAGCTTATCAAACATCTCCGTTTCTTTTCCGGGATAATTTTTTGCAATGAACCCATCCACAAAAGGCGTATGCACCCTTGCCGGTGAAATACTGTTGCAGCGGATATTTTCATGAAGATAATCTTTAGCCACACTCAGCGTCATAGCAGCAATGGCCCCCTTGCTCATACTGTATGCAAACCGGTCGCTTAATCCAACAACCGCTGCAATAGATGCAAGATTTAAAATAACACCGCCACCATTTAATTTCATCATGGGAATGGTTGCATATAAACAATTGTACACACCTTTTACATTCACATTATAGATGCGGTCAAAATCTTCATTTGTTGTTTTTTCTACATTGCCCACATGAGCTATGCCTGCATTGTTTACCAGGATATTCAATTTCCCGATTGACTGAAAAGTGCTTATTATTGCCTGCTGATCCGTTACATCACATGCATGTGTAAACGCAATTCCACCCCCAGATTTTATTTCACTTACTACTTCATCAGCGGCATTCATATTTAATTCGATGAGATGAACCACCGCACCCTGTTTGGCAAAGAGTAAAGCAATTGCTTTCCCTATACCACTGCCGCCACCGGTTATTACTGCTGTTTTATTTTTTAAACTAAACATTACTGTTATTATTTTATTTCAAAAATTTTATCCATCAGCATCCATTTCTCACCTGGCCTTGCAAAAGGTAATGCCTGCTGGTATTTCCACATCAACGCTTCCCACTGCTGAACTTTTTCATTTGCAGCATCTGCACCTGCTTTCGCAGAAAAATCAACTGCACTGTCTGCTTCTATTATCATGAACAAGCGGTTACCGGTCCTGTAAATTTCCATACTGTTGATACCTGCTTCATTAATACTTTGCAAAATTTCCGGCCAAACATGCTGGTGATGCTTTTCATATTCTTTTATCAGTGATTCATCGTTTACTAAATCAACTGCAAGACAATACCGGTATAACATTTAATAATTTTTTTTGAAGTTTTAAAAAGCCTGCACCAATTATAAAACTGTTTGCTTAAAGAGACACTCCCCTCTTCCATGGAATAAAATCATCCTGCCCTAACTGAACCGCTTTCGGAATAATTTCTCCACTGGCAGCTTTGATACAGTATTCCAAAATTTCTGCACCCATTTCTTCAATTGTTTTTTTCCCTTCAATGATGGGCCCGCAATCTATATCAATAATATCAGTCATCCTGTTGGTAAGTGTTGTATTGGTACTTACTTTAATGGTGGGACAAACTGGATTTCCTGTTGGGGTACCCAAGCCCGTTGTAAATAATATTAATGTAGCACCGCTTGCTGCCTGGCCGGTAGTGGCTTCCACATCATTACCCGGAGTACATACCAAATTCAATCCTGCTTTGATTGCAGGCTCTGTATAATCCAGCACATCTGTGACCGGTGATGAACCTCCTTTTTTTGCAGCACCTGCACTTTTCATTGCATCCGTTATCAGGCCATCTTTAATATTACCCGGCGAGGGGTTCATGTGAAAACCTGATCCCACCAAATGTGCCTGTTCATCATAAGACCGCATCAAATGAATAAATTTTTCCGCTGATTCTTTGGTAGTGCAACGGTCAATTAAATTTTGTTCTACACCACATAATTCAGGAAACTCTGCAAGTAAAATTTTACCACCCAATGCTGCCAGTAAATCTGCTGCATAGCCTACTGCAGGGTTAGCAGATATGCCACTAAATCCATCACTGCCACCACACTTTACTCCAACAATCATTTTACTTAATGGCACCGGTGTTCTTTCAATTTTATCAGCAGACACTAAGCCAATAAAGGTTTGTTTTATTGCATCTTTAATTAACGCTTCTTCGCTTTGAGATTGCTGCTGTTCAAAGATCAATAACGGCTTATCAAATAATGGATTCCTGCTTTTTAAATCATCCAAAAAATTATGCACCTGCAGATGCTGGCATCCTAAACTTAATAAAGTAACACCTGCTACATTGGGATGATCTGCATAAGCAGTCAGTAACTTACTCAGTGTTGCAGAATCCTGTCTTGTACCGCCGCAGCCTCCCTGGTGATTTAAAAATTTAATGCCATCAATATTTTTAAAAATTCTTTTTGCATTATTATTTGCATCAGTCAGGTCTGCATTAGCAAACGCCGCATCCTGTTTGTTTTTATATGCTGCGGCCAATTGTTCTGCATACAATTTATATTTATCCGTTACGGCATATCCCAATGCATTGTTCAATGCTTCTTTAATCACATCGAGGTTCCTGTTCTCACAAAAAACGGTGGGAATAAAGAGCCAATAGTTAGCAGTGCCTGCTCTTCCATCACTCCTGAGGTATCCGTTAAAAGTACGGCCTGCAAATTCAGTGGTTTCAGGAGCGGTCCATTGATATGAAAAATTCCGGTATGCATAAGGCGTGGCTGCATGCTGCACATTGGCAGTTGTCATTAAACCACCTTTTTCAACCTTCTTAATTGTTTTCCCAACAACAGCTCCATACATATAAACGGCTTCACCCTCCTTCATATCCTGCATAAATATTTTATGTTTGGAAGGAATGTCTTCTTTCAGTTCAATTGCGTATCCGTTATGATTGATTTGGCTTCCTTTTGCAAGACTCTTTAATGCCACTATCACATTATCATTTGGATGAATCATCAGAAATATAGCCGTATTAGATTGCATTGCTGTAAGTGTATCTGTTATAAAAAATTATCTTCTATTATACTTTACACACCATAAAAATGTGCAATGATTTTTATTCAACCCCTTTAGGGTTGATTTGCCATTATTCTTTGGAACTCCGGATAAAATCCGGGGCTATTATTGTTTTAGCCCTTCAGGCTATTGCACATTTTTATCCAACTTCTACTATAAATATTAAAGATGGCTGCACCCGCTGGTTAACTTTTACAAACATCGATACTGCAAGGCGGGACTCAATTATTTTTGAAGAATAATTTTTGCTCTTTTTTGAAATGAATCAAATAAACCACTCCTGCACTTATAGCAAATACCAATGTTTGTTCAAATTATTCACCAGCCATATCCAGTTCAAAGTTATTGGCAAAAAAAACAGATTACAAATATTCAGTTGAAACTTTAATATCCACCATTTTTTATCCTGCCATCTGAAGTAATCTCATTAAAATTGCTGAAGAAAAGAAACTAATTTATCATGGATTTAAGGCGAACAGCAAGTATAAAAGAGTTAGTTAGCAATGTTAATCCCTTTATTGATTCATGTCAATATAAACCTGCACAAATCATTCAAATCGCTGAAGGATGCAACAATATATCCGTCATCAATTAATTTGCAGCGTTTGTTTTTCTCTACTTTCACTTCGTAATTATTTTGCAGTTTCATCTGGTTGCCTTCAACATTAATTACTTCAATTTCATAAGCCTTTAATGCTTCTAATAATATCTCTAAGGCTGCCATAATTTTTATGCTGCCAGGTTTTCATAAATAACTTTACTGCCGTACAACAGACATAATGCTGATGATACAATGATCAAAAAATGTTGCAATGATTCCGCCTGCATCATTTTTTTTGAAAACGGGATGCTGAATAAACCAGCCGCAAGCATCATACCGGCAATACAGGCAGTACCAAACAGCAGCAGGTAAGTTAATCCGTCAACAGGCCCTTTCATTTTCGACATCACTACTACAATCAATGCACCGCTGCCTGCAAGACCATGCACCAGGCCTACTCCATAAGCCAGCGAATGCGGATGCAGATGTTTTTGCTGATTGCCGATATGAACATGTAAGTGTTTGTGCTGTTCACCTTTGTGCAGATGAGCATGTGCATGAATAACGATTTTTTTATTGCGGTAAAATTTCACTAACCGGTAAATGGCCAGTAATATCAGCATACAACCAACTGCTGCTTCAAAATAATGAAAGTATTGTTCTGAAATACCTGCTTTAAAAACGATCATCAATATACCAATAGAAAAAATAGTGGAAGCATGCCCAAGTCCCCAGAAAATACCATCCTTTAAAGACAGCCTGATATTATTCCGCCTTGATACAATATTACTAACCGCCAGCAAATGGTCTGCGTCAAATGCATGTGTAAATCCTGCATAAAGAGTGAGCAAAAGCGGAAATGTAAACATGCATTGGTTATTAAATTTTGTAAAAAACTATCCGGTGATTTCCAGCGATGCCTCTTTAATGATGCTACCAAAAGAAACCTTTGCCATTTTTACTGCAGCACCAAACAAATGTTCGATAGATTGAACTTTTCCGGGGATTGCCAAACACATGTTTTTATTATTATGAGTGATGAATTGCTATATAACGGGTGTATTTTCATTCACCATTAAATTACTTTTTTTCTCCTTCACTTTTTTCATTAACCACTGGCACCATTGTTCCAAACCTTCACCTTTTAATGCCGATATGGTTATTACTTCCAAGT
>JAYVLZ010000370.1:0-14164 GCA_043759175.1 Chitinophagaceae bacterium | reverse complement strand
TTTAGGATTATATACTTCTGCTTTTGCCAGCATAGGACGAAGATCAGGGTAATAAACCCAGAACAAAGATGATGTGCCTCTCTCTTTTGTTGTATTAGGAAAATATTCTGTTTTTAGAACCCCTATTCCCAAAATACGACAAAACATTCTGCTTGACTCCCTATCAAAAACCCACTCTTCTTTTAAACGTATTTTAGTTACCGACTTAGGATCAAAACTTGATCTTGTAACTACATAACCTTTAATTTTACTGATATCTTTTATGTCATATTCAGGTACCGTATCATTTTTTCCCTGTGTTTTTTGCTGAATATCACCTACTGTAAGTGGTGTTGTAAACCGATCGTCTTCAAAAGCAGTAACCTCACCTTTATTAACTGCATTCAACAGCATATTGATAAATATCTGGCTGCCGTTATCATCCTGTGATTCATAACGAAAAGTCTGGTTCATTTTTTCACGAAGGTCTAATTCTCTCCATACCTTTTCTGCATACAACGCATCATCCCAGCGAAGATTTTCATACGCTAATGGGGTTCTTGTATTCAGGTTGCCTTTATCAAATGCATTATCATTTCTCAATGATTTTTTTACATTATTATCAAGCACTCCGGATGTATCAACCCTGATAGGAATATTAGCATACGGATCATACCCTGAAGGTGGCTGTGTGTTATTATTCTGCTGTTGCTCATTACCCTGCGTTGGGTTTGTAGTTGGCTGTGTGCCGGGCCTTCTTTTAGGTGTACGTTGAGCATTTGCTTCGCT
The DNA here is from genome assembly GCA_043759175.1 of Chitinophagaceae bacterium. Classification (GTDB taxonomy): domain Bacteria; phylum Bacteroidota; class Bacteroidia; order Chitinophagales; family Chitinophagaceae; genus Ferruginibacter. The sequence continues at coordinate 13,396 of JAYVLZ010000370.1, read as the reverse complement.
TACCAGCAAGCCGGCAAGAAATAAACAAATACTAAATTTTACAAAATTCTTATACATAAACTAACTTATTTAATATAGTAAACGAGTGTAGGTGCAGTTGTAGTACGTCCGTCCGGACCTTTTACCCTAATATTATCGATGGTTACCAATCTTCCTGCCTGCACATACTGATTAATAGCATTTCTTACAGGGCCAGAAAAAGCGGCTCCGTTTGAGGCAACAGAAACAATATCATCATCAGTATCGCAGGTAAACGTAAAGCTTACCACATCATACGAAAGCTCAAAAGGAAAATTTTTAATACCGGCGCCTACACCACCCTGAGCTTTGAAGGCTCCGGCAGCAATATTAGCACCGCTGGGCTGGCCACCTACATAGGCCTGCGCTTCTGGTATAGTACGAACCCTGAACTGTGATGCACCGGCTACTTTACCATCTACATTAACGGTAATTATAGTATTATCGTTAACCTGGTTTACACGGGCAATGTATTTGCCTGGGCCAACCCGGGTTAAACTTCCAGAACTGATAGTTGCATTTACTTTATCATCACCACCACCGCTGGCAGCAATAGTTACGGGATTATCTACGCCAATATATAGAACATTCATTTTATCCAATGCTATAGAAGCGTTGGCAGAACCAACAGTGTATTCAACATTTACTTCTTTCACCTCATCTTTTCCCGTAGTCTGATTAAAATAAGTGATTTTAACCGGAATACTTCTGGATCCAACACCACCAGCCTGTGTTTTATATAATGCAAAGCCTTCTTCACCGATGGGAACAGTTGTTCCACCAATAGTAATAGTAGGAGCTGCCGCCTTACTGAATGCTCCAACTCCAGCTTTAATTTCAAGCTCTTGTCCTGGCATCAGGTAGTTTGAGTTTTGGCCTACAATAGCAGCATAAGAATCGAATATTACTTTTACTTCACCTACTTTCTGGTGACAGAAAGTAACTACTTTGTTTTCAGCCGTTTTAATATCATTTTGAAACTTGCTCAGGATGGTAATACCTGCAACGGTTGGTACCATGTTGAAATAGGCCACTTCCCAGGCTCTTGTTTTTCCATCGCTGCCGGGAAAAGTGGAAAGGTCAATATTAAGTGATTTGTCAAATTCATTTTTGATAGCAGTGTCTACACCTAATACATCTGTTCTGTATTTACCCAAAGCTGCCAGCAATTTTTTACCTTCTCCGTCATTAACCATCAATTTGGTTACAATATCAAGGTTATCTTCTTTAAATTTTACTGTGGGGTCGCCGGGTTTGCCACCAGCCAGCGTAAGAATTTTATTCTTTAATGTCTCCAGATAGTCATACAAATTTTTAGAAGTAGATACAACAGATTCTGCTTTTGGATACCATTCAAGGGCTCTCACTTTTGTTTGCTCTTCTGTGGTTTTATCTTTCAACGATTTCATAATCGTTTCAGTAGAGAGATTAACTGTTTTATTAGTATTCTCAAGACTTCGGTTTACGGTTTTAAAGGCATTAAGGATTTCTGATGATACATTCAGTGCTAACAAAGCTGTTAGTACCAAATACATGATATTGATCATCTTTTGCCTGGGCTCTTTAGGTAAAGACATGACTGGTTACGTTTAATTGGATTTAATAATGGTGACTTATTGCTTTACTGGTTAATGTTGTTAACAGTAAACCGGATTTTGGTTTTGATGTAAATAAACATTAATTGCGCCCCTGCATAGCTGTTAACATATTACCATAAATACCATTCAGGCGGCCCAGGTTTGTAGCCAGGTGACCGATCTGATCCTGTACTTTCTTAGCATCTTCAGCACTGTTCAGCATTGCCGCAGAAGTTTCGGACAATTTACCATAGAAAGAATTCAGGGCTTTCAGATGGTTATTGCTTTCCTGCAGTTCCAATTCGTAAATAGTATTTAGAGAAGACAAGTTTTTAGTCAATGTCTGTATTTGTTCATGAAAAACTTTTGCACCTTCAGTAGCCTGGTTAAAGGCACCAACAGATGAAGCACTTGTTAAGTAAGCATCTTTTACTTTATCAAGATGGCCGGTAACTTCCCTGGTTTTAGCAGCAAAGTCGTTGGTAGCTGCAATGGTATCCGTTATTCCATTCATACCAATTACGGTAGTATTTAATTGTTTGAAACCATCTCCAAGACGCTTCATCGTATCGGGAGTAATGTCAGCTTCAACCAGCATTTTATCCATTGCCCCAAAAGCTGCTCTTGATTTGGCGCCAGCTACTGAAAATTGTTCTTCATCATGCGAGGCGTCTTTAACAGCCGGATAAACGGCATATAAAACACCATATAAAGTGAAGATAATAGCTTCTGTTGTTAAGCCGATCCAAAGCCATGTGTCTGCATCATGTGCATGGGTAATTTTTCTGAGTGCACCCCAGATTACTAATGCGGCGCCAAATGAAACGCCTACGTCTACCCATTTGCTTACTTTAGAAGGAATAGCTGCTGCCATAATTGGATTTTTTAGTGGTTTTAGATTTGTAGATTGTTATTAAAGAGAAGAAAATAAGGGGTCAGGTTTTTATGACCCCTTAAATATTTTTAATTATTAAAACAGATTTCATTTTTTATTTACGGCCTCTTGATGGTGCCGCCGGAAGATCAATCACACAACGGAAACCGATATACGATTTTGTTGTATCCTGGTATTCATAAGTGCTGGTACCTGTTTGCAGATAATATCCCACATCTTTCCAGCTGCCGCCACGGATAATTTTACGCTTCATCAGGGGAGGATCGTCATCTTTTGCATTATAACGAACATCCGGGTTCATATCATGCTGAAAATTATTTCTGCCTTCATAATATATAGAGGAAGTCCACTCGGCTACGTTACCACTCATGCAATACAAGCCATAATCATTGGGCCAGTAAGCATCTGCCCGAACCGTATAGAAGCCGCCATCTTCAGGATAGTTACCACGGCCCGGTTTAAAGTTAGCCATTAAACATCCTTTTTTATTTCTCAGGTAATAATTACCCCAGGGAAACATAGATTGAGAACGGCCGCCACGGGCTGCATACTCCCACTGTGCTTCGGTTGGCAGACGGAAATCTGATTCCTGTGATCTTTTTTTAGTGTCTAAATAAGAATTTAAAAGCTGGCTTCTCCATTCGCAAAAAGCATTTGCCTGTTTCCAGTTTACACCTACAACAGGGTAATTACCAAAAGCGGGGTGTGAAAAATATCTTTTTGTCATTGGCTCATTGTAAGAATAAGCAAAGTCACGTATCCAGGCCAATGTATCAGGATAAATTTGAACATCTTTCTTAACAATAAAAGTAGAGCGGGGCTTACCGGCATTTTCTCTTTTTGCCGCTTCTTTAAGGTCAAATACTTCAGAATGAAAAACAATTTTGGTAGGATCTATTTCTTTTTTACCAAAAATCCTGTCGTCCGGAGGTAAGATAATATCTGTGCTGCTCAACTGTTCCATTACTTTAGGATCTCCCCATTTCATGGTTTTCATTTTTGCCCAGTCTACATATTCATTACCATCAGCTCCTGCTTTTACATAACCCATTTTGCGGGCCACAACAGAGTCCCGAACCCATTGGGTAAACTGGCGATACTCATTATTGGTAATTTCAGTAGCATCCATCCAGAAACCGCTGATAGAAACAGAACGGTTACGGGCACTAAATGCATAAGCCGGATCTTCATCACTGGGACCCATGTGGAATGTACCCTGGGGAACATACACCATGCCCGGAGGCTTGGGTAAAACATATTTACCCCCTGGCGCAATGCCATGAAGCTGACCGTCATTTGGCAGACTGCTTCCGCCTTTGTTTTTCTTTCCACCTAAAATTCCGCAACTGGCCAGCAAGGAGATGCAGGCTGCAGCGTACAGGGCATAGTAAAGGTTTTTCATTTTCATATTCTTAAAAGTAAAAGGTATCGGACAAAAATTATATTTAGAACTATTCTCTGTCACAACGTTAATATTTATTTTTTAATAAACAAATCGTATTTTCCAATGTAAATTTTCAAACGGTGACAGGGATAATTTTATTGTATTAACTTAAAATTAATTGCTGTTTTCGACCTTGTTTATCAGCGTAATAAGCTCATTTGCAGAAAATACGGGGTTTAGGCAAGTGTAATTACGGCATAAGAAAATAGTAGTTAACCCCGCTGCCTCTTTTTCTACTAATAATGGGAATGAATTGTCTGCGGTTGATGAGGCCATTAATACACGGTGAGGGATATATTTTCCCAATATTTCTGTCTGGACTGTTGAAAAATCATCCCCAACAATCACAATTTCGTTAGTGCCGGCAATAATTTCGTGGAGCAGGCAAGCCCATTGGCCGAAGGAGGTTGGGTACCGGATGATTGCCTTGCCTAACGACTGAACCATACAGAGGCTCCTTTTTTTCCACTCATCTTTATCAAACAAAATGGACAACCGATAAAGATTATCTGCCATTACACTGTTGCCGGAAGGAACGGCCCCGTCATACATTTCTTTTTTTCTTACAATAACATCTTGCTGATCTGCCGGTGTATAAAAAAAGAAACCAGTTTCCGCTTCGCTAAAATTTTCCATAACAAATGCTGTTAACGATTTGGCCTTTAGCAGCCATTGCTTATCAGCTGTTATTTCCTGTAGTTGTATTAATGCCTGAATTAAAAAAGCATAATCATCTAAAAAAGCCGGGTACTTTGCACTCTCATTTTTCCAGGTATGATGAAGGCTTTTACCATTTGCTGTGGCAAAATTTTTTAATAAAAAGATCATATTATTTACAGCAAGTTCCCTGTATTCCTGTTTTCCCGTTGCACCAAAAGCCTTGCTGCAGGCGGTATTCATTAAGGCATTCCAACCAAGAATAATTTTATCATCCAGTTGGGGCCTGATCCTGTTATTACGGATGGCCATCAATTTTTGCCTGTTTTTTTTAAATATTTTTTGTAATTCGCCAACAGTAATATTTTTTTCAACAGCAAATTCTTCTATTGATTTTTTTACCCGTAAAATATTGGTATGTTCCCAGTTTCCCTGTTCGGTTATGTCGTAATACTCACAAAAAAAAGCGGCATCATTATCAAGAATTTCTTTTACTTCTTTTATATCCCACACATAAAATTTTCCTTCTATGTCTTCACTGTCGGCATCTAATGCTGCATAAAAACCATATTGCGGATGTAGTAATTCCGATTTAATAAAGTCCATCGTTTCTTCTATCACTGCTTTGTAGCGGTTTTTACCTGTAAACTGATACGCTTCGCTTAAAACTGAAACCAACAGGGCATTATCATAAAGCATTTTTTCGAAATGTGGTGCCAGCCATTCTGTATCGGTAGAGTATCGGGAAAATCCACCACCGATTTGATCGTAAATGCCTCCTTCTATCATTTTGTCCAGAGATAACAAAGCTTGATGGAGAGCTGTTTCACTTTCTATTAATGGGGAGGGTGAATTATTAAGATCAGATTGTTTTGAAAAATTTTGAATATGACTAAATCGTAGCAAAAATTGAATAGAAGCCGTCTGTGGAAATTTTGGTGCTTTTCCAAAGCCTCCCCATTCTTTATCAGCAGCTTTCATAATGGCTTCAAAAGTTGAAAAGGATGTTTCGGCATTAAATAATTCTTCGGCTTCTGCTGATGTTTGCAAACCAAAAGCATTGGATTGTAACAGATGTTCCGTCATGTTTTCAGCCTGTGCATCTATTTCATGCCTCCGTTCATTGAATGCCTGCGCAACTCCATATAATGTCTCTTGCCATGATGGCCGGTTGTAAGCTTTTTGTGGTGGAAAATAAGTGCCTCCGTAAAAAGGCTTTGCCTGTGGAGTAAGAAAAACATTTAATGGCCAGCCGCCGCTACCTGTCATCGCCTGCACTGCATCCATATAAATATGATCCAGGTCTGGTCTTTCTTCACGGTCTATTTTAATATTAATGAAATGTTCATTCATTATTTTGGCAGTCGCTTCATCTTCAAAACTTTCTCTCTCCATTACATGGCACCAATGGCAGGCAGAATAACCAATACTAACCAATATGGGTTTATTTTCTTCTTTGGCTTTGTTCAATGCTTCATCACCCCAGGGAAACCAGTTAACAGGATTATGAGCATGCTGCAGCAGGTAAGGGCTGGTTTCATCAATAAGTTTATTAGTATGCTGCATAGTGGTATTAACGATAAGGTTGATTGTAAAGTTCGCTGAAAAAAAGAAAGGACACTTAACCGGTGTCCTTTTTACAATACATTTTTGAAAAATTATTTCCTTTTTAAAGCAGCTGATAAAAACTGCTCCAATGCGGCTACCATACTGGGGGTTTGCGGTTGTGGTGCTTTTATTTCTAATATAAGACCGGCTTCTTCAACAGCCCTGGAGGTATTACTTCCAAATGCCCCGATAACGGTACCGTTTTGCTTAAATTTCGGAGCATTATCAAACAGGCTCTTTACGCCGCTTGGGGTAAAAAAACAGATAACATCATATTCTGTATTCAGAAGAATTTCTTTTACATCACTGCTTACGCTGCGATACATAAAAGCAAGCATGAATTCACAATTATTAGCTTTTAACCAATTCACAATATCGTTATCCTGTTGGTTTTCTGAACATACATAAAGGAATTTTTCACTGCCTTTATGTTTATTAATAACATCAAACAGGCTTTTATTTGTGCCATCAGCCCCGTAAAACACTTTCCTTTTTCTGTAGAGTATAAACTTTTGAAGATAAAGTGCTACTGCCTCAGTAATACAGAAATACTTGGTATCCTGAGAAACATTAACCTTCAGCTCCTCGCAGGTGCGAAAGAAATGATCAATAGCATTCCGGCTGGTAAAAATGACCCCTGTGTAATTTTGAATTTCTATTTTTTGTTTACGGAAATCCCTGGCAGGTATGCCTTCCAAACGAATGAATGGGTAAAAATCCAACTCAACGTTATATTTCCTGGAAAGTTCAAAGTACGGCGACTTTTCACTTTCTGGTCTGGGCTGGGTAATCAGGATTTTCTGTACTTCGTTGACCTGAACACCGGCCTTATTAACCCCATTTTTAGTCATATTTGCTTCGGGTAAAGTTGTTCGCAAAGTTAGGTAGTTTGATGGAAAAACAACAGCAATCCCTTGTAAATCAGTAAAAGCGGCGCTATTTCAAAAGCACAAAGGTATAAAAAGAAATGAAATGGGTTGACGCTTACCTGATTATGTATAGCTGCATAAGTTAAAATAAACCGGTACAACAAAAGGCCTGCTATCAGGCACCAGGATATTGTTATGCCGCCGGAGTAAACATTTCCAAAGGCAAATGCCAGCACCGCCAAAATTGGCAACAAAAGAATGCCAATCATTTTATTTACTATAAATACAATAAAAATATAGGAGTTCGCTGCTTCTTCTACATTAAATAACCATCCCGAAACTTTTAAACCGATAAACTTCATCAGGTAAGCAAAAGAAAGACCACCACAACTATAAAGAAACATCAGCCAAAAGTTTTCGTTGTCAATTATATTAAAATATTGCAACAGAAATGTAACGTAGAGCCCACCACATATTACAAAAAATCCGTTTAACAATAAGGAAGGCAGTGGAGTTTGCATCAATTGATCCCTGATCTGTCTTTGCTTTAATGTAGTGCGGAAGAAAAGACGAAAGAGATCGCTGAAATATTTGGGAAATGCTCTGCGGAGCAATGCATAAATAATAAATAAAAATACCACTACATAGAATAAAGCTTCTTTCCCTTTAAACTGTTTAATGTCGGGTTTTACTATTGTTGTAAAAGGTGCATTAAATCCAAAGTAGGGATGATGTTGCATAATCTGCCACGTTAATTCTGACGAAGAAAAAGAACTGCTGGGATTGATCGTCCAGGTTGAATCCTTACCGGGTTTTAATGAAATTGAATCAGTTAATCTACTGGCTGCTTTCAACGAATCATAACTAATATTATTATGTTTTTGCAATAATGAATCTTTATGAACCATACTGGCTGAATCAATTTCCTGTTGTGCCGAAACAGGCCATGTAAAAAAGAACTGTAGTAAAAAAATTATAAGAAACTGTTTCAATTGAAAAATTTATGCTGCAAAAATATCAAAGTGTATTCCGATTTTATGCAGGCTATTTAAAATTATTGACAACCTCACCATTAACCAGGTCGCAATTTGATTATTGCAGGGCAATCAGAAATAATTTAAAAACCCGAAATGTATTTTAGACTGGCGCAGGTTAAAGTCTGTATCATTTCTTTTTCCTACTGCCCATGCCAAATTAAAGATACCAGCTTTAGTTTCAAAAGAAAGGCCGAGGCCTGTTGAAAAATAGGTATAACTGATTTTATTTTGCTGACTACTATTCCGCCCCCATCCGCCATCTGCCAATACATAGAAAAAGGAGTTTTGTCCAACTAAGTAATGATACTCCACTGTACCGATAGCAAACTGGGATAAATACTGGCTCTCTTCATCAAAACCACGAAGCAGCTTATATCCACCGAGCTGAAACAATTCGTTTCGAAATACATTTTTACTTTGAAACATACCGGCATTAATAGCCGTCTTAACAGCACTTCGCTGTTGACCCAATGGAAAATATTTTGCTGCCATTACTTTGATACGAAACTGGTAAGTTTTTAATTTAACTGTATCGTATAAGCTACCAAAATCAAAAGCAGGGTCACCCGGATCCTTCAGATCAATTATTTCATTATTTTTTTTAATTGTTTTATTGCCAATAGTAGTTACAATACGAAACTCATTTCCTTTTACAGGATTAAGGCGATAGTTTGTATTATTCAATTCATAATCTATACCTACATTAAAAGAACTTACATCAGCTACATCGGGCAGCCTGCGGTTTTGCAGCACCTGTGCTGTGTTAATACCACCAAGTCCTACAATTGTTTGTGTCCGCTGAATAAAAAGTTTACCTGATTGGTTTGTATTAAGGCTGTATTGTGCACCGAGCTGAAAATTTACATTTAAAAAACTACTGTCCTTTAAAAACATATCAAACAAAAAATCGAGGCCAACAGGTGATTTAAAAAGATATGGATGCTGATAAATCAGGTTCAGCCGCTTCGATGCCACCTGCAGGGCCTGAAAATTAAGTCCTATTGTTTCACCAGAGCCCAGTGCATTTTTAAGATTAAGATTACCTTCTCCCGTTATCAACGTTTTTTTAGAAGCCAGCTGGTTGTTGTTGGGTAAAAAACCAATGAGTACATTTACCTGGCTACTTCTTTTTGGTTTGAGATAAATATTAATGACTGAACCGGTGCCGAGCCATGTGAGAGTGGAAGGAAATTCCTCATCAACGTAAGGCAGCTCTTTTATTTTTTTATTAATGCGCAGTAATTTTTCTTTACTGTAAATGCTGCCATTGGGAATATCAAGATAGCGTTGGAGAAAACTATTGGTAATTTTTGCATTACCAAAAACCCTGATGCTGTCTATTTTATAGAGTGGCCCATTGTTTACAATCAGCCTTGCAAATACTTTTTCGTTGTCAATCTGTAAACTATCCAGCTGAACCTTTGCAAAAGGGTGGCCATTATTTTCCAGGTAATCCAATATTCTTTCCTGCCATTGTTGTACTTGCACAAAATCCATCGGCTTATCAAAAAATAATGTTTTCCGCCAGCCAATAGCATCCAGCAAAGCCGGTTCCACATTTTTTGTATCTAACTGAGCCCACAGATAACGGTTGCCGGTAAATAAAACCATCCGGGCCGCCGCTGAATCGTATGTCAAACTATCGATAGATGCAGTAACATAACCTTTGGCCTGAAGCAGCCCGGGGAGCTTAGCAATATAATCTGTGCAGTCAAACCTGGAGATAAATTCTGTTTGTATACCGAGCTCTGCACCCAGCTGGATAGAATTTTTATCTACGCCACGGATGTAAAGCTGATATTTAATTTGTGCTGATGTATAAATACTCATCAAACAAAAAACAAGCACCGATATTTGCAGTCTGAATTTTTTCACCTGGAAGCAGGATATTGTTTTGGCAGTAATCCGGGAAGATGGTAAGTAATTATTGAAACAACAGCTTTCCGTCTTATTTTTCTCCCGGTTTTAAGATTAATCATTCAGTAAAAATATTCATTAAATTTCAAATAATTTTGGCAGGTATTTATATTCATATCCCTTTTTGCAAGCAGGCTTGCCATTATTGCAATTTTCATTTTGCCACTTCTTTACATTATAAGAACGATTTAATTGCAGCTTTATTGAAGGAAATAGAACTCGTTGATTTTTTTTATCCAAACATTCCTACCTCCTTCTCCCAGGAAGACGAAGGATTGCCAGAAAAAATAGAAACTATTTACGTAGGTGGTGGCACACCATCGTTACTGCGTTTGGAAGAAATACAATCATTACTATATAAAATCCGGAATAAATTTAGTGTAACGGATGATGCTGAAATAACACTTGAAGCAAACCCGGATGATATAACGGAAGAAAAACTGCTGGATTGGAAAAAGGCTGGCATCAACCGCCTTAGCATTGGTGTACAAAGTTTTTTTCCGGAAGACCTGCAATGGATGAACCGGGCCCATACAGCCAGCCAGGCGTTGAGCAGCTTGGGATTGGCCAGAAAATACTTCGATAATATTACTATTGATTTAATTTATGGCACGCCGCAACTGACCAATGAAAAGTGGAAACAGAATGTGGAAACTGCTATTGCATTAAACATACCTCATCTTTCCTGCTATGCATTAACAGTGGAACCTAAAACGCCGCTCGATAAAATGATACAACAAAATATGAGTGAAGATGTAAATCCTGATAAACAATCAGAACAATTTATGCTGTTGATGCAATGGCTGGAAGATGCTTGTTATGAACATTATGAAATTTCAAATTTTGCCAAACCGGGGGGGCGTAGCCGGCATAATTCATCTTACTGGCAGGGGAAAAATTATATTGGGCTTGGGCCTTCCGCACATTCTTTTAATGGAATAGAGAGACGATGGAATGTTTCTAATAACACTATGTATATAGCATCTCTCAATAAAGGCGTTATTCCATTTGAAAAAGAAGAATTGACAGCTACGCAAAAAATGAACGAATACATAATGACATCGCTGCGTACCATAGAAGGAATAAAACTACAAACTATCAGCATTGAGTTACAGGCTGCGGGCAATGAAATACTGGATAAAAGTAAAAAGTTTATTAATACAGGATTAATGAAATTTGAAAACAATTCACTTATACTTACTAAAGAAGGGAAGTTGTTAGCAGATGGTATTGCTGCAGATTTATTTTTTTAAACTTTCCTTTATCGGTGCAACTATATAGAAACCTTGAAAGAGAAATAAGAAAAATTATTGTTTGGGATGAGAATGTTTCCAAAAATCGTATCCCTGTTTCAGTGCCAGGGTAATCAGCATTATCAGAATAGCTGCAGGAACAAATCCATGATAAGATAGTGGCATAAAAAAAGTTTAGGGTTTGGAATGTATAGTTTGTGGTTCTTATAATATATTCCACTTACTACATTTACTTATTTATCAGACCAACACCTGTTCTATTCGTTTAAAACCATCGGGAGGTTTAACCTCCTCCCATAATATTTTATAGATTGTTTCAGCTATAGGAATAGCTGCATCTACCGACTTATTTATATTATAGATACATTTTGCCGCATTATAACCTTCTGCTACCATATTCATTTCCTGTTTTACACCAGAAACAAGTTGCCCTTCTCCTATTCTCTTACCAAAACTCCTGTTGCGGCTATGCAGGGAATAGCAGGTAACCAGCAGGTCGCCAAGGTATACCGAAGCCGCATAGTTAGGGGTTTTACGATGGGTTATAGGGTCTTCGCCATCATGTTCACCAACAGTAATATGTTCAGCACCGAATTTTTTTAAAAATCCTGCCATTTCATCCGCAGCATTAGCTATATAAACACTTAGAAAATTATCTCCATACTTTAAACCATGTGCAATACCTGCACCGAGTGCATAAATATTTTTTAATACAGCCGCATACTGAACGCCAATTATATCATGATTAACAACTGTGCTGATATAAGTAGTAGAGAAATGCGAAGCAATTTCTGATGCTACTGTTATATCAACACCTGAAAAAGTAAGGTATGATAATTTCTCTTCTGCTACTTCTTCTGCATGGCAAGGTCCCAATACAGCAAAATAATCTTCCAATGGAATATTGAACTGTTGCTGTAAATAATAATTAAGTAAAATATTTTTATCTGGCAATAATCCCTTGATGGCAGAAACTACTTTTTTATTTCTCCAATCATCAGGTTTCAGTATAGCTAAACTTTCTTCTGCATAAGAAGATGGAATAGCTATTATCAATACATCAGATTGGGCAACTATTTCTGCAACACCGGTTGACATATTGAGTAATGAAGTTTCGAATTTTGCAGCACTCAAATAACCGGGGTTAAAGCCTTTTTCGCTGATATGTTTAATGGTAGCTGCATTTCTTATCCACCAGTTAATAGTATGTTTATTATCTGTAAGAATTTTTGCCAATGCCGTTGCCCAACTACCGCTACCGATTATTCCGAAACGCATAAATAATGAGTTGTAAATTATAAGCTACGGGTTTCGAGACTTAAAGTTTTACTCTTCTTTAAAGAAACTGAAATGGCAGTGCCCCGTAACTCACTACCGCAGCTCTCTTCCTACTTCTCAAACAACTTATCTTTTGCCACTACATTCACTTTTGCCCCATCTTTTAATGTTTTACTGATAGCATTGTATGGCCCCACCACTACTTCATCGCCTGCCTTCAATCCACTTATAACTTCTATATAATTAATATCCTGAATACCTGATTTTACTACTGCTTTTTTTACAGTACCGTCTTTCTGCAATATGAAAACTACTTCTTCCAGTTCATCTGATTCTGCCGTTGAAATATTATTTTCTTCTTCCCCTTTGTTTATTTTTTCTTCTTTCTTTTTATCAGCCATACTTTTATCGCTTCCTTTTACCCTGGCATTAACAGCAGTAATAGGAACAGCCAGCACATTGTCCACTCTTGTAGTTTTTATATCAGCACTCGCATTCATCCCCGGGCGAAAAGGAAAGGTTTTGGATGCAAGATCTTTGTAAGAATCTTTATCCAATCTTATCCGCACTTCATAGTTTGTTACGTCATTAGATGTTAATGAGGCGACAGACGTTTTGGTACTGCTGGCAATTTTTGTTACTATCCCTTTAAACTTCCGGTTGTTATACGCATCTACTTCCACATCAGCAGAATCGCCAATACTTATTTTTACAATATCATTTTCTCCCACATCCACTCTCACTTCCAATGTTGACATATCTGCTACAGTCATCATCTCCGTACCTACATTAAATCCGCTTCCGGCCACACTTTCGCCTTTTTTTACTTTTAAAGATGAAATC
>JAYVLZ010000369.1:0-7719 GCA_043759175.1 Chitinophagaceae bacterium | reverse complement strand
TGTTCAATTTGATTGTCAACTACTGTTGAATTTGAATTCAGTTTCTTCCTCTAATGACTGTTTACCATTTACTTATCTCTTAAGTTGACGGCTATGGTGGGACACCCGCCACGGCTGACCGCCGCCGAACGGCTTACATAGTGAATCAAAATTCTATTTTTAGACAGCTACAAAAACAAATAAATATGTTTCTGCCTAGATGTTTTACCTGCTTTCCAGGTAAATGATAAATCAATTTCATCATCGTTTGAAAAAAATAAACATAGCGCCAATGAGTGTAAGTACAATTACTATTTTCCTGTAGTTATCATCTTTTATCCTGGCCACAATTTTCAATCCTGCCCAAAAACCCAATGCCAGTGCCGGTAATAATACCAGGTCTGTTTGTAAACTTGCAGCAGTAATATTTTTCCAGTACAAAACCTGGAAGGGCAATTTAAATAAATTGATCACTAAAAATACCCAGGCAGCAGTGCCGATAAAATCATTCTTTGACATCCGCATGGCAAGAAAATAAATATTGGCAAACGCACCTGCAAGATTTCCCAGCATGGTGGTAAAGCCAGCTACCAATCCAGTACTGGCAACAAACAATGGATTAGTGGGCACATTGGTTGTTTTACGAAACTCCATTACGATCATAATAACCACCGTAATGATAATGATCATCGCCATTATTTTCCGGAATACGGCTTCGTTCAAATCTTTACCAACATACACACCAATTAAAATACCAGCAGCCATCCATGGAATTATTTTCCAAAAATGATTCCATTGTGCATGGCGATTATAATACAGCACAGCAAAAATATCAGCCACACACAATAATGGTAATACAATGCCGGTGGAAGCTTTTCCTCCAAACACAATGGCCATAATGGTTACATTCAGCATATCAATTCCTTTTAATCCTGCTTTTGCAAGACCAAGAATAAATGCAGCTGCACAAATTAATAACCAGTTGCCCGGCGTAAATGCATAAAAAATTTCCATTACTTATTGCAGTGTTTGTTTACGAACTCCTTCAAAACTTAGTTTAACAGGCAATATCAAACCCTTATCATCAAAGAATAAAGGTTCAATACAGGTTGCCCGGTTGTTGGCTGCAGTTTCGCCCAATGGCCTGCGGTGATATACAATATACCAAAGATCTGTGGCAGCATCATGCATGATGGAATGATGACCGGCACCTGTAGCAACGGTGGAATCCTGCTGCAATATTTTTCCTGCTCTTTCAAATGGCCCAAATGGAGAATCAGCTATAGCATACGCAACAGAATAATCAGGACCGGTCCAGCCTCCTTCGCTCCACATAAAATAATATCTATTGTTACGCATAAACATAAACGGTCCTTCCACATAATGCTGCGGTGTAATTTCTTTAAACATGGTTCCATCATCAAAAGGAACGATAGCGGTAAAATCATTTTTTAAACGGGCAATATTGCAATGCTGCCAACCACCATAAATAATATAATATACACTGTCCTTATCATGAAATACAAACTGATCTATTGGCTGGGCACCATTGTAAAATTTATCTATCAGTGGTTTACCGAGATAATCTTTAAAAGGCCCTTCCGGTTTATCAGCAATCGCTACTCCTATCCCACCCTTTTCATTGTTGTTCTGAATATCATTAGCAGCAAAAAATAAATAATATTTTTTGCCCTTTTGCACAATGGCAGGTGCCCACATAGCACGCCTTGCCCATTTCACTGCAGCAGTATCCAGGATGTGTGAGTGTGTTGTCCAGTGTACGAGGTCTGTTGATGAAAAAGCATCAAAGAAAACCTGTTTTTCATAAACGTCCGAATAGGTGGGATAGATCCAGTACTGCTTATTAAATATGGCTGCTTCGGGATCTGCATACCAGCCTTTGATAATGGGATTGCCGGATGCTGCTGAATCAGTCTGTGCATAGACCTGGTTAATTATCCCCAACAATAAACACAATGAGGTGAAGATATTTTTCATAAGCCTGTTGAATAATTTAAAGTAAATGTAATTTCAATTTTTTATAAATCAGGTTATCTCAAAACATGAAGCTATTGGCAGTGAATTATTCAAGAAACAAACTGTAATATTTTTATCATGATTTCCTTAACGGATATCCGCTTCTGATGGAATAGGCAAATCCAGTTGCAGTTTATCAAAATAATTTTCTTTTACAGTTTGATAAAACCAAGTAACATCATTAATATTTGCATGGCCATGAATATCGGCCAGTTTAAAGATGAGCAGATAAAACAAACCGGCACCCGTGAGTGTATTGATTTTGTTGTTGATATAATCCCAACGTTCATTTTGAGGAACATCACCGGTGGCTTTATAATGCCTGAATAAACCGTAAGATATATCATGCAATTCTACCGTTCTGTATATCCGGTTTCTTTTTTCCGGCAGGTGTGCAAGGTCATCTCCAATAATTTCCATTGCCGCCATCAAACCAACCAGGCCATGTCTTTTGTGTGCAGGTTTGCCCGTTAATGGATGAGGGATAACCAGCGATTTATCTTCTTTGGGTTTACCAATATCATGCAGCAACGCCACGATTTTTAATTCATCTCTTACTTCGTCTTTATTCAATTGCAGTTGCGGCAGCAGCTCAAACATCTTACCATAAAAACCAACAGACAATTGATTAAAAATAGTATCCACATGATCATATACTGCTTCCAGGTGATGGGTGATCATAATACCACTGGTATTGCTGTAGTGGTTATCAACCTTATTTGCAGCTAACTCCCACCAGTGAGATTGCCTGATTTTTGTTTCTATATATTCTGGATTAAACATGTTTGATTGCATTGCAAACAAAACACTTTTTGCTGAAAAAAGCAGGCTTTAAATAAAAATGCAGCATAATATTTTGCAGGTAATATTTAACTCCTATTTTTCACTGCATAAAAACCTTTGCCATGCAGGTTGGTTATGTGAAAAGAAATAGTATTGATCAATGATTATCTGCTGGTAGCTTTGCATATTGAAAAAATGATTATGCTTTATCAAATAATTGATGCCTAAAAAATAAATACAATAATAATGTACAAATCAATAACACTGCTCCATGGTGAACATAATGAATGGATAAGCAAGCTGTCTTTTTATAACGATGAATTAGTGGTGATGCGTAAGTGGCTGGAGGATGTGGTAAAAAGAAACAATTCAGAAGAATTTCTCACCAGCCTTGAACATTTTCAAAATCAAATCATCATTCATCAGGATCAAATCGATCAGCTGAATCATGAAATTAATGAGCATGAAAAAGCACTTGAGAATTCTGTCATTCATAACCCCGTAGCGAGTGACCACCGCAAAATGAATGACCATCCGGAACACCGGGAAAAAATTGCACGGTTCGAAGAGTTGTTCAGAACCATGAGAAAAGAACAGATGATATTTTTGGCAAAGTGGATGTAATAGTTATTTGCACAGCTGGTAAGGTTTTGCAAGACTGGTAACATTTAATTTATAAAAAAAGGTTGTTCAAAAAACAACCTTTTTTTATGCGCTTTAATAAGGTAAATAAGAATCTGCCTGTATTATTTTTCTGAAAATATTTCTAATGGCGAAGGGCCTGCTGGTGGATGAGGTACGCTGCCCGGAGGCCGTTGATGCAAACTATCTTTTCCATCAGGAGGCATTGGCATTGGCGGATTGTTACCGGCACCCGGCCGTGGCCCGCCAGGTCCGCCAGTTCCACCAAAAACATAAATGGTATGATTGATTACTGCAGCGGCCATTCCATTACGTGCCTCTTTTAAACTATCAGCTTCTTTCCATGCATCCTTGGTGGAAGGATCGAGATAATAAACATTTTTTCTTGAGCGGTTTTGTTCTTTATCCGTGGCTCTTTCTCCACCCATATAATAAAGTTTGCCATCCAGATTTACCATCGATCCGCCGCCGCTTCCCAATGGAAGTTTGGCATCCGGTGTAAGCCATTTGCCTGTATTGAAATCATAACAGTCAACTTCAAGAACTGTCTTTGCAAAGAATGCCATAAAATTATTGGGTTCATGATAACTGGTATTTCTGCCACCGGCGATATACAGCTTATCTCCAACAACTGCTGCGGCACAGTGATCCCGGATATGTGGAGCATTGGGCAGCGCTGTCCATGTATTTGTTGCAGGATCATATACATCAAACATATCAGTGGTGCCACTGGAATGTCCATGCTGTATTCCGCATACGAGGTATAATTTTCCATTGTACAACGCCGCACCTGCAGCACCTCTCCGTCTTGCTGAATCCAGGTCTGCACCATTTTGCCAGCTGTCTTTTTGGATATCATAAATCAATGGCCCAGTAAGATTGCCCTGGTTTGGAAATCCTCCTCCGGAAAATGCTGCCAGCACATAAATTTTATTTTGATAACCCACCGGCTGGCAATGATTGAAGGCAACAGGAGCTACAGATTTTTTTGTCCAGGTATTTGTTGATGGATCAAAAACTTCCACATTGTTAGCAGGCCCGTCACCACCCAGTAAATATAATTTACCACCTACTGATGCAACGCCACATTCACTTCTTCCATTTACACTATTGGCTGTTTTTAAAATTTGCCAGTGTGGATCTGAGGTCAGGATAAACAATAACAGGAATAGCAATTTCATGATATTTTAAATTAAGTGATGAATAATAACAGTACCAGAAACAGAACAGGCAAAGGTACTTTATGACAGGTGTATCAGGCAATCCTGTAAAAACTGGTAACTAAAAGTAAGAATATTTCAACCCAACAGATTATATGCAGACCAATGAGGTAAATGTATAAGTGAATTGTGTAAGCAACACAATTCACTTACAAAAACCGAATTTAAAAATTAAGCACTCACAGCTGTTGCCTGCACAGGCGTATCAATAATTGAATATTGATAATTGATCAAATCCAATTCTATCTCAGCATGATTCAACGAAGCTATAAACTGTTCCCGGCCTGTTTCAAACTTGTTTGATAACTGCCGGTAGTAATTGATGCCGTTCCGGATATTTTGGCAAAAAGAAGTATAGTATTTTTTCTTTTTCTCAAATTGATCCAACCGCATGTCCTCTGCTATTTGTTCCCGGAAGAAATCAATGTACAAATGAAGCTCAGCAATAAACATGTGAGGCCGGAGGGTATTGGTCATAATATTTTTTCTTCCATAAATATGATCGGTCATTGTTTGCAATGATACCACTTTGGAAAAATTAACAATATTCGGACCGGGGCAAATATTTACTGAAGGTTGTTTCTTTACAAAAGTCTGGCTGTAGCAAATGGCAGCTGCATTGCTAAGGCCAACACATAAACATTCTTTGTCCAGCACATTGCTGAGTTGTTTTTTATACTCCGCATCCGGAAGGTTCAATGTTTGTAACTGTGCAATTTTTAATTTCTGATATTTGTGAGAAGCTGTACAAATCGGCTCTTTTGTAAACTCTGTATTAAACGCCAGGTGTTTTTCTGTACATGGACTTCCTGGTTTTCCATTACTGATACGGCTTGCTTTTTCAACATCACCGCTGGTGCCTTTCAGGTAATGAAACCTCACCCCCAAAGGAGAATTATTGCTCAGCAAAATATCTTTTTCCTGTGCCTTACACAACAGTTGCAATGTATTGTCATCTACTGTGGTTGCTTCAGGCACCAGTAAAAAAGGTGTGCCCCATCCAGTACTGTCTACATGGTAGTGTTCATGCAAAAAATTGTCTTCTTCATAGGTTCCAATACCTCCCTGAACAGAAATCTGGATGGCCGGCGGATGAATAAATTTATGATTACTTTTTTTCTGAATGGCCGCATTATAAATTTCAAAAAGTGTTTCGGTAAGTTCCTGTTTATTTAATTTAAACTCTTCCAGGATTGGTCCCAGCAAATAACCTTCTGTTGCAAAAGCATGCCCACCGCAGTTAAGACCTGATTCAATACGAAACTCACTTACCCAAATCCCTTTCTTGGCTAAATATTTTCCCTGTATTAATGCAGACCGGTAATCACTTACTTTTATAATTATTTTTTTTGTAAAACCGCCATCCTCATTTACTTCAAACGCTGTACATTGCTCCAGGTAATTATACAGTCTCGGATTCAAGCCTGCCGAAAAAATTACAGATGAATTTACAAGATTGCTATTTGCATATCCCCTAAGAGCTGCCACCGCATCTGAACCATCTCCAAGGAGGTTACCATCCTTGTCAAAATTATTCTTGTCTATTTTGGTCATGATATTTACGTCAATACTTCCGGGGCTCATCTGAGTCCGTAGATAGTTTTCAATTTTTTTTCTTTCCAGCTGATCTGTTGTATTAACCATTTGCCGGTACATTTTTTTCAATACACTATCATCTGGCAGCATTTCAAAATATTTAATTATCTCAGAGCCTTTTTCAAATGCAGCCTTTTTCAATTTTTCAAACTGTGCCTGAACAATTGTATTTACCAGGTTCAGGTAGTCCGTAATTCTTTTAGCACGGTAATCTGGTTCGTGAATGGTGATTGGCTGATATTCTACCCCGATAGTTGGATAGTAATGACTTCTCATCATTTCTATCAACCTGTCTTCAACGATTGAAATAACAGAAGATATCCCAAACCTGGCCACTTTAACAGGACTATCAATTGTAAATGCCAGCCCCATTACGGGAATATGAAATTTGTGTTGTGTTGAATAATTCATCAGATAAATTGTTTGTGTTTAAAACCTGTAAATAATATTGCTGAATAAAAGGAACATGCCAGAAAATATTTTCGTGTTTTAATGTTCCTGATTGTAAGTTTTTTTTGATTTGATATTATCATTTTACTCCCTCCAGTATTTTAATATAATTCGCTCTTTCATATGCGGAAGGATCTGAAATATGCCGCTGGCTCATGCTGCCTTTGAATGAACTAATGGTATCAAAACCCATCCTGTACATCCAGTTCTGCAATTCCTTATTCATCGTTCTTAAATAAGGAATTCCATTTTTGTATAAACTGGAAGCAGTCATTGCAACATCTGCCCCGGCCAAAATATATTTAATTACTTCAATGGCACTTTGCACACCGGTAGTGGCAGCCAATGAAATCTTTACTTTCCCGTATAACAAAGCGATCCACAATAAAGGCAGCCTGATTTCACCGGGTTCACTGTAATGCAAATCTGTTTTAATGATCAGTTCATCGATATCAAAATCCGGCTGGTAAAAACGATTGAACAAAACCAGTGCATCTGCACCTGCATCCTGCATACGCAGCGACATGTTACCCATGGCACTGAAATAAGGATTAAGTTTTACAGCCACGGGAATTTTTACAGACCGCTTAATAGATTCAATGATATTCAGGTACCGGTGCTCCACTTCAGAAGATGACATCCCAGGATCGGTTGGAATAAAGAATATATTTACTTCAATGCCATCAGCACCTGCCTGCTCCATCATTCTTGAATAATCAATCCATCCTTCATTGGTGATGCCATTTAAACTTGCAATGATGGGAATTTTCACCCTTTCTTTTGCCTTGCGGATATTTTCCAGGTACTCATCCGTGCCTACATTAAAATCATCCAGGTCGGGAAAATAATCTGATGCTTCGGCAAAAGTATTAGTCGTTTCGGATTGCACAGTTTTAAAGAGGGCCTCCTCTTTTTTTATCTGTTCTTCAAACAAAGAAAACAGCACCACTGCACCGGCTCCATTGTCCTCCATCATTACAATATTATCTATTTGTTCAGATAACGTACAGGC
>JAYVLZ010000368.1:0-4970 GCA_043759175.1 Chitinophagaceae bacterium | reverse complement strand
GCCTGTATAAAAGATGCAGATTTATTTTCACTGTTAGAAAAAAACAGCATAGAAAACTTTCAATCAGATGCATCACTGCTTGCTGCTTTAATTGAAAGAAATGTGCAGATCAAAACAACCGTAGTGGTGGCGGATGAATTTGAAAAAGGTGATCGTAAGCTGCTGAATTTTGGTCATACACTGGGACATGCAATTGAAA
The DNA here is from genome assembly GCA_043759175.1 of Chitinophagaceae bacterium. Lineage (GTDB taxonomy): Bacteria > Bacteroidota > Bacteroidia > Chitinophagales > Chitinophagaceae > Ferruginibacter. The sequence goes on along the minus strand of JAYVLZ010000368.1, from coordinate 4,771 downwards.
ATATTTATCAGCTTCCACATGGCCATGCCGTAAGTGTGGGTATGGTGGCCGCCTGTACTATTTCTGCGGCGATCAACAATTTTGATCCGGTTGAAAAAGAAAAAATAAAGCAACTGATAGAACAATACCAGTTGACTTCATCCATCTCCTTTGATAAAGAATCCATCTGGAATTTGCTGAAGATGGATAAAAAAAGAGTAAGCAGTGAAATGAATTTTATTTTACTCAATAAGATAGGGGAGGGAATCATTAAGCCCATCCCAATGCAGCAATTAGAAAATTTAATAGCCTCCCCAACCTCCCGATAAATCGGGAGGCTTTAAGAGTATGAAAATCGAAAGAGTTTTTTATGACAGTAAAAGTTACACCTTCAAAAATTTCCGGAACAATTAATGCACCCACTTCCAAAAGCTCCATGCAACGGGCTTGTGCAGCAGCATTATTAAATGAAGGGGTAACGGTTATCAATAACCCAGGAAAGAGTAATGATGATTTAGCAGCAGTAGGAATAATAAAAAATTTAGGATGTGAAATAACAGAAAAACCCAACGGCAGCCTAATAATAAAGAGCCCTGCATTTGCTGGCTCTAAGAACCCTCCGCTAACCAGCGGAGGCAGGGGGGCTTTGAACTGTGGTGAAAGTGGCCTCGGTATCCGCATGTTCACACCATTAGCAGCCTTGAGTAAAAGTGAAATCACTATTAACGGCAGCGGCAGTTTGCTTACAAGGCCAATGGATTTTTTTGATGAAATTTTCCCACAGCTCGGCATTAGTATCCAATCAAATAATGGTAAACTTCCGCTGAAAATTAAAGGCCCGCTGCAGCCAAATGATATTACCATCGATGGCTCATTAAGTTCACAATTTTTAACAGGCCTTTTGATGGCTTATGGAAATGCAGTCACCAGGCCTGCAACCATTACCGTAAACAATTTAAAAAGCAAACCCTACATTGATTTGACTTTACAGGTGATGAAACATTTTGGTTATGATGTAGTAAATAATAATTACGAATCATTTGTTATCAACCCCACTAATCACACCAGCAAAACCATCAACTACACAGTAGAAGGCGACTGGAGCGGTGGCGCATTTTTATTAGTGGCCGGTGCTGTAAGTGGAAACATTACTGTCACAGGCTTAGATGTATTTTCAACACAGGCCGATAAGGCAATTTTAAAGGCGCTCATGGATTGTGGTTGTACAATATCAATTGAAGAAAATCAGATCAATATTGGTCTTCCATCAATAGGTATCAAAGGATTAAAACCATTTCACTTTGATGCTACGGACTGTCCGGATTTATTTCCTCCTCTTGTTGCATTGGCCTCATTTTGTAATGGTACTACAGCCATAGAAGGAGTGAACCGTTTGGCACATAAAGAAAGCAATCGTGGTCTCACGTTGCAAGATGAATTTGGCAAGATGGGAATTAGTATAAAATTACAGGACAACCTGATGCTGGTAGAAGGAGGTAATGGCGTAAAAGGAGCAACGGTTCATTCCCATCATGATCACCGCATAGCAATGGCTTGTGCGGTAGCAGCTTTAGGAGCAACAGGTGAAACGATCATTGAAGAAGCAGATGCTATCAATAAATCGTATCCTGATTTTTATGAGCATTTAAAGCAATTAGGCGTGATGTTGAAATAGTGTATAGTGTATGAAAAAGAAAATAAGCAACGAAGCGGCAATACTAATAGAAATTGGGAAGCTCGTGGGCAAAAAAGCTGCTGAAGAAAATTTTGCACTTGGTATTCCAATTGTAATAGTGGAAGATGGTTATATTATTGAACAGTATAAGGATGGAAAGAAAAAGAAGATTAAAAAATTATAAAAAATTAACCTAAAAAATACTTGAGTGGTTTATGAGCTTGCTTGACTTTTTATCATTGAAAAATTCAGATTAATTATGAACAGTTTTGGACGCATATTCAGGGTTTCTATTTTTGGTGAATCACATGGTAATTGTGTGGGTATAAATATTGATGGCTGCCCCGCTGGCTTACCACTAAGCGTAGATGATTTCAGCATAGATATCGAAAGAAGAAAACCAGGAGCAAAAGGAACCACCCCACGAAAGGAAGATGATATTCCTAAAATAATGAATGGTGTATTTAATGGTAAAACCACCGGCTTCCCAATTACTATTTTATTCGACAATAACAATACAAGAAGTACCGATTACGAAAAGCAAAGAGCAATACCACGTCCCGGTCATGCAGATTTTGTTGCCACCAAAAAATTTGGAGGCTTTGAAGATTACAGAGGTGGAGGGCATTTCAGCGGACGACTAACCGTATGTATTGTTGCTGCCGGTGTTATTGCGAAGAAGTTGCTGGGTAATATAAAAGTGGAATCAACCATTTTAGAAATAGGAGGGGAGGCAGATACTGAAAAAGGGTTGCAAAAAGCCATTGATGCAAAAGACACCATCGGCGGTATTGTGGAATGTAAAGTAAATGGCTTGCCAATCGGATTAGGGGAACCTTTTTTTGATTCTGCTGAATCAGTAATCAGCCATGCAGTATTCGCCATACCTGCTGTTAGAGGTATTGAATTCGGAACCGGTTTTGCTGCAGCAAAAATGTTTGGCAGCGATCACAACGACTGGATTGAAAACAGCGATGGTAAAACAACTACCAATCACAGCGGTGGCATTGTAGGTGGCATCACCAATGGCAATGAATTGGTTTTCAGAATTGCTATCAAACCAACATCTTCTACACCAAAAGAACAGCAAACATTAAATATGGAAACTGGCGAAGTAGAAGCTTTCTCAGTAAAAGGAAGGCATGATCTCTGCATTGCTTTAAGAGTACCTGTAGTATTGGAAGCGGTAACAGCTTTTGTGCTGGCGGATTTGCTGATGCTGGAACAAAAAATTAATCGCATTATTTAAAGTCTTTTAAAATATGCACCAACATATTATCAATGCATCTTTACAAATTATTCCTGTTGTGCAGCACAAGCATCCTTATGAATGGGTGGATGAGGCCATTGCTATCATTCAGCAATCATCCCTTAAATATGAAGTAGGTCCTTTTGCAACTGTTGTCGAAGGAACTTACAGTGAAGTACTTACCGTGATCAATAATATTAATGATTACTTACAGCAAAAAGGCTGTACAGAGTGGATATTAAATGCCCAGATCCAGATACGGGCAAATGGCGATATAACCGGAAATGAAAAAACAGCAAAATTTAAATAGCCTCTCACAAATTGATGCTGGGCTTTCAATAAAAACTACACCCAAAAATCAACTTTCTATACGATTGATTTGTTACTTTGTATAGAATCCATTAGCTTACTTCCTGAAAAAATCCGTTATTGAAAATTACAAATATCCCGGCAAAATATGGACTATCATAGAAAAACTCTTATAAATTATACTTTCCTGCTGCTTTGCCTTTTTATTTTATCCTGCAATGGACATGAGAATAATACAGTAAAAAAACCTGAGACTAAAATTGTTACGGCACCAGAGCAAATGGATAAAGAATCAGGGCTAAGTATACAACAGGTATTGGCATATGCATCGGAACATAGTAATAAAATTGACGACAGCATTCGCTTAAGACTTCCGCTGGTAACAAATAAATTTTACAGTGAAAACGAGTTTACCAATGTGTGGAGTCATGAAGAAAAATTATTTCCCTTAGCAGATTCTTTGCTGGAATTTATCTCACAGTCAGAGCTCTATGGTTTGTTCCCGGCTGATTATAATTTAAAACATCTTACCAGGCTTAAAACAATTATTGACACTGATTCAGTGCAAAGAAAGAATGCGGTGCTTTGGGCCAAGGCTGATATTTTAATGACGGATGCCTCCATAAAAATATTAAAGGATATAAAAATGGGAAGGCTTTTTGCCGATTCTGTTGTATTGCAAAAAGATACTGGCAGCACTGTTACAATCATAGATCGTTTTAAAACATTGCTTCAGCAAAAACAATTTACTGCTGCTGTTAATGCTGCCGAACCAAACAAAAGAGGATACATCAATTTAAAAATGGGGGTTAAAAGATTTCTTGACAGTATGGACAGGAAAGTGTACACATATGTGAAGTATCCAATTAAACCAGAGGATGAAAAGGATTCATTGGCATTTATTAAGGCACTGCAAAAACGGTTGAGCGAAAGCAAATCAATTGAGCTCACCAATAATCTTCCTGATACGCTGCAGCTGCAGACTGCCATAAAAAAATATCAAAAACTAAAAGGTATTAAGCAGGATGGCAAATTTTCTGAATCGCTGATAAAAATGTTGAATTCAAATGATGTGGAACGCTTCAAACGAATTGCCATTACACTGGACCGTTATAAACAATTACCAGACAGTATGCCGGACAAATATATCTGGGTAAATCTGCCCGGCTATTATTTGGAGTTGTGGGATACGGATACGCTTGTGCTTACATCAAAAATTATTTGTGGCAAACCAACCACCAGTACGCCGCTGCTCACGAGTGCCATCACCAATATGGTTACTTATCCTACCTGGACGGTACCCACCAGTATTATTGCAAAACAGTATTTACCGAAATTAAAAAATAACCCATATTATTTACAAAATATCGGCCTGCAGATAATGAATGAAAAAGGTGATATTATTGATCCCGGTACAGTTAAATGGGCTAAATATACCAAAGGGATACCGTATAAGGTAATGCAGGGCAGTGGAGATGATAATGCTCTCGGTGTGCTGAAATTTAATTTTGATAACCCTTATGCGGTATACTTACATGATACCAACCAGCGTTATCTTA
>JAYVLZ010000367.1:0-5643 GCA_043759175.1 Chitinophagaceae bacterium | reverse complement strand
AAAATCAATTTCTGCCATCTATTACACATTTTTGCAAAACATATCCAAAAGCTAAGGTAGATTTATGAATTGTTTTAAGGCTTGCGGATTTTAGATTATAATGAGCGAACCATTATTTTTGGTTTTGAAGAGTTGATATCAGGACAATACTTTTATTCCAATTTGCTGGAAGGTGAAGAAAGAGAAGTAAGAATTTTCGGCACTATTAAAAAAGCTATTGATTCAGAATTTGGGTGGTTTTCTTAAGAAAATATTGAGATCATCAGGTCTTATTTTATTATACATTAAATTCCCAGCACCTGTTTCAATTTTGTATAACCAGCTTTACTAACGGGTAGCTGTGCCCCGGTAGTAAGCAAAGCCAAATTACTGTCTTTTTCGTAAGGTGTGATACGGGTAATGAGTTGTGCATTTACAATATACGAACGGTGAATGCGGATGAATTCCTGCTGTGGTAAACTGGCTTCAAAATACTGCATGGTTTTCTTTTTTAAAAAATTTCCTTCAGCAGTATGGATTTTTACATAATCATCTGCAGCTTCTACATACTGTACCTGGGGCAGCGGAATGATTTTTATTTTACCATTGTCCTTTACAACGATCCTGTTGTTGGGGGCGGCAGTTTCCAATGCTGAAGATGCAATGGCCTGCGCCACATTATTTTTTTGCAGCAATGCTTTTTGAATGGCTTTATCAAAACGTTCTTTGCTGAACGGCTTTAATAAATAATCTGCCGCATGTGCATCAAATGCTTTGATGGCGTATTCTTCAAAGGCTGTTGTAAAGATCACCAATGGAGGATTGTCTACCAGTTCCAGCATTTCAAAACCATTGATCTTTGGCATTTGTATATCCAGAAAAATAAGATCCGGCTGATGGAGATGTATTGCTTTGATTCCTTCGAAACCATCATTGCATTCTTCCACCAACATAATATTAGTGTAAGGGCACAGGTATTCTTTTATGATTGATCTTGCTAATGGTTCGTCGTCTATAATGATTGCTTTCATTATTGTAATTTTTTTAAAAGATAGAGCGGCCTCATCCTCTTATCCTTCTCCGAAGGAGAAGGACGGCGCTTTAGTCAATTACCAAACATTTTATTCTTCCCCATTTTCATTATTTCTTTAATCAGCAAATACGCCAACAGTATGCTACTCAGAAAACCTCTTAAATTTAAAACTCTTGCCTTAAGCCCCTCCTTTGGTCCCGCCTGAGGCGGGAGGGGAGGCCGGAATTTTCACCACCACAATAAATAATTGCTCCTCTTTTTTTATCTCCAGCAAATCCTGTCTTCCAAACAACAAAAATAATCTCCGCTTTACAGATGCCAGTCCAAAGCCTGTTCCCTTCATCGGCATGGCTGTGGTTTCATCATAAGGATTTTGAACGGACACTTCCAGCATTCCATTATTATTTTTTGCTGTAATTAAAATTGTTACTTCACCAATCGTATCATACAATCCAAACTTGATGGCATTCTCTACCAACGGCTGCAGCAGCATGGTTGGCAGTTTCATTTGCAAAGCAGTTTCATCACAGTCAATTTTTGATTGCAACCGGTAGCCAAAACGAACCTTTTCAATATCCAAATATAAATGCAGGTATTGCAAATCTTCTTCTAAACTTACCCATTGCTGATCTTCATTGCGTAAAGTGCCTCTTAAAAAATCAGACAGTTGCTGAATCATGTGCCTGGCTTTTTCCGGCTGCTGCCCGGTTAATGCACTGATAGAATTCAAACTGTTGAATAAAAAATGGGGCTGCAGTTGCTGGCGTAGTTTATTCAGTTCTGCTTCCCGGGCCATTCTTTCCATATCTGCTTTGCGTTCGCTTTCTTCCTGCTGTTCTTTTTGTGTGTACCACAATAAACTCAGCAGGGTATTGCAGGAAATCAATAAAAATGCAATCGTAAATCGTAACACAGCAGTTTGTTGTAAGTATGGCAGGTATACTTCATCTCCCTTAAAAATTGTTTTTAGTATCAGCTTTACTACTACCAGCCATATAGCGCTTAATGCACCCGCCATAATCAAAACATACAGGTATTTTTCTTTTTTAGGAAGATAGTAACGCATGTTATTAATAACAAAAGCACAAATAGCTGCAAGCAGTGTATTACTGATAAACCCGTCTGCAACTGCCTGTTTTATTGCTACGCCAAAATTTTGAAGAACAGATATGTATAAAGGAGTCCATATACACCACCATATTGAAAATGCAATGGATGTACTCAACCTGTTACTTTCAGGTTTTGTTTGCCTGCCATTTAAATTTGTAAGCGCCAAAATTTAATTTTTAAACTGTTAATTCCAGGATACCTTCCTGCAATAGGGAAGTAGCTTTTTGCTGGGTATTGCGAATGTACATCGCTGCATCATTATCTTCACTAATGCTGGACCATACTTCGGCGCCGTCTGATAATTTTCCTACGGGCAGTAGCTCTGTTACATCTATAAATTTCCATTTCACAGATAAATTATTATTGGTGATAACAGTTGTTTCTCTTTCACCAATCAGCCTTGCTTTGTAAAAAGCATGTAATGCATCGTCTGCATTTATCAACCGGAGTTGTTCATTAAACTGTGGTGTATGTAATCCGTTTCCACAGATAAATTGGTAAACCAATTTCGCCAGGTACCAGTTCATTGAATGTAGTTTTGATGTTGAAATAATTTTGTACCAGGATTTTGGATTTTAATTAAACATCACTTGATCAGTTTATACTGATGAAAAAAGAAGGTTTCAAATGCGTTCACTCAATAATAGCAAAAACACCGCTAATTTTATGCTCTTGCATTATTTTCCCCTTCGGGGAACAGGGGGTTAATAACTCTTGATCTCCAGTCCACCAAACACTACTGAACCTCTCAATACCAGTGTTTTTTCAGGATTCATAGTAACTGATCCATTGAATTTTCTTTTATCATCCACACCGTGAAATGCCCCATCAATTTGATTGTATATAGTCCAGTGTGGAGGCACTATAATTTTTGCACCGCCAAAAACCACATCGAATTTTATTTCCACTTTTCCATTAATGTCAGCCTGTGTTAAATCAATATCAGCACCACCAAAAACACAGGCAACTTTTCCGCCCCGAAAATTTTTTGACATCACTTTTCTTTGCACACCACTAAAAACCGACTCTACTTTCAGGTAATCATTGTCGTCTGTTGCAAACCCACTATTCACTTTGGCATCTGTCCAGTCTATTGGCGTAATATTGCTCCCGCCATTTTTTTTTTCATCATTGGGAACTTCCATCCATTTGTCCCGTTTGGGTTTTATGATGAAGATCACGCCAAGAGCAATGATCAGTATTGGCCAGAAATAGGGTGCAAGGCTCAGGCTGGTAAATATGCGGTCTGCAAGAAAAAATCCGCCAACAGCTATCAGCACAAGCCAGCTGCTGTTTCTGAAATTGTGTTTAATACCACTGTATATGCCCACCAGTATTAAAATCATCGGCCAGCTAAACAACCAGTAGGGCAGTGGGAAGCCAGTGTTACGTAGTAATAAAGCTGCACCTGCTACCACTAAAATTAAACCACCTATTACCCTGCCTTCCTCTTTTCTTTTACTGTTAAAATTGTTTTCCATGTTTTTTGTTTTTGTTATACAAATGTATAATGCCTTTGCATCTTTCAAAAGCAGCATTAGGCTGTTGCAATAAAAACGTAGGTAAAGCAGCGGGTTTCGTAGGTGAAAAGTTTTAAATGGATTTTTACCGCTGCAACGGCATCAATTAATTTGATGATTGCTTCAATCCACTATTCTTAAAAAGATGATACGCTGTTTGATAATAAGCAATCGCTTCATTTACTAATTGTGCATTTGCTTTTGCAGGAATTTGTTCATTGGTAGTTTTATTGTACCGGAAGGTTTCCACTTTTTGTTGCGGACTTAAAATAACAAGACTGTCATTTTTCATGTAGGCCAATTTCTGATAAGTTCCGAGTAAAGCTCTCGGCTGATATTGATCAGACAATACATTTTTACCATATAGGTTACTGTTATATTGCCAGTTTAATAAACTAAACAAGGTGGGATACAAATCAACCTGTGAGCAAATCTTTGAGATATTGAATGCTGGTTGATTGGGCAGATTATAAATAATGGCAGGGATATGATATTTGGCAATATCAATTTCATTTCTGCCGGCGCTGCTGGCGCAATGATCAGCAATAAAAATAATAATGGTATTACTAAACCACGGTTTAGTTTTTATTTTATTTACAAATTCACCAATGGCATAGTCAGTATATTTTACAGCTCCTTCTCTGCCACTACCCGAAGCAATATCGATTTTGCCAGCAGGATATGTGTACGGTTTATGGTTGGAAGTTGTCATCACGAAGCCGTAAAATAATTTACCTTCTTTAAATGTTGCGTCCGCATCTCTTATTACAGCATTGTACAAATCTTCATCACATATACCCCAGGCATTTTCAAAATTTACCAAACTGTCCGGAATAATATGGTGAGGAGATTTAAAATTGTCTGTCGCCAAAAGATTCCTGCTTCTGTCTGTAACAGCATAACCATTGCTGCCGAAGTACTGGTTCATGTTATCAAAGTAACCATCACCCCCATAAAAAAATCCCGTTGCATATCCCTGCTGCTGAAACATATATCCAATAGTAAAGAGGTTATCATTATTCGGCCTTCTCACAATGCTGCTGCCGGGTGTGGGTGAAATGGATAGAGACAATGCTTCCATTCCACGTACAGTCCTGGTGCCGGTTGCATACATGTTGGTAAACAAAATACTACGGTTTGCCAATGAATCCAGCACTGGTGTAATGCCTTGTATGTTACCAAAAGTTTTAAGGAAGTCAGCACTCAGGCTCTCAATGGTAATCATGATCACATTCGGTTTAATCATTTTACCCGAATGAGTGATGTGCCTTTTTACAGACAGATCATCTTTTAAATAAACTGTACCGGAATCCTTCAATTCATTCCTGATAATTGAAAAGGCTTCTTTATTATCAATGAGTTTATAAAAATGCTCATAGTTCAATTCATTGTTCTTAAAGGCAGAAAAGAAAGAATAAATACCAGCTTTAGATAATTCATTTTGGTACCGGTTGCTGTTGGTTTCTGCAAAGCTGTTATTTATTTTAAATGCATACAAGGATGCTATTGCAATGATAATGACGGTTACCAACAGCCGGTTTATAAATTTTACTTTTCCCGTAAAAGTGGCTGCAAATATTTTTCTTTTATTGAACAGCCATATTACCATCAAAGTGATTGCCAGCATACCGCCGATCAATATGGGAAGGGGATATGACTGGTTGATATTATTCACTACTTCGTACGTGTAGATGAGGTAATCAACTGCAATGAAGTTGAACCTGCTTTCAAACTCACCCCAAAAAGTAAATTCAGCAAAAAAGGAAAATAGCAGGATAAATGTGGCAAGAAAAAATGCGGTGTAAGTAATGGCCCTGTTAACAACTGTGTTGCTCCATTTTTGAGGGAACAGCAATAAATAAATTGAATAGGGCAACGCAAAAAAACTGGCTACACCAATATCAAATAATAATCCTTTACCAAATATTTGCAGCAGCGATAATATATTTATATCAGCTTTGTTAAATGCAATAAACAGCAATGCAATCCTTACAATAAAAG
>JAYVLZ010000366.1:0-8412 GCA_043759175.1 Chitinophagaceae bacterium | reverse complement strand
GTGCCAATGTGCATGCGGTGCCGCATGGCCATTCTTCTGCCGGGAATTTTATAAACGCCATCAATCACTTCAATTTTTTTGTACTCGTCATATTGCTGTAATGCTTTACCGCCCTGTACTAAAAAAAATAATATTTCATACCACTCATCATCCGTGATGGCGGAAAATGAATAAGTGCTTTTGATCTCTTTAAAAATTTGTTCCGGGATAAAACCATCACCCACAGCCAGTGTGCAGAGGTATTGTATCAGCACATCAAAACAAAGCATCATCGGTTCTTTACTTTCAATATAATTTTGTTCCATAGCATCTGTTAGTGCCGCCACTTCTACTAACTCTAATGAATGTGTAGGTAAAAAATAAATCCTGCTGGTGGCATCGGGCTGGTGACCACTGCGGCCTGCTCTTTGCAAAAATCTTGCAACACCTTTTGGTGAACCAACCTGCACCACGGTATCCACAGGACGAAAGTCAACACCCAGATCAAGACTGGCGGTACACACTACCGCTTTTAGTTTTCCTGTATGCAGACTATCCTCCACCCATAGCCGCAATTCCTGTTCCATGCTGCCGTGATGCAAAGCAATGGCACCAGACAACTCAGGAGCTGCGGCCAACAAACTTTGATACCACATTTCACTCATGCCCCTTGTGTTGATAAAAATAAGTGTGGTGGTATTTTCATTGATGATGGGAATTACTTTTTCCACTAGCTTGATACCAAGATGCCCGGCCCACGGATACTTTTCTATTTCATCCGGAATGATGGGAATGACTTCAATATTTTTTTTGATGTTTGCTTTTACTACCTCACCCCAGCCCTCCCGAATGGTCGGGACAAGTTTTCCAAAGGAGAGGGAGTTTTGGACTCCGCTTTTTTGAAGATGCATTAATGGTTTTAACAGTACTTCCTTCGCCTGTTCAAGATTTCCAATGGTGGCAGAAATTCCCCAAACTGAACATTGATTATTTAGCATTGAATGTTGATCACAACCTTTTGAAGTTTCATTATTGACCAATGACGATTGACGATTGACCATTGAAACAATTCTTGAAACGGCCAATTCTACCTGCACACCTCTTTTACTGCCGAGTAATTCATGCCATTCATCTACTGCAATAATTTTTAACTGCTGAAATATTTCTGGGTTATTTTTTTGCGCCAATAATAAATGCAAACTCTCGGGTGTGATGATGAGCACTTCGGGCATTTGCCTTTTTTGTTTTTGTCTTTCACTCACCGGTGTGTCTCCATTGCGGATGGCCACTTCCCATTGCATGCCCAGTTCAACAATTACTTCTTCCATTGCCCGTCCGATATCTTTTGCCAATGCCCTTAATGGTGTTACCCAAAGTAATTGTAATCCATTTTTTTTCTTTGATTGATAATTATCCGGATGCTGGTTGATGAAATCAATTACCGCCCCGATAAAAACAGCATACGTTTTACCGCAACCGGTAGGTGCATTTACCAATCCACTTTCTTTATTGATGATGTGCTGCCAGGCCTGCTGCTGGAACAGGAAGGGGTGATGGCCTTTTGATGCCAGCCATGCGTTTATTATTTTATATCCTTTGGTGGTAGTAAGTTTCAAGTAATGGGATATTTGGATGGAAGTTAGTACAGATTTTTTTAGCCGGAAAGACGGAAAGACGTGAAGAAGAATTTATTCTTATTCCTTGCCGTCTTACCGCCTTTCCGGCAATTTTTAAAATTTTTATAATGTCTTTAAATATTCAATCACCGCTTTTCTTTCTTTATCCGATAAATGATCTCCAAAATAATGGCCATAATTGCCGTAACCTTTTAATTTAGTATTATACACTTCACTGTTTCCGGGTGCATCTTTTTCTTCATAGTTCCATCCCGGAGTCTCATAATTATAATCCTGTTTGGTAAAACTTCTTTGCCAGTAAGTGGGCCGGTTATCACTGTTCAGCAAAGCTTCTAAATTGGGTACAGAGCCATTGTGCAGGTAAGGAGCAGTTACCCAAATACCGTCTAATGGTGGTGCAATATAACCACGATAAGGAACCAATTGTGCAGGATGATCACCGGTTGTAAACCAGCTTTTATTGAACCAATCAACAAACTGCGGATTGGAATAGTTGGCAGTATATAATGCTGAATCTGTTTTGATAATACTTTCAGGTATCAACAGGTTTGGATATTTCCCGTCCTCACCATAAGTGCCGTGACATTTGGAACAGGTAACATTAAAAATCTCTTTTCCTGTTGCGGCTAATTTCTCATCAATTGGCTTTGGGTATTTAGGCGGCTCTATTGAATTAATATATGCCAGCACATCATTAAAATGTTTATCCACTTCTGCTGCTTCTGAGGTGTCGGTAACCGTTAGTAAATTACTGGCCATTAAAAATCTTCCAAAATCTCCACGGCCAAAGCCATTGTAAAACATGCCATGCTTTTTTTTCAGCAGCCACCATGCAGGTACATCTGTAGGGATCATTTCATCCGGCAATGGTATTAAGTTTTTATCATTCCATTGCAGCGTTTGAGGGTCCCTGTGAGAAACCAATAAATAAGCTAAGCCATCTGCAAGGTTTACACCTTTGGTTCCCGTGATAAGGCTTGGAGAGATCGTTTTTACAGCAGTGATAAAGTTTTTTGCAGCATCATATTTTTTTGCCTGCTCTCCTTTTAAATTATTTAAAAAATTTTCTGCTAACATGGCTGTGCTGCCCCTGTTCATGGTAAAGTCACTAAAAGAATTGCCAAGGCCAACAATGAGTTTGCCATCAAAAACCTGTGCATGACATTGAAGGCAGTTCGGGGCTACTACCATTTCTCCGTTAGGCGCTTTCACAGCAGTAAAATCATGAGATAAATTTTTATTCGGTCCGCTGCGTTGCAGGAAATTATTTGTGTCTTTTGGCGCAGCCATAAAATAAAAAGAGTAGGGGATACCGCTTTTTAAATAATCACCTGTAATTAAGTATTCATATCCCTTTAAAGCATTGCCGGTTCTTTGTTTACTGGGCGGAATAAATTGCGGTTTGTCTTTTTGATAAGCTTCCGTGAGTTGGATAAAAGCAAAAGAAATACAGCTAATCAGGAATAGAAAGATTAACTTCTTCATGCTAAAAATTTTGTTGATTAAGGGCCGGAATTAATATGCAAGTAACGCAATCACTACACATCAGCACTCCGGTTTTTCTTTTTCTTTGATTCAGATCTGAGTTGCCTTTTGAGCCTCCTTTCTTTGTCCGCCTTTATAAAAGCAGAGATAGCAGCTTCATCTTTTTTAGATAGGGATTTGCTGTTGACAAGGAAGTCGGCCGGTTCTTTCAAAGTTTTCATAATTTATAATTTAAAATATTTATTTATTAATTTTAAAGCTGCTTCTGTGTTAATGATCATCAGATGGCCTCCAAAGTGGTAAGCCCCCAGGCTATCAGTATAATGTGAAATTAGTTTTGTTTTCGCTGTAAACGAAACATAACCATCATGTCCTCTTTGAAAAGATAATTTGCAGGCAAAAGCAACAAGATTTCCCGGTACACCAGCATATACTTTTTGCTTTCCTATATTAAACGGTGCACTTTCTATTAAATGCAGATAAACATTATCAGGTTTAACCTCAATACTTATTAAACCCTGTATAACCGAAGGATTGTTGACAATTGTAAGTTTAAAAACATCTCTTTGTGGTTGCCTGTTTTCGACAGCCCAATTAAACCTCCAACCGTTCTTCTTTGTAATAATTGCCAAATCCTCTTTTGCCAAAAGTGATACTTCAGTTTGAAAACTATCACCAGATAATATATTCTCAATTGAGTTAGTAAGTTTGTCAACAACAAAATCAAGAAGTATTTTTTTACCTGCTTTCATAAGAGCAATTTAATAAAAATAAAATGAATAAGATTGATCATCTATCAACATCAGAATAAATTTTCAGCATTTCTTTCAGGTCTTCCAGTGTATTGATCTCATCCGGCTTCTTATCTTTTCTCCACCTGCTCATCCGGGGAAAGCGTAAAGCCACTCCACTTTTATGACGGTTGCTGGCAGCGATGCCTTCAAAAGCAATTTCAAAAACCAGTTCCGGCTTTACTGTACGTACCGGTCCGAATTTTTCAATGGAATTTCTTTTTACAAAATTATCTACCTCGTTAAATTCTTTATCGGTAAGGCCACTGTAAGCCTTCGTAAAGCTTACTAATTTGTCTCCATCTTTTACAGCAAAAGTATAATCGGTATAGAGATTACTTCTGCGGCCATGGCCTTTTTGTGCATAGATCATCACCGCATCAATAGTGAGTGCATCTATTTTCCATTTCCACCAGTGTCCTCTTTTTCTGCCTACCTGGTAAATGGAATCTTTTCGTTTCAGCATGATACCTTCACTCCCAATATCTCTCGAAGACAATCTTTTTTCTTTTAAGGCTTCCCAATTTTTTGTATTGATCAAAGGAGATAATAACAGTGAAGGATGTTGTACATCTGTAATTATTTTTTCCAGCAAAGCCCTTCGTTCTGTCAGTGGAATATTCCTTGCATCTGCTCCATCCATTTCAAGCAGATCGTAAGCAATAAATCCTACCGGCGCTTCTGTCAATTGCTTTTTGGTAACATTTTTTCTGCCGATCCTTGTTTGCAACATAGCAAATGGTAACGGTATCGGATTGCCATTATTTGTTGCTGGGTTGATACAGATAATTTCACCATCTATAACAACACCATTTGGTAATGCATTTTTAAATCCTTCAAATTCAGGAAATTTTTCGGTCACTAATTCTTCACCCCGGCTCCATACAAACAACTCATGATTGCGTTTGATGATCTGCCCACGGATACCGTCCCATTTCCATTCTGCCTGCCACTCATGAATGTTGCCTAAATCTGCCACCTCATTTTCTATGGCATAAGCAAGGTAGAAAGGATATGGTTTGGAAAAATCCAGCCCAGTATCCTCATCACTCAATAAATTGCTGAATGAAGTGCTTGCCGGATTCCAGTTGCCACTGATGCGGTGAGCAATAATAGAGGATGAAAGGTCAACCGTTTTTGCCAGCGCATTCACCATCATTTTTTGTGACACACCAATCCTGAATCCGCCGGTAATTAGTTTATTGAAAACAAATCTTTCGGTGTGGTTGAACTGCATCCATGCATCAAGGATGAATTGCTTTTTGACAGATTCTTCTTGTTTTTCCAGTTTGATAAAACTTTCTAAATAATAAGCCAGCCCGTGTTTTGCGGCAGTGGAAATATTCGTTGGTTCCGGTAATAACAATGCAATTGTTTCTGCCAGATCACCTACAGTATGATAAGATTCTTCAAATAACCACCCAGGAATGTGGATCATTTCCAAACACCAGTTTGCCAGTAAAGTACTGTTTACAATCCGCTTTGGACGCCTGCCGCTAAAAATGGCGATCATCCATACTTTATCTTTATCATCTGCAGTATTAAAATAATCTTGCAGTGCTTCCAGCTTATCATTTGTTTTGGTGCTGGAGTCTAATAACAGTACTAAGTTTGCAAATTCTTCCATTGTTGCCCCCATCCCCTAAAGGGGAGTTATTGTTGAATTATTTTGTTCAGTAACAGTTAACTCTTTCAATATTTCTTCCTCTTCACTTCCATAATCTGTTTTTACTTCTGCCGCTTCTATGCCCTGTTCATTTAAGTAGCGGCTGAAAGCCGATTGAAATCCATGCGTTACAAAAACCTTTTTTGCACCGGTTGCTTTTACCGCAGTCAATAAACCTTCCCAGTCGGCATGATCACTCAAAGCAAAACCTGCATCCACATTTTTTCTTCTTGCATTACCCCGTACCTGCATCCAGCCGCTGCATACACCTACGCTGTATGGATAAAATTTTTTCATCCATGGTGTGCCATCTGCACTGGGTGGTGCAATTACAATATTTCCTCTGAATAATTCTTTTGGAGTATCCGGTTCTACTCTTGTAACGTCAGGTAAATTCCAGCCGTTTTTAATCAGGGTTTCCCGGACATTGAATACTGCACCGTGTACAAAAATGGGCAAGCCAGTTTCTGCTAATGGTTGTAATACTCTTTGTGCTTTGCCAAGGCTGTATGCAATGAGTACACTGGTTTTTCCGTCAGCATTATTTTGAACTACCCAGTTTTTTATGTCTGAGAAAATCTCAGTTTGCTTTTTCCATTTATAAATAGGTAAACCAAATGTAGATTCTGTAATAAATGTATTGCAGGGCACAGCTTCAAAGGCTCCGCTGATTCCGTCATCTTCTATTTTATAATCGCCGCTTACTACCCATACCTCACCGTTATATTCTAATCTTATTTGTGAGGAGCCAATAATATGACCGGCAGGATGAAGGGAAATTTTTACCCCATTCATATACACTGCTTCATTCCATTCTACACTTTGATAATCATTATCGCCCAGTCTTAATTGCAGTATTGGTTTGCTGAGGTGATGGCAGAGATAAGAATGACTGCCCCACCTTGCATGATCGCTGTGAGCATGGGTGATGATGGCCTTCTCTACCGGTTTCCAGGGATCAATATAAAAACTGCCTTGTGAGCAGTATAAGCCTTTATCTGTAAAATCAATCAATGCCATTTGAAACAGGTTTACTTTTCATTCAACAAAGAAGCAGGCAGAAGGTTAAGAGCAAAAATTATTTTGTCTTATTCTTTGCATTGCGGCAACGTTCACTGCAATACTTTACATCATCCCAAATGCTTTGCCATTTTTTTCTCAAGGTGAAAGGCTGGTTGCAGACGGGACAGATTTTTGTGGGGAGATTTGATTTTTTTTGAGGCATGACCGAAATAGCGATTTGGATAGGTAACAAGGTTCACCTTACAAAGTTCAATGAGAGATGCTTTGATGCAAAAAGCTATAAAAGTACAAGAGTGCGATGCAACGATGCTGCTATAAAAAACAAATGCCTGGAACAAAAAATTACCATGCTTTATAAGTAACTCCATTCAGTATCCTTACAAAATACAAATGTTTGTTCTCATAATAATCAGGAGCGTACACAGCTTTGTTCAGCATTACCGGGCGGAAATTATAATCAGAAAAAATCTTGTAAGATTTATCATTCAGATGATTGATGAGGTCAGCAGGATATTTAGCCAGCAGCCTGGTGAACAACTGTGCACATTCAAAACCTTTGAATGCCATATCAGATGGTTTCCCTTTTAATTTCCTGGCATAGGCATCTGTGAGTATTTTACTGTAACTGTCTGACTTGGTATTAAAATAAGGTGTGGTAAAATAAATGGGGAAATCTTCAAAAGCATCTTTTTTCGTCAGGCCTTTAAATGCATCCCAGTTAGGCATACCAATAAGTGTGATGGGATATTGCTGAAACAAACTATAGCAGGCACCGGTAATACTCAATGCAAAACTTTCATCCAGTGAGCCACCAATAATAACCGTCTGCCGGTTACTGTCTAATTTTGATTTTAAAAAATCTGGTGAAACAGTACTGTCAAAATTGAGTGTTTGAATATTTAGTAACGTTTTGCCATCCTGTTCATTCATCGCTTTAAAATAAGATGCTATTTTATCTTCCTGTGTTCCTTTTTTTCTGAACAGGAAAATTTTGTCGGTTCCATGATTTTGCAAAATATAACTGTAAATGGCTTCGCAATGTGCTTTCAAAGTAGAGTTGAGCAACACAACAAAAGGGTTGCCTGTAATGCCGCCATCATTTGGATAAGTGGCAGAGATAAATGGAATGTTATTTGTAAATGCAAAGTCTGCCAGTTGCCTGTATTCATTATCTCTTACTGATCCAATGATCAGATCAAGGTTGTCAATTTTTTTATTTTTGATAAGGGTGGCCAGCGGTTCCGTATAGGACCTGGTATCGTATATAAAAGCATTGATATTTACATTGTCTAACTGCAGTGAATCAAAACCAATTCGAACGCCATTTACAAAATCAACCGACGGCATAATAAATTTGGGCATGCCTTCTTTGAAACGGAAAGTGCCTGAAGGAGTGAAAACAGAATCCAGGTACAATGGTGCAAAGATTCCTACCCGGTAGGTTTGCATTTTTGCAGTGGCAGTAGCTTGTGCAGATGCACCAGGCAATGTGAATATTGCTGCCACGAAAAATAATGCTGTATAGATTAGCTTTTTCATATTGGTGTTATTCATTTATCTGGAATTCACCTCAACCCTCTTTCCCTTCTCCTTGAAGAGAAGGGACGGTGCTTCATATTTTTCGTAAACATTTCACCTTCCACATCATCATCTTTTCTTTAATCAGCAATTGCAAATGACCTCGCTATGGATTTATAAAAAGAGTTATAAATTTCTGGTTCTTGCCTTTAAGCCCCTTTAGGGCAATGTCATTTAGTTAAGGATATTTTTAAATTAAAAACTTTAATTGCACTGTCCTTTAGGGCAGTGATAAAATAATTTATTCTCTCTT